>NZ_CP019388.1:1965000-2292500 GCF_001971725.1 Winogradskyella sp. J14-2 | reverse complement strand
TAATATCGATTATCTGGAAACAATTGTTGAAGCGATTCCTGAAAAAGCAAAACTATTAGCTGAAGCTTTTTGGCCTGGCCCTATAACTTTGGTTTTAAAAAAGAAATCTATAATTCCTGATTTAATTACTAGTGGTAAAGACACAGTTGCTGTTAGAATTCCAAATCATCCTCTTACTTTAGACCTTTTAAGCAAATTAGATTTTCCACTTGCTGCACCCAGCGCAAATCCTTTCAATAGAGTAAGCCCAACAAAAGCTGAGCACGTAGAAAGCTATTTTAAGCATAAAATAAAAATGGTTTTAGATGGTGGGCCTTGTAAAAGCGGTATTGAATCTACTATTATTGGTTTTGAAAATGGAGAACCTATTATATACAGGCTGGGCTCGACTCCTATTGAAGCTATTGAAGCTGTAGTAGGAACTATTGAAGTTAAAAACAGTTGGGCTGAGCGTAGTCGAAGTCAAAAAGAAGTTGCGCCTAATGCACCAGGAATGTTAGAGCGTCACTACGCACCAAAAACCAAAACCATTCTTACTACTAACATAGCAGAAGCTATTAAGACTTATAAAGGTTTAAAAATTGGTCTTCTAGCTTATAATGACACTTTGAATGATGATGCTATTCATTTTAAAATTGTGCTATCCGAAGGTAAAAACCTAGAAGAAGCGGCTTCAAAATTATATGATGCTTTACATCAATTAGACCAACAACAACTAGATATTATTATTGCAGAACAACTGCCAGATTATGGCTTAGGAAAATCTATAAACGATAGGTTACAACGCGCTGCAAAATGAGTTTTTCTTCAACCGTCTTGAAACACCTGATTTTCAACACAAAAAAACATTTAATAAGAATTTGCTAATCCAATTGTTTATCCTAAATTTGCAAACTCTTTTTTGGAAGAGCATTGTTTAATCTTTTTGTGCCTTGCGCACAATAATAAATCAAATTAGTGTGGATACATTAAGCTACAAAACAGTTTCTGCTAACAAAGCTACCGTTAATAAGGAGTGGGTTTTAGTTGATGCTGAAGGACAAACTTTAGGCCGCTTAGCTTCAAAAGTAGCAAAACTTTTAAGAGGTAAGCATAAGCCTAACTTTACGCCACACGTTGATTGCGGTGACAACGTCATTGTTGTAAACGCTGAAAAAATCAACTTAACTGGTAACAAGTGGACAGATAAAAGTTATATCCGCCACACAGGTTATCCAGGTGGTCAAAGAACTTTGACTGCTACTGAAATGTTTGAGAAAGACCCAACCAGATTGGTAGAGAAGTCAGTAAAGGGGATGTTACCTAAAAACAAATTAGGTGCTACTCTTTTTAGAAACTTAACTGTTGTTGCTGGTGCTGAGCACGCTCACGACGCTCAAAAGCCAAAAACAATTAATTTAAACGAATTTAACTAATGGAAGTAATTCACAAAATTGGCCGTAGAAAGACGGCTGTTGCCCGTGTATACGTTGCCAAAGGAAAAGGTAACATTACGGTGAACAAAAAAGACATGGCGGAATACTTTACTACTGCTACCTTACAGTATAAAGTAAACCAACCTATAACCATGACTAACAATGATGGCAACTTTGATATTACTGTTAACGTATATGGAGGTGGTATCACCGGCCAGGCGGAAGCTATACGTTTAGGGTTATCTCGTGCAATGTGCGAGTTAGATCCTGAAAACAGAGCAATATTAAAGCCAGAAGGTCTATTAACAAGAGATCCAAGAATGGTAGAGCGTAAGAAATTCGGACAGAAGAAAGCGCGTAAGAAATTCCAGTTCTCTAAACGTTAATATCCAACACAATTTTTGGAATTTGTTTTTCAAGTTCCAAGCTGTCACCTTGAGCGCAGTCGATAGGTCTCATAAAGATTTCTCGACTACGCTCGAAATGACAGAGAAGATAAATCATCTTCAATCAGCCACGAGTTGGCAATTTTATTAAAACCGCTGTATAGTGCAGCAATTTATAAACCAGTTATTGTTGTCCATGACCCAACAGTCAGGATTTAGTTTAGCATCTAAATGGTTAAGGTAAGTAAAAACAACCACTTAATCATTGCTAATTCAACAGAACGTAAACTATTACAAAAAATGGAAAACGTAGAAGTAAAAGAACTACTCGACGCAGGTGTACATTTCGGTCACTTAACGCGTAAATGGAACCCAAATATGGCTCCTTATATCTATATGGAGCGTAATGGGATTCACATCATCAACCTTTACAAAACAGCAGCTAAAATCGAAGAAACTTGTGCTGCATTAAGTAAAATTGCTGCATCAGGTAAGAAAATTTTATTTGTAGCAACTAAAAAACAAGCTAAAGACATCGTTGCTGAAAAAGCAGGTGCCGTTAACCAGCCATACATTACTGAGCGTTGGCCAGGCGGAATGCTTACTAACTTTGTAACCATTCGTAAAGCTGTTAAGAAAATGTCTTCGATAGATCGTATGAAAAAAGACGGTACCTTTGAGTCATTGTCAAAAAGAGAAAAACTACAAATAGACCGTCAACGCGCAAAGTTAGAAAAGAACTTAGGTTCTATATCTGATATGACGCGTCTACCAGGTGCATTATTTGTTGTAGATATCTTAAGAGAGCATATCGCTATTAAAGAAGCACAAAAATTAAACATCCCAATCTTTGCAATGGTAGATACTAACTCAGACCCACGTCAGGTAGATTATGTTATCCCGGCAAACGACGATGCTTCAAAATCTATTAATAAAGTTTTATCTATTGTAACTTCTGCAATACAAGATGGTTTAAACGATAGAAAAGCAGATAAAGAAGGTAAGGCTGAAGGCAAAAAAGCCAAGAAAGCAGTATCGCAAGAAGAAGAATAAAATAACATTAAGAAAATATATAAAAGTCGTTTAATTCGTTTCTTCGTTGAAAATTAATTACTCGACTTTTTTAAATTAAACACTATGGAAAATACTGTAAAAATTACAGCAGCAGAAGTAAACAAGCTAAGACAAGCAACTGGTGCTGGTATGATGGATTGTAAAAAAGCTTTAGTTGAAGCTGGTGGTGATTTTGATAAAGCCATTGAAGTTTTACGTAAAAAAGGACAAAAAGTTGCAGAAAAAAGAGCTGACAGAGATTCTTCTGAAGGTGCTGCTGTTGCCAAAATAAATGCAGACAATACATCTGGGGTTGCCATCGTTTTAGGTTGTGAAACTGATTTCGTAGGTAAAAACGAAAACTTTGTGAAATTAGCCAACGATTTAGCTGATGCTGCTTTAAACTATGACTCTAAAGAAGATTTCTTAGCCTCTGATTTTGGTGGTATGACTGTTGCTGAAAAATTAGTTGAGCAAACTGGTGTCATCGGTGAGAAGTTAGACATCACTGCTTTTGAAAAACTAGATGCACCTTTTGTTGGACAGTACGTTCACATTAATAAGATTGCTGCTTTAGTAGGTTTATCGGCAAAAGTTGATAACGCTGAAACTTTAGTTAAAGACTTAGCAATGCAAGTAGCTTCTATGGGAGCAACTACTTTATCTTATAAAGACTTTGATCCTGCTTACGTGGCTTCTGAGACCGAGGCTCGTATCGCAGTTATCGAAAAAGACAATGAAGAATTAGCACGTTTAGGTAAAACATTAAAAAATGTCCCTAAGTATATCTCTATGGCACAATTAACTCCAGAGGTTTTAGCACAAGCAGAAGAAGATGCTAAAGCGGAATTAAAAGCTGAAGGTAAGCCAGAACAAATCTGGGACAGAATCTTACCAGGTAAAATGGAGCGTTTCATTTCTGATAACACAACTCTAGACCAAGAGCAGTGTTTGCTAGATCAGAAGTTTATTAAAGACGAAAAGAAAACTGTTGCAGAATACGTAAAAACATTTGGAGACGTAGAAGTCACTGGCTTTAAACGTGCTTCAGTTGGATAATTAGTTATTCAAAATTTTATAAGTAGAAGAAAGCCTTTCATTGTTAGAAGGGCTTTTTTTTGGCATTTTTTTCTCTTTTACAGATGCTAATAATTATGTAGCTTTGCTCAACTTTCAGAATAATTATGAAATGAGCCACAAATCTGTTTTAAATTTTAAATAATTAATAACTTGGCACATTACATTAGACCAAAAAAAGTAATAGAGACCATCTAATGAAATACAATAGAATACTACTCAAATTATCTGGCGAAGCCTTAATGGGAGACCGTCAATATGGAATAGACCCTCAACGTTTAGCAGAATATGCACAAGATATTAAAGCCATTACCGACTTAGGTGTTCAAGTAGCTATTGTTATTGGTGGTGGTAATATTTTTAGAGGCGTTGCAGGTGCAAGCAATGGCATGGACAGAGTACAAGGAGACCATATGGGTATGTTGGCAACAGTAATTAATGGATTGGCATTGCAAAGTGCATTAGAAGATACTGGCATTCCAACCAGACTTCAAACAGCTATTAAAATAAATGAAGTTGCCGAGCCATTTATTAGACGCAAAGCAATGCGTCATTTAGAAAAAGGGCGAGTCGTTATTTTTGGTGGTGGCACAGGTAACCCATATTTTACAACAGACTCAGCCGCAGTTTTACGCGCCATTGAGATTGAAGCAGATGTTATTTTAAAAGGAACCCGTGTAGATGGCATTTACACTGCAGACCCAGAAAAAGACAGTTCTGCTGTTAAATTTGACCAGATAACCTTTGATGATGTTCTTAGAAAAGGCCTAAAGGTTATGGACACTACGGCTTTTACACTCAGTCAAGAAAATAAATTACCGATAATAGTGTTTGATATGAATAAAAAAGGAAACTTATTGAAAGTAGTTTCTGGTGAGACAATAGGAACTGAAGTGAACCTATAAATACTTGGCTTAGCGTTTGATAACTCACAACTAAAATTTTAACATCATGAACGAAGACATTCAATTTATACTAGATTCTGCAAAAGAAGCAATGGATAGCGCTATAAAGCACCTTGAAAAACAATTAGTAAATATTAGAGCCGGCAAGGCTAGTCCTGCAATGCTAGGAAGTGTTATGGTAGATTACTATGGTTCTCAAACACCATTAAATCAAGTAGCAAACGTAAATACTCCAGATGGCAGAACAATCTCAGTACAGCCATGGGAAAAAAGTATGCTACAAGAGATTGAACGTGGTATTATGCTCGCCAATCTGGGCTTTAACCCAATGAATAATGGAGAGATGATTATCATCAACGTACCACCATTAACCGAAGAAAGACGTAGAGACTTAGCTAAGCAAGCCAAAGCAGAGGCAGAAGATGCTAAAGTTGGAGTTAGAAATGCTCGTAAAGATGCCATGAACGACATTAAAAAAGCTGATGTTTCTGAAGATTTACAAAAAAATGCTGAAATAGATGTGCAAGAACTTACAGATTCTTACGTTAAAAAAATAGACAAAATTCTTGACGTAAAAGAAAACGAGATTATGACCGTTTAAAAATTACCGCAGTTAAATTGAGTTTTTGGTAAGACAAAGGCCTGAAAAATAAATCTTTTTCAGGTTAAAAGCATAATCGATTATTAAGCTTTTAATATTAATCCGTTTGCATGGTTAAGCAATCCCTTGCTATTTTATTTATTTGTCTTGCAACCATCAGCACGGCTCAAAATCCTATTTCTAGGGCGGGAGATTCTACTAAAATAGCTCGAGATTCTATAAAAAAAGCTGAATTTCTTAAAAATATAGGTAATGGTTTTTTACCAGTAAACTTCTTTAATCTCGATTTAAGATATCTTATAAAATTCAATCAATACGAAGGTTTTAGGACAGGCTTAGGAGGCATTACAAACAAAGACTTTTCAGATCGTTACCGCATTAATGGTTATGCCGTTTATGGTTTTAAGGATAAACGTTACAAATATAGTTTGGGTGGTGGTTTTAGGGTGAACGAAGCATCTGATACTTGGATAAATCTATCTTATACCGACGACCTTAAAGAAACCGGAAGTTCTACATTTTTAACAGACAAACGGTTTTTTACTTTTTTTGAACCCAGGCTCCTAAACATTGATTTATTTCATAGGCACATTACAAAATCCATAGGAATACAGCACAAAATATCTCACCATTTATTATCTGAGGCACAGTTTTCCGCAAGCAAAATAAACCCTACATACAACTATAATTTTGTTTTAGATAATGACATCTACAATACTTTCGATATAAGTACAGCGGCCTTTAGCTTGCAATGGAGTCCCTTTAGTAGGTTTATGTCAGAGGCTGGTCAAGTAACATTAAAAGAAGATGCATACCCAAAGTTTACATTACAAGTTACACAGAGTTTTAAATCTGTACTTGGTAGTGACTTTAATTTTACAAAGTTAGACTTTAGAACCATTCAACAATTTAACCATCGTAATGAGTCTAAAACAAATATTACACTTGTAGCAGGCATTGCAGGTGGCGAAGCGCCACTAACGCATTTATACCATGCGTACCCAAACAATATTACCAAAGAAACTATTTTGCAGCGTTTTTCTGTGGCTGGTCTTAATAGTTTTGAAACTATGTATTTTAATGAATTTTTTAGTGACAAATTCTCAACGTTACAGGTAAAACATTTCTTTAGACCTTTTAACATTTCAGAGCGTTTTAAACCACAATTAGTACTAATATCTAGATATGCCTTAGGAGATATGAAAAGTATTAATAGACATCAAGGTATAAGTTTTAATAGGCTTAATCATTTATACTCAGAATCTGGTTTTGAAATTAATAGGCTCTTACTGGGCTTTGGATTGAGTTTTGCCTATCGCTATGGCGCATATCATCTTCCTAATTTTGAAGATAATATTGCTTTTAAATTTACTTTTAATATCTCGTTGTAATCTTATAAAAACAAAAGCCCTTCCAAGTTCTGGAAGGGCTTTTCTAATAGATATTATTTGATTTTGTTACCATCTTTATCAAAAAAATGGTATTCAAGATATGTGTAAGCATCTCTGGGTATAATCTTTACCCATTTTTTGTGTTCAAAGAACCACTTTGTACGTACAGATGGATACCCTTTGGTTAAAAAGGCTGCTATAAAAGGATGTGCATTTAAAGTTACCTTTTTATAGTCTTTCTTAATAATCCGCTCTAGGTCTTGCTTTATACGTTCTACCACCTTAATTGGCGCTTCTATTTCGTCTCCACCTATGAGATTAGGATTTTCTTCTTTTGTTTTTATATTGCGCTCTGGCCTAACGCGCTGTCTGGTAATTTGCACTAAACCAAACTTACTCGGCGGCAATATTTTGTGTTTTGCTTTATCGTCTTTCATCTCATCGCGGAGATGGTTGTAAAGTTTTTTGCGATTTTCTGCTCTACCCATGTCTATAAAATCTATAACAATAATTCCTCCCATATCTCGGAGGCGTAATTGACGGGCAATTTCGGTTGCAGAAATCAAGTTTACTTCTAAGGCTGTATCTTCTTGGCTTTTTTCTTTGTTAGAACGATTACCGCTATTTACATCAATGACGTGCATAGCCTCCGTATGTTCTATTACTAAATAAGCCCCTTTTGCCATAGATACGGTTTTTCCAAACGATGTTTTTATCTGGCGTTCTATGCCATATTTTTCAAAAACCGGAATACCATTTTTATGAAACTTTACAATTGACTCTTTTTTTGGTGCAATTTGTTGCACATAATCTTTTACTTGTATGTACAATTCTTCATCATCTACAACGATACCTGAGAATGAATCATTAAAAATATCCCTAAGAATTGAGGATGCTTTGTTCATTTCTCCCAAAACTTTTGTAGGATGATGTGCTTTGTACAATTTTTTACACATTGCTGTCCATCTTGTCAACAAATTCTGTAAATCATTATCTAGCTCGGCAACTTTTTTACCTTCTGCTACAGTACGAATAATAACCCCAAATCCCTTAGGTGTAATACTTTTTACCAATCGTTTTAATCGGTCTTTTTCTTCCTGTGATTCAATTTTTTGAGAAATTGAAATACGGTTAGAAAAAGGGACCAAAACAATATACCTGCCAGCAATGGACAATTCTGAACTAATGCGAGGGCCTTTGGTAGAAATTGGTTCTTTTACTACTTGTACTAAAATGGATTGGTTAGATTTAAGCGCATTGGCTATACTGCCATTTTTGTCTAAATCTTTTTCAAACGGAAAGTTTTTAAGACTGTAATCTCTTAATTTTCCTGTGCTTACACGTTTAATGAATTTTAAAAGCGAAGGTAATTTTGGACCAAGATCGTGATAGTGTAAAAACCCATCTTTTTCGTAGCCTACATTAACAAATGCGGCATTTAATCCTGGCATAACTTTACGGATTTTGGCAATAAAAATATCACCAACTGCAAAATTATTATCCTCTTCGTCTTTATGTAATTCAATAAGTTTTCCATCTTTTAATAAGGCAAAATCAACAATATCTGAACTCGATCTTACGATTAATTCTTTGTTCATAATGTTAATTTATATCTATCTCTTCATTGAGGTAGATGGATTTTACTAAATTATTTGACACAGGACTCCGATAAAACTTATCGGATAATCCAAACAAATGAAGATGCACTCTATTATATGCATCTAAATTTTATATCAAAGAACGCTTGTTAAAACTGAAAAAAGTAGTTAAAAACTACTTTTTTCAGCTTATTTCTTTTTGTGACGATTAGCGCGTCTACGTTTTTTACGCTTATGCGTCGCTACCTTGTGTCTTTTTCTTTTTTTACCACTTGGCATAATGAATAATGCTTTTTTAAATTAATATTTTTTTTAATGTTTTTAGTTAACTTCAACATTAGATTTTACACCTTCTAAAAATACTTTAGCTGGCTTAAAAGCTGGTATGTTGTGCGCTGGTATTTTAATAGTCGTATTTTTTGAAATGTTACGACCTGTTTTTTCAGCTCTTGTTTTAATTATAAAACTTCCGAAACCTCTTAAATATACGTTATCACCACTCTCTAGAGATGATTTTACTTCTTCCATAAAAGTTTCTACCGTAGCTTGCACATCGCCTTTCTCCATGCCTAACTTATCAGATATTTTAGCTACTAAATCGGCTTTTGTCATTGTTATTAGTTTTAGGGTTACTATAAATCTTAAGGGATGCAAATATAGGTAATTTAATTTCAATATTTCAAACGTAATTAATTAAAATTTAACGCAATAAAGATTTAATTTTGCTTTAGAATTTAAAATTTCTATGGATTTTAAAAACACATTAACTAATTGGTATTCAAACAATAAAAGAGATTTACCTTGGAGAAACACCAAAAACCCTTATTACATTTGGCTATCTGAAATTATTTTACAGCAAACGCAGGTTAAGCAAGGATTACCATATTATAATGCTTTTATTAAGCAATATCCTACTGTTTTTGATCTGGCAAATGCCTCTGAAGAAGAGGTTTTAAAATTATGGCAAGGCCTAGGTTATTATTCTAGGGCAAGAAACCTCCATACAACAGCCAAATATGTGGCCTTTAAGCTTCATGGCAAATTCCCTGATAATTACAAAGACTTACTAAAACTTAAAGGTGTTGGTGATTACACGGCTAGTGCCATAGCCTCTATAGCCTTTAATGAAATTGCTGCCGTTGTAGACGGCAATGTCTACAGAGTTTTATCGCGCTACTTTGGAGTTGAAACTCCTATAAACTCAACCAACGGTATTAAAGAATTTAAAGCGCTAGCCTCTTCTCTTATTGATAAAGAACAACCAGCTACGTTTAACCAAGCCATTATGGAGTTTGGCGCCACACAATGTAAACCCAAAAATCCATATTGTATGGTTTGCCCTCTAAATGATAGCTGCGTAGCTCTTCAGAAAAACATAATTGATTCTTTACCGGTTAAATTGAAGAAAACCAAAGTAAAAAATAGATTTTTTAACTTCCTTGTATGTATTGATAAAGGTAAAAACACACTTTTAGAGAAAAGAATTTCAAAAGGTATATGGCAGAATTTATATCAATTTCCACTGATAGAATCTAACAAGAGTTTATCGTCTGATGAATTTCATTTGCTCAACATAAAGGATTCTTTTTTACACAATCTAAAGTTTGATTACACCCTATATAGTTTAGAGGATAAAGTTCATAAATTATCGCACCAACATCTTTACACAAAATTCTGGATTATTGAAACAGAAGAGTTATTAAAAAATGCTATTTCAATTAAGGATATAAAACGTTATCCTGTACCTGTACTAATTGGAGATTTTATTGATACTTTTAATTTTGAGGAGATGTAAGAATTACATTTTTTTCTTATTTTTAAGTAAGCGACTACAAATTAAGTAACTTTGTAAGCTAAATCACTATTATTATGTCGGGAACATTGAACAAGGTAATGCTAATTGGGCATTTAGGAGATGAGGTAAAAATGCATTATTTCGATGATAAAAACTGCGTTGGCCGTTTTCCTTTAGCCACTAACGAAACTTATACGAACAAAACAACTAACGAGCGCGTAACAAATACCGAGTGGCATAATATTGTAGTTAGAAATAAGGCTGCTGAAATTTGTGAAAAGTACCTTACAAAAGGAGACAAAGTGTATATTGAAGGACGTATTAAAACTAGAAAATGGACTGATGATAAGGGTATGGAGCGCTACTCTACAGAAATACAATGTACAGATTTTACTTTCTTAACAAATAAAAGTGAACAGCAACAAGGACAATCACCTGCCGATAAGCAACCGTCTCAACCTCAACAATCTGCCCAAAATAATGCTGCAACAGAAGAGGATGACGATTTACCGTTTTAATTAAATTAATTTTATTTTGGACCCAGAACCCTCGGTTTTACTTTCAAATTTATTAGTTACCAACACAACATTTATAACTAGTATTATTTTACTTTTTATATTATTAGCATGTTCTGCCCTCATTTCGGGAGCCGAAGTTGCGCTTTTTTCTTTAACCAAGTCTAATATAGATAAAGGTATCGAAGAAAACTCTTCGGCAATACAAATTATTGCCTCTTTACTAGAGCGACCCAAAAAGTTACTTGCTACTATTTTGGTGGCCAATAACTTTATTAACATAGCCATTGTGTTATTATTTGCATACATAGGAGAAGCACTCTTTAAAAATATTGCTAACCAGATCTTAAGGTTTTTATTAGAAGTTGTAACTGCCACGTTTCTTATTTTGTTATTTGGTGAAATTATTCCTAAAATATACGCAAGCAGAAACAGTGTTAAGTTTGCCTCCTTTATGGCAAGACCTTTAAAGGTGCTCGATGTTGTTTTTTCACCAATTAGTCTTCCTATGCGGTACACTACACTCAAAATACAGGAGCGCTTTGGTAAACAACGCTCTAATCTTAGTGTAGACCAATTATCACAAGCCTTAGAACTCACCAATGACCAAGATACCACACAAGAGGAGCAAAAACTACTGCAAGGTATTGTTTCTTTTGGCAACACAGACACCAAACAAGTAATGCGTCCTCGTATGGACTTGTTTGCACTAAATATTAGTACGCCTTTTGAAACCATTATAAAAGATATTGTAGATAATGGCTACTCTAGGATTCCTGTTTATGAAGAAAGTATAGACCATGTTAAAGGTGTGCTATATGTAAAAGATCTATTGCCGCACCTTAATAAGAAAAAATTTGATTGGACGACATTACTAAGAGCACCTTTCTTTGTCCCAGAGAATAAAAAACTAGATGATTTAATGGTAGAGTTTCAAACTAAAAAAGTACACCTTGCCGTTGTAGTAGATGAATATGGTGGTACATCTGGTTTGGTGTCTCTAGAAGATATTATTGAAGAAATTGTTGGCGATATTAGCGATGAATATGATGATGAAGATTTGGTGTATACAAAATTAGACGACAACAACTATAGTTTTGAAGGCAAGACACCTCTTAAGGATGTTTATAAAATCATTGCTTTAGATGAAACCGAAATAGCGGTTTTTGATAGTAGAAAGGGTGAAGCTGAGACCCTCGCAGGTTTTGTATTAGAAATATCTGGTGGCTTTCCTAGAGTTGGAAATAAAATAAACTTCAAAAATTACGTTTTTACTATAGAAGCACTAGAACGTAAACGTATAAAACAGATAAAACTCACCCTGCTTAACACCAATAGATGAAACGTATAATATTACCTATACTAAGTGTTTTTATGCTAGGTTGTGGTCACGATCCATTACCAAAGCCCAAAGGATATTTACGATTAGAATATCCTGATGCTAAATACAAAAAAGTAACTTCATCCCTACCATTTACCTTTGAGAAAAACGCTTTGCTAGCAACTACTTCTAATGAGAAAAATTCGGGAAACGCAAAAGGGTTAGATGTCAAATATCCTTCTCTAAAAGCCACTATCTACCTAAGCTATAAACAGGTAAACAACGTTAATCTAGACAGCCTACTACGGGATGCTCAAAATCTTACACAAAAGCACACCATGAAAGCTGATGAAATATATCAACAAGAATTTTTAAAGCCCGAAAATAGCGTCTACGGTATGATTTATGAAGTTGGTGGTGATGCTGCTTCGCAATCTCAATTTTACGTTACAGATAGCACAAAACACTTTCTTAGTGGTTCTCTATACTTTTATGCCAAACCTAATTACGATTCTATTTATCCAGCATCAGAATATCTTAAAAAAGATATTAAACGTTTAATGGAGTCCATAAAGTGGAAAGAAAATTAAACTGAAGATTTTAGTAATAAAAAAAGCAGCCAACTGGCTGCTTTTTTTATTATAAGACTATCTTATTAGAAGCTATAACGCACGCTGGCATTAAATGTTCTTCCATTGGTATTGATCAATCCGAATCGATCAGAGTTCTGAATGGTGATATTGTCGAATAAATTAAATACGTTACCTGTTAGAGTTAATCTATTTGCACCTAACATAAAATTATAGGTTAAACCAATATCAGTTAAAGAAAAAGGATCTATTCTTCCTACATTTTCAGTCTGAACTGAGTTTCCATCATTTAACCAATGCCTGTCATAGTAGTTAATATTGCCGTAAAAATCTAAGTCATTGATAATTTCAGCTCTAACACCAAACCCTGCGGTAAACTGAGGTGCCGTAGAAATTTTTACACCTTCTCTATTAACACCATCTGCAGTGCCTAGTAATTCACCCGTATCTGAGTTATAAATTGACACATTAGACTCACCTTCAAACTCCCAACTGCCAGAAGACACATAACCTGTTAGATTAATTTTGTCCGTTAACCTGTACTGTAAGTCTAGCTCAACACCCTTATGTACTTGTCTTACACCTCTATCAAAAATATTAAGAAAAATATCATCAGAATCGTCATCTGGTGTTCCGTTATCTAGTTGATCTGAACCTAATATGGTTCTATTATCCCAGTCTGTGTAGTAGAAGTTAAATATGGCTTTAAAGTTTTCAACTTCAAAAACATAACCTAATTCTATACCAGTAATTTCTTCGTTATCAACTTCAGGATTATCTACAATTGCGTTAGATCTTCTTATGTTCTCAAAGATATTATCTAAGAACGGTTGTCTAGAGTAAAAACCAAAATTTCCAAAAATAGTGCTTTGTTCACCAATATTATAACTAAGGCCAGCTTTTAAGTTATATCCAATTTTATTTAGTTTATCAGACTCACCTGGATCTTCGAAACGCCCTTCTCTAACATAAGATTGGTTAGATAATGCACCTTGAAAGAATGCTGAGAATTTTTCATTAGCATATTCTATCTGAGAAAAAACACCTTGATAATTTATATTCTCAGAATAATCATAGTCAATTCTTTGTCCTTCGTCTGCAAAATCAAAAAGTGCAGCCCACGGTGTAGGATCAAAAGATTCTGTTACTATGGCGCCATCAGGTCTATCGTTAGACCAACCTGTTAAACCATAAAAATCTGCTACTTGTCTAAAATGATCACCTCTGTAAAATCTAAAGTCAACACCAGCATTAAAATTAATTTGCTCAGTAAGATCGGTAGAGAAGTTAGATACTAACCCGTACCACTGGTGATTGTTTACAGAAGATCTTCTAATGTAACCAGCACCTAAAGGTCCACCATAATCGCCACCTATACCTATTTGTTGGTTTTGAGCAGTGATTGCATCATAGTCTATTTGGCCGTACAATGGTCCGTCACCATCTGGATCAGCGGTACGGATTCTTCCGTTACCTCTAGGGCCTGTTCCGCCACCTCGTCCCCATGATGCGTACAATACAGTTGATAAATCTGATTTTTCAGATATATTCCAGTCCCAGTTAAGGTTTAATACTGGCTTGTGGTAATAGTTTTGTCTTTCAGATTCTATACCATCTTCTGTGTAACCCCAATGTTGGTTAAATTTTGGGTCAGCATCGATAATTTCTTGACTCTGTGACCATCTTTGTCCATGTAATTGAGGAGCACCTGTTAGTAATAGATTTAGATTGTGTTGTTCATTAGGCTTATAACCTACTGAAAAGAAATACGTCTGACCCTGTCCATACGTTCCTCTAGCCCACTTTCTGTGTGCTTGCCAGTGGTCTAATAATACAGAAAAAGACCATCCTTTATCATTGATACCAGAGTCATAGCCTGCTGTTGTTTTAACGTAACTATCATTACCTCCTAAAAATCTCACAAAACCTCCTTGAGATTTTTCAGAAGACTTCATAATAAGGTTAATTGTACCACCAACTGATGAAATAGCTAATTTTGAAGCACCTAGACCTCTCTGTACTTGAACGCCATTTGCAACATCTGCTATACCTGCCCAGTTAGACCAATATACACGTCCATCTTCCATACCGTTTACAGGCTGACCGTTTAAAAGTACAGCGGTATTAGTTTGATCAAAACCACGTAAAAAGATTTCTCCGTCACCAAAACCTGTTTGGTTAGAAACATACGCAGATGGTGTATTTTTAAGAATCTCTGGCACTTCAACATTACCAACCGCTCTTTCTTGTATTTCTGTTTTTCTTATAGTAGATACAGCTACAGGAGTTTTTCTGTCTTCTGCTAAATCGATAACACCAGATCCCACAACAATAACTTCGTCTAGTGAGTTATCAGGGTATAAAGATACTGTACCTACATTGGTGTCTCCACTAAATTTAATAGTCTTTGAACCAAAGCCTACGTAAGAAATTACTATCTCTCCAGAATTAGATTGTGCAGTAAGAGAGAAATTACCATCAAAATCTGTTGTTGCACCATTTGTTGTGCCTTTTACCAATACGTTGGCGCCAGGTAATGGTGAACTCGTCTCGCCATCTACTACCATACCAGTAATAGTAACTTGTGCAAATGCCGCTGTAGTGAAGAGCATTATTACAGTTGCAAATAAAAATTGATTAAATTTTTTCATGTAAATTTAAGTTAATTGGTTTCTAATTGTGGCGCAAAATTACATATATCAATGGTTATAATATTACCTAAATGTTAAGAAATTTAACACCTTATCGTTAATTATGCATGCTTCAATTTATATGCATGCATAATTAATTTATTGTAATTTTTTTAACAATTATTTGCGGTTCTTTTTATAAAATTCAATCAAATTTTGAGTCGAGGAGTCGTGATGTGAAGCGTTAGCACTAACCGTTAATTCTTTAAGGATAGTTTTGGCTAGTTGTTTTCCTAGTTCAACACCAAATTGGTCATAGCTATAGATATTCCAAATAATACCTTGTACAAAGATTTTATGCTCATACATGGCAATGAGCTTACCTAAACTTTCTGGTGTTAATTTTTTAATTAATATTGAAGTTGTTGGTCTATTCCCTTCAAAAATTTTGAATGGTAATAGTTTTTGCTTTTTTTCTTCAGATAGGTTTAATCCATTCAATTCTGCTAACACTTCTGCTCTAGATTTTCCGTTCATTAAGGCTTCTGTTTGGGCAAAGTAATTAGACATTAACTTATTGTGATGGTCTTTATTTTCGTGGAGAGATTCTATAAAACCAATAAAATCTGCTGGTATCAGCTTTGTTCCTTGATGTATTAATTGAAAAAAGGCGTGTTGTGAATTTGTACCAGGTTCTCCCCAAATTATAGTGCCTGTTTGATAATTTACAATATCGCCTGCTCTATCTACATACTTTCCGTTACTCTCCATAATACCTTGCTGTAGATAGGTTGCAAACTGATTAAGATACTGTGTATAAGGAATGATTGCTTCACTTTCTGCGTTAAAAAAGTTGTTATACCATACCGTTAATAATGCAGATACTACAGGAATGTTTTTATGAAATTCGGTAGTTTTAAAATGCTCATCCATCTTTTGAGCACCTTTTAAGAGACTTTCAAAATTATTATATCCAAGTGCAAGACTTATGGATAGACCTACAGCGCTCCATAGTGAAAAACGACCACCAACCCAATCTTTCATAGGGAAGATATTGTTTTGATCTATACCAAAAGCCTTAACACTATCTATATTGGTAGAAACAGCTACAAAATGTTTTGAAATGGCCTCTACTGGTAAAGATTCTAAAAACCAAGCTCTAATAGACTCAGCATTAGACAAGGTTTCTTGTGTTGTAAAGGTTTTAGACACAATAACAAAAAGTGTGGTTTCTGGATTTAAATTTTTTATCACTTCCTTATGATGATCTCCATCTACATTGCTTACGAAATGTGTATTTAAGTGATTTTTATAATATTGAAGTGAATCTACAACCATTGCTGGCCCAAGATCAGAACCACCAATACCTATGTTAACAATATCTGTGATGTTTTTATCGGTGTATCCTTTATGAATTCCGTTTACCACGGCTTCTGTAAACGTTTTAACCTTTCGTTTAACCTCATAAACTTCTGGTATAACGTTTTTTCCATCAACAAAAACTTCTGCGTTTTCTTTAGCCCTTAATGCTGTATGTAGCACTGCTCTTTCTTCTGTAGCATTTATAACATCTCCTTCAAAATATCTTGAAATAGCATCTTTTAAGTCTAATTCATTAGCTAAGTCAACCAGAATATCAAGCGTTTCTTTAGTGATTCTATTTTTTGAAAAATCTACATAAAAATCATCCCAATTTATAGTAAACTCATCAGCTCTATTAGGATTGGACCTGAAAAGCTCTTTTAGATGTGTAGACTTAATACTTTCAAAATGCGTTTGTAATGTCTTCCAAGATGTCGTAGTTGTTGGGTTTATAGATTTGAGTGCCATTATTGTATGTCTGTAATATTATCTTCAGTTATTGTGCTTTCAGTATTATTAGGTGCTGTTTCCAAAAAGAAAATATTGTCTAACCTTTCTTTTAGAGGTGCAATGTATTGCAGATATTTCGTTTTTAAACTATCTGAAATTGGTTCTGCTTCTGGTAATTTTTCTTTAAACGGGTCTACTTGTTTTCCGTTTTTCCAAAAACGGTAGCAAACATGCGGACCACCAGTGTTACCAGTCATTCCAACCCAACCAATAATATCGCCTTGTTTAACATATTGTCCCTTTTTTACCTTTTGGGCTTTCATGTGTAAATATTGTGTAGAATACGTGGCATTATGTCTAATTTTTACATATTTACCATTTCCGCCACGTCTTGTAGACTCTACAACAGTACCATTAGCGGTTGCCATAATAGGTGTACCTACAGGTGCTGCAAAATCTGTACCTTTGTGTGGTCTTACTTTGTAACCATAATAAGCAATTCTTCTTTTTAGATTATAACGAGACGAAAGCCTTCCAAACTTTACTGGCATTTTTAAAAAGGCACGTCTTAAGTTTTTTGCATCTTCATTAAAATAATCTACAATGTTTTTAATGGAATCTGTTTTAAACTGAAACGCATACAAAGAGTCTCCATTGTGCTCAAAATACGCAGCCTTAACGTTATGCACACCTGCATAAATGGTATCATTTATATACTTGTCTGTATAGATTACTTTAAATCTGTCACCTGGCTGGAGGCGTCTAAAATCTATAGTCCAAGCATAGATATCATCTGCCATTTTATAGGCTAGTACTTGGCTTAAACCTTTATGCTCTAATGTTTCTGAAATATTGTTTTCTATAACACCTGTAGCAGTCTTTTCTACATAGGTAATAGGTTTTGTACGTGTATAGGCTTGAATGGAATCTTTAAAATCTATAACAACATAGTCTTCTAAATTCTGTTGATAGATAAAGGTGGTAGGCTTTTGAATACTATCATTAACATTATCCTTATCGTATAATAAAGTGTAGGGTTTGCCAACCTGAAGTTTTGTAGCAATATCAAAAGTATCTTTTGCTTTTTCAGCTATTTGAAAAATCTCTGGATAACCGATATTATTTCGTTCTAAAATAACACCAAAAGTATCGCCTTTTCTTACGGTATCTCTTTTAAATTCAAACTTTTTTAAATCGAAACCAAATTCAAAGATTTTTTCTTCTTGTTTCTTTTCAGCGATTTCTTTTTCATAATTTTCTGCTGAGTTATCATCTTTACATGTAGTAAAAAATACCGTAAAGACGGTAAATACTATTAATCCCTTTAAACGCATTAATTGCTAATTATATATTATTTCCCCAATTTTCTAATTCTTCATCTGACCACAAATCTGGAAAGAAAATACGCCTTTGATATCTAGGGTGCATGTATTTTTTCCAGTCACTTCCTCCAGTTGCTTCACCGTCACCTATGCCACTTTCTATATAGTGTCTTGCTGCATTGTAATGTGCCATTACCCAAGTTACATTAACCGTATAGTCATAATGACGCATAGCTTTTACTAAGTCTTCGTCTTTTTGATCTTCTTCTGGTAATTCTTTAAAGCGCGTCCAAAGATTTTTGGTGTTATACTGTTCCATAAATCTTAGAAACTCGTCTTTATAACGCTTTTCAAAATTAACTAAAAGTGTAGATTTTTTACCTGTATTATGATCTTTTCCTGCGGCTTGCCAGTACAAATGCTCAAAGGCATGGGTGTAAGGTGTGTTTCTATCGATATTTGCTCTAAATCTATAGTCTATTAAATTTATCAGTTCAGTAGACGCAAACTCAATAAGTCGATATTGAGCACTTTGAAAACCACTAGCTGGTGTTAGTGTATACCTAAACTTCATGTATTGCTCTACTTCCATACCCTCTCTCATAATATTGAAAGACGTGGTAAGCATATCGAAATAACGACTGATACGCATTATTTTGTTTTCAAAAAACACGACATCGAGATTCTCTTTTTCAGCTACTTGAGAAATTTCCCAAAGTATCATTTTAAAAATAAGCTCGTTTATTTGATGATAGGCAATAAACACCATTTCATCTGGAAGGGTGGTGCGCTGTATCTGAAGGTTTAACAACGCATCTGTTTGTATATAATCCCAATATGTAATGGGCTTGCTGTATAACAAGCCGTATAAATGGTCATCTGTATCTTGGTCTATTTTAACATACTTCTCTTGAAGTTGTTTTAAAATTTCATTGTAATTTGGTTGGTCTGACATAAATTAATTATCAAAAACTATCGGGAAGGAATGTTTTAACCCTCTAAATTCTTCTAAATCGGCACGTAGCGAACCTACTGCTAAATCTGCCTTTATTTTTAGTGGGATTTTATTCTTATCTGCACTTACCCACAATGTTAAACTTTCTTCTTCTTTAAACACACGTCCTGCCATAACATATGGTCTAAACTTTAAGGACTTTACTTTTACATCAGAGTTATTAATATCTACTTCAATGGTTTCTCTGCCTAAATATTTTAGTTTAAAACCATAGTTTTCTTCATCAAAAAACATATTGGTTTTTATTTCATCGCCAACTTCTAGGTCGTCTATATTTATACTATTTCTTAGGTGGTAATACATAGACACCATGTCTTGGACATCTTTCTCAGTGGCAATAGTCTTAATTTTTTTGTGCTTTTTATTGTTGACAATCGCTTTTTGCTCTTCATGATTAAACTCAATTTCTATATCTTTTGTATGTCCGCCCTCATCAATCTTTCTAATGAACTTGTAAGGCACACCAGTTTCTTTATCGAAGTAACTTTCGTAGCGGTCTCTCACTTTAAAAAATAGGTTAACAGCTCCTGTAGTTTTACCTTTGCCAACGACGTGATAGACAGCTTTGCCGTTAAGTTTTTTTTCATCAACTTTTAAAGTTGCTTCACCAGCCTTAAACCAACCGCTATAGCTCATCCTAAACTTAAACCATTCTCCTGACTGAAATGCAGGATCTCGTTCTGTACTGGGTGCTTTAAGACCAACCAAAAAAACTAAAATTGCAAGTATGTACTTCATAGACTGTATTAGTTTGTAAATTTAAATAATGTAACGTAATTTTTATGTTACAATTATCTTAATTACAATTACTGTTCCAAATCTATTAAAACCCTGTAATACAAGCAAAACCCTAAGGTTAATTTATTATTTCTTCGATTTGATGCTCACATTTTTAATGATTACCGATACTAAGACAGAGCAAACCACAACACATTAAATTTAGAAGTATTTATTTTTTGTGTTATGAATTTAAGAGTTGGTTTTTTATTAGCGCGTTTAGAAGTAGTGATCTAAACGCGCTTTGTTTTTTTATAGTGTTCCCCTTTTTGCCTGTTCTCTTTCTATAGATTCAAATAAGGCCTTAAAGTTACCTGCACCAAAACCACGAGCTCCCATACGTTGAATGATTTCGAAGAACAAGGTTGGTCTGTCTTCAACTGGTTTAGTAAAAATTTGAAGTAAATAGCCTTCCTCATCAGCATCTATCATAATTCCGAGAGATTTTAAAATTTCAATATCTTCTCGTAATTCGTGGCTAAACTCTTCTAATCTGCCTGGTACAGCTCTATAATACGCTTCTGGTGGAATTGACAAAAACTCTACTCCCCTTTTGCGCATTTCTGATACTGTTGTAATGATATCGTCCGTGGCAACAGCTATGTGTTGTACTCCTGGACCTTCATAAAAGTCTAAGTATTCTTCTATCTGAGAACGTTTTTTGCCTTCAGCTGGCTCGTTAATAGGGAATTTTATTCTGCCATTGCCATTACTCATCACTTTACTCATTAATGCTGAGTATTCGGTATGAATTTGCTTATCATCAAAGGATAAAAAGTTGACAAAACCCATAACATCCTCGTACCATTTTACCCAAGTATTCATTTCTCCCCAACCTACATTGCCTACCATATGATCCACATATTTAAGACCTACAGGCTTGGGATTGTAATCGGATTCCCATTTTTCGAACTTAGGCATAAAAACTCCGTTATAGTTTTTGCGCTCTACAAACATATGTACTGTTTCTCCGTAGGTGTAAATTCCCGCTCTTACGACCTCTCCGAACTCATCAGTTTCTACTGTTGGCTCCATGTAAGATTTTGCACCACGTTTTGTGGTTTCTTCGTAAGATTTACGGGCATCTTCTACCCAGAGCGCTATAACCTTTACTCCATCTCCATGTTTTACGATATGATCGTTAATTGGGTGTTTTGAATTTAACGGAGTAGTTAGCACCAATCTAATTTTGTCTTGTTTTAAAACGTAAGATACAGTGTCTTTACTTCCTGTTTCTAAACCCTTGTAAGCATATGACTGAAAGCCAAATGCAGTTTTATAAAAATGCGCTGCTTGTTTAGCATTACCTACATAGAATTCTACATAGTCTGTTCCTAATAACGGAAGGAAATCTTGTGCTCCTTCAAATATTTTTTCTAATCCGTAGTTGACTGTTTTTATTTCTTTTGACATAATTTAAGAAGCCCCTTCTAACTTCCCCAAAGGGGAAGAACTCTCTCTGTTGGGCTGAAGAGTTTGTTAAAAATTATTCTTGCTTTGCTTTACTTTTCATTATCAGTTGCTTCCCTCTTGGAAGGTAAGGATAGGCTTTTACTCCAACCAAGACTTATAATAATCCTCGTCGGCAATTTTTAAGGCATCTTCTGTAACCTTTAACGGTTTAAAAGTGTCTACCATTACTGCTAATTCATCTGTTTTTACCTTACCAATACTACGCTCCATAGCTCCAGGATGTGGACCATGAGGTATACCTGCTGGATGTAACGAAATATGACCTGCTGCAATATCGTTTCTACTCATAAAGTCGCCATCAACGTAGTACAATACCTCATCACTATCTATATTGCTATGATTATATGGTGCTGGTACTGCAAGCGGATGATAATCGTACAAACGTGGTACGAAACTACATACCACAAAAGCATCAGTTTCAAACGTTTGATGCACTGGTGGTGGTTGATGTACACGACCAGTTATAGGCTCAAAATCGTGAATTGAAAAAGCATATGGATAGTTATAGCCATCGTAACCTACCACATCAAAAGGATGTGATGCGTATACCATTTCTATAATTTCGTCTTGCTTTTTTATTTTTATTAGAAAATCTCCAGACTCATTGTAAGTTTCTAGCTCTTGAGGCTGACGTAAATCACGCTCACAAAATGGCGAATGCTCTAATAATTGCCCAAACCAGTTTCGGTAACGTTTTGGTGTGTAAATTGGTCTGTAAGATTCTACAATAAACAAACGATTATCTTCGGTATCAAAGTCAAGTTTATAAATGACACCTCTTGGTACTAATAAATAATCTCCGTATTTAAAGTCTAAATTACCCAACATGGTACGCAACTTACCTGTGCCTTTATGGACAAATATCAGTTCATCTGCATCTGTGTTTTTATAAAAATAGTCTCGTGTAGATGCTTTTGGTGCAGCTAATATAATGTTACAATCGCTATTGGTCAACACTATTTTTCTACTGTCTAAGTAGTCACTTTCTGGTTGTACTTTAAAACCATGAAAGCGGTACGATTGCATATTATTAGCTTTAGCAACTTTAGGTGCTACGCTGTATTGTTTTCTAATTTCTTTTACTTGCGTTGGTCTTTGCTCATGGTAGCTGTTGGTGCTCATACCATCAAAACCAATTGTACCAAATAATTGCTCGTAATAAAAACTACCATCTGGCTTTTTAAACTGCGTATGGCGCTTTGGTGGGATTTTCCCTAATTTATGATAAAAAGGCATTTTGTTTTTATTTAATTGTTGATTTGTTTATTCGTTTATTCGATGTAAACGAACAATGTTTTAAAGTTACAAAAATTGAAAGTTATAAGCGAAAAGATACTGAAACAAGTTCAGCATGACATAAATGTCATTCTGGGTTCCTTTTGATAAGGAAGTGTAAATGAAGTTTTAAGTTTTCCCAGAATGGTTTCATAATGTTACAAAGTTAGGAATTTTAAATAAAACTAACTTAACAAACAAATCAAAAAATGTTAAAAACTAAACTATTATCTACCAAACAATTACGGAAAAACCGTAATTAAAAAATATTGAAAAATCTTACATATTTTTTTGATGTTTTAACTATTTTTTTTTTTAGATTTGAAACGCTATTAAGCTTAACATAACGTTTTAACGAGGCGAAATGTTTTGTTAATAGCAATGGTTAGCCAAAACCTGCGTAGGTTTTTATTTCTCGTTACTCGTTACAACTCTCGTTAATTTTAAACTCGTTAATACTCGTTAAAAAATGTTTGTTAACTGACCATACTTTGGTCTTAAAATTAAGAAAAATGAAAAAAAGAATTTTTAGCCTTTTGGCTGTTGTTTTATTTGCTGGAAGTTTAATGAGTATTGCTTCCACAAAAGAATTAGAAGAAACTGATTGTTTTGATAAAGTAGAATTGATGATTACTCAAGCCGATCGTGCTGGTTGGAGCGCCACAGAATTAACATGGTTATCTAATGCTGCTGAAGCAGTACATTGTTATGGTTACTCATGGGATGATATTTGGGCAAATAACTATTAAAAAATTTGGTCAGTTTTTGAACTGACCAAATCTCTTATAACACATATTACACTCGATATGAAATATTACTCTTATTTAATAATTATCTTTATTACGTTACTTTATAGTACAAAAAAAGATTTATACCACCCTGTTAAAGAAACATCAGGTGTTATAACTTATAAATATATCCCAAATAAAGTTTCAGACCATGATAGAGAAGAAAGTAAAGAATTATATGATTTTTTAGAAAAAGTAAATAGCCTAGCTCAGAATGTAGAATTTACCTTGGAGTTTAATGATGATGAATCTCTTTTTAGTATTAATGAAATTATGGACTTAGATTTAAATCCTATGGCAATGTCTTATATAAAAAATGTTGTAGCCAGAGGAAAATATTATTACATAAAATCTAAAGACATAATCTTAAGGCAAGAAGATTTATACGGTAATAATACATTAGTAAAAATTATTTCCTCAAAAGTAAACAACTGGAAATTAATCAATGAGTCAAAAAAAATTGGAGATTACACTTGTTATAAAGCAACTAGAGAGAAAACAAAGCAAGGAATAAAAGAAGAACATAAGTTTATCATTGAAGCTTGGTATTGTCCTGAAATACCCGTTAGTTATGGACCAAAAGAATTTAATGGTCTACCTGGATTAATACTGGAGTTAAAAGACACTCACCACACTTTTTATGTAGAAAATGTGAAAATTTTAAATGATTCTACGATTACTATTAAACATTTAGAGTCAAAGAATATAATTTCAGAAGAAGAACATCTAAAAAAAATTAAAGAAATTTATTCTAAACAATAAGCTTTTATTTAACTTAATGCAAAAATTTTTCCTTTGTACTTTAAATATATTTTGTTTTTTCTTTTCTTATTCTCAACAAATCCAAGTCCAAGGCAAAGTAACCGATAGCTTACAAAACCCATTGCCTTATGCTAATATTTTGGCCATACCGAATGCAGAAGATTTGGAGGTCAAATTTGCCATTACAGAGCAAGATGGCAGTTATAAACTTGGGCTTGTAAAATACCAAACTTACGAGCTTACAGTAAGTTACCTAGGCTATAAACCACAAAAGCTAAGCATAACCACCACGAACCAAGATTTTATTAAAGACTTTGTTTTAGAAGAAAACCCAGACCAACTCGACGAGGTACATATAAAATACACACCACCAATAATTGTAAAGACAGACACCATTACCTACGACGTTAGCCGTTTTACTACTGGTGAGGAACGCAAACTGCGCGATGCCCTAAAAAAATTACCAGGTGTAGAAGTTGATAGAGAAGGTAACGTAAAAGTACAAGGCAAAAAAGTAACCAAGGTATTGGTAGAAAACAAGACCTTCTTTACAGGCAACAGCAAACTCGCTGTAAACAACATACCAGCAGATGCCGTAGATAAGGTAGAAGTATTAGATAATTACAACGAAGTTGCCATGCTAAAAGGTCTGCAAGACTCAGAGGATATGGCGCTAAATATCTTGCTAAAAGAGGACAAAAAGAAATTTGTATTTGGCGATGTAGAAGCTGGTGCTGGCATTGAGGACAGGTATCTATTGCATCCCAACCTCTTTTATTACAGCCCAAAGACCAATGTAAATTTTATTGGTGACCTTAACAACCAAGGCATTAAAAGTTTTAGCTTTAGCGATTACCTAGAATTTGAAGGTGGTTTTGGTAAACTTTTGGATGATGCTGGCAGTTATTTTAGCCTCTTTAATAGCGATTTTGCGCAGTACCTCAACAACAAAGATTTTACGGATAATATTAACCAATTTGGTGCATTTAACGTAAGGCAATCGGTTAACAATAGTACAGACCTTAGTGGTTATGTCATTAGCTCTAACTCCAAAACCCAAACGCTGAGCAATACTCTTAATAGTTACCAAAACATCACAGAGCCTTTTACAGAAGATAGAACAGTAACCAATAACCTCAACAATTTTTTCACCATAGGTAAGTTTACGGTAGATTACGACCCAGATTATACAGAAGATTTTGCTTATAACGCTTTTGTAAAAGTGACCAATAACGATGCAAATGGACTGATAAACACTATTAACCCTAACCAAAACAACACAATAAACACGTTAACAGATGTTACAGCACTAAACCTAAAGCAAAACATCAGCTATAGTCGTAAGCTCTCTAAAGCACATACAGCAACACTCGAAGCAACCTATAACTTTAAAAATGACAAACCTATTACCGAATGGCTGACCAACCAACAGATTTTACAAGGGTTGATTCCGTTAGAAGATGAAGACACCTATAACATTTTACAAACTAAAAGGTCTAAATCTCATAATTTTAATGCCATCTTAAAAGATTATTGGGTGCTTAATAATTTTAACCACTTATATACGAGTGTTGGTATTAATGTGTCGTTCAATTCATTTTTTAATAGAGATGTTCAGGTATTGGAAGACGGCAATATTAACAATTTTAGTTCCGCTGGTTTTGGCAATAATTTTGGGTACAATTTTATAGATACGTTTTTAGGCTTAGAGTATAAATTTATGATTGGCATTGCCACCTTTAAACCTGCTCTTTTTTATCATGGGTACTTGTGGCGCACTGAGCAGTTTGGTAATACTGAATCCTTTTCAAAAACCTTATTACTGCCACAGTTTACGTCAAAAATAGAGTTTAATAATAGCGAAAAATTAAATTTTAAATACAGGCTCAATGCACGTTTTGCAAGTGTTAACCAACTGGCTAACAATTTTATATTGTCTAGTTTTAATAACGTATTCAGAGGTAATAATCAGTTGGAAAACCAACTCTACCATACAGCTACATTGAGCTATTACAAGTTTAGTCTTTTCCGTAACCTTAATTTTAACCTCAATACCAGTTTCAATAAACGAATAACAACGATTAAAAACGTTACTGAGCTAAATGGCATAGAATCGTTCAATACGGCAATCATGTTTGATCAGCCAGAGCATAATTGGAATGTGAATGGTCGTATTTCTAAAAAGATCAATAAGATTCGTTATAATTTAAGTTCTAACTTTAGCTACAATGATTTCTTTCAAATATTGAACAATAGCACAAATCTCAATATCTCAAAATCCTTATCGTCTACTATAGGATTTGAAACATTCTTTAAAAACTTACCAAATATAGAACTTAACTATACCAAAGATTTTAGCAATTATAATGCCAATAGCATTGAAAATAGATTTGAAAACGATCGTTTTGAAGCCCTTTTAGAATATGACTTTTTAAAAGACTTTATCTTTAAAGCCGATTATACCTTTGATAATTATAATAACAAAAACCAAGGTATTACCAATACTTTTGATACTGCAAATGCTTCACTGTTTTATCAAAAAGAAGACAGTCCTTGGGGTTTTGAAATATCAGCAAACAATATTTTTGATGTGCGTTTTAAACAACAAAATTCGTTTAATGCCTTTGTGGTGAGTGATAGTAGAACGTTTATTCTACCAAGGATAGTGATGTTTAAGGTTAGTCATAAGTTGTAAAAATATATTTTAGATATGAGAATCCTGCTTTCGCAGGAATTGGATTAAAACCAAAAACCAAGATTAAAAAACCAGTAATCTTCACCTGTTTCTGGCGAATAGGTGTACTTAGCCTCTAAAGGCCCTATAAATGTTTCTAGAGAGTAACCCAGTGCATAGCCCGTATAATCTGGTGAGGTTAACCAGTTACCAGTATCAAACAAGCGATCTTCCACATTTGCATAATTTGCTGCAACTAAAATATGATGGTTTTTTAACCATTCGTAATCAAAAGTAAAACAAGCTTTTACAAAACTATCTCCAGTAATATCAATGTAATCGTAACCGTAAAAACTGTAAAAATTATTAATAAGATTATTAGCGTACCCACCAAGTGCAAAGCCTAAAGTTGTTGTAGAGTTGTCACCTATTTTAAATCCACCACTTGTTTCTGTTCTTAAAGCAAGGTTTTTGGTGATGCTAAACGCATAACCTAGATCTGCCTTGGCTATAGAGAATGGTCTAAAGTCGGTGTTAAAATCAGAGGCATTAACATACCAATGAAAATCGCCGTTAAAATACGCACCGCTTTTTGGAAAATAGGGATGACTGTAGCTATCGTATTTTAACCTTCCAAAAAGACTTATGTAATCTGTGTTGTCGAAAATGAAATCATCTTCTTGGTTTTCTGAAAACAACGTTTCTGAAGAAATCTTTAAGCGCTTGTGCTCCCCTCCAACTCTGAGAGAAAAATCTTTTCTAAAAAGTGTCTGCAAATAGATTTGAGTAGTAAAGTCTTGTAGTTTTACATCGATTTTATTTAAATTTTGTAAGAGCGGAGACCCTTCTTCTAAAGCTAATTGCGGATTTATATTTTTGTTAAATTGGTTGTAACGAGACTTTACACCAAGGCTTATGTAAAAACCTTTATCTATAAAATAATCGAAATTGAATCTTGAGTTATCGCCAAGGATTATATCTAATGAAGCTATATCATTATTAAATAATAGTCTTTTTTTTGTTAAGTTAGCTAAGATGGCACTTTTATATAATGCATCGTAGTGTATGCCTAATTTTAAAAATGTGGTTGTCTCAGACTCTTGGATTTTACCAACTAGTTTAAATTGATTAACGCTGTCCGTTGGTTGTAATTGATATCTAAACGTTTCAAAATTATTTGTAGCAATAAGATTATTTATGCGCTTTTTAAAGGCATCATAGCTTAACGTTTCATTCCCTCTTATTTTTAATTTACCTAAAAGGTACGACCTTGTGTAGCGGTCGTTACCATCTATAGTTATTGATTGTATTTTTATGCTATCTGCAATTTTCAAATAAGGACGCTTTACTCTATGATTTTGATTTTTTTTTATTTTATTTAAAACTTCTACACTTTCTAGTGCTGCTGCTTCGCCATTAGCAATGATATCTTCGCCTTCATCAAAAGATAGAACCGAAAAATTAGCAATATCTGGTTTTATATACACGTCTACCATTGAAGCTTTACTTTTCATGGCATTTATAGTTCTAAAATTATTGATCTGTAGTAATATTTCTGGAGCTGTTTTTAAGTCTTGCCTAGCTCTGAGATCATCTTGCACATCTACTCCTATAATAATATCCATCCCTTTTGCTCGCAATTCTTCAACCGGAAAATTATTGGTTACACCTCCATCTATTAGAATTTTATCACCTATAACAACTGGCTGAAATATAGAAGGTAGTGCACCACTTGCTGTTACAGCTTCAGCTAACCTACCACTATCTAACACTAATGATTCTCCAGTTTCGATATCGGTTGCCATACAAAAAAAAGGTATAGGCAAATCTTGGAAATCTTCTATGTCGTTAACCGGAAGCATTAATTGATATAACAGGTTATAAACATTTTGACCTCTAGATAAGGCAGAGGGAAGCGTAATCTTAAAACGGTCAAACGGAAAACTTACTGCATACTTCTCTTCACTCTCACGTTCATAAAAAGATTTGGCTTCTCTTAGAAATTCATCGTTTATTAGTTTATCAAAATCTGCAGACTTAAATAAGTGCTCTAACTGCTCCCCTGAGTAACCTGTAGCGTAGAGCCCTCCAATTATAGCGCCCATGCTTGTACCTGCTATGTAGTCTATTTTAATTCCTAAACTATCTATAACCTTTAGAGCTCCTATGTGTGCAAACCCCTTTGCACCTCCACCACTTAGTACCAAACCTACTTTTGGCTCTTTAGTTTCTTGCGCATGTAGCCGACCAATACAATGATATAAAAGTAAGAATACAACAATACACTTAATAAAATGATATGTTAGGGGATTTTTCAACTTATTCTTTGTGGTAATAATTATATACTTTGCTTGCTCGAGACACACCAACCACAGCTTCTAACTCATCTAGCTTGGCGTTGGCAATTCGTTTTACTGTTTTAAATTGCTTCATTAAATCTACAATGGTTTGCTCACCAACGCCAGAAATATTTTCTAGCTCTGTTTTTAAGGCTCCTTTACTACGTCTGTTTCTATGATGCTCTATACCAAAACGGTGGGCTTCGTTACGTAATTGCTGAATGATTTTTAGTGTTTCACTTTTTTTATCTAAATATAATGGAATTGGGTCATCTGGATAAAATAATTCTTCTAAACGTTTTGCAATTCCGATAATAGCTATCTTTCCTCTTAAACCTAAGATATCGAGACTCTTTAAAGCCGATGATAATTGCCCTTTACCTCCATCTATAATTATGAGTTGCGGCAATGGTTCATCTTCATCTAATAGACGTTTGTAACGTCTATACACCACCTCCTCCATGGACGCAAAGTCATCTGGACCTTCAACCGTTTTTATATTAAAATGACGATAGTCTTTTTTACTTGGTTTTCCATTTTTAAAAACTACGCATGCTGCTACCGGATTTGTTCCTTGTATGTTTGAGTTATCGAAGCATTCTATGTGTCTTGGCTCTTTAGATAATCGTAAATCGGCTTTCATTTGTGCCATAATTCTATTGGCATGGCGATCTGGATCTACAATTTTAATTTGCTTCAATTTGTCCATTCTGTAATACTTGGCATTACGCTGCGATAAGTCTACAAGGCTCTTTTTATCACCAAGCTTAGGGACTGAAACTTTAATCTCTTCACCTAAATCGACTTTAAAAGGCACAAAAATTTCTTTAGAATTTGAATTGAAGCGTTGCCGTATTTCTGTAATGGCTATCTCTAAAAGCTCTTTATCGGTTTCTTGGAGTTTTTTCTTTAACTCTAAGGTATGAGACCTAATTATAGATCCGTAACTTAACTGCAAGAAATTTATATAGGCATAGGTTTCATCACTTACTATAGAAAATACGTCTACGTTACTAATTTTAGGGTTTACAATGGTAGATTTTGCTTGATAGTTTTCTAGTATTTCGAGCTTTTCTTTTATTTTTTGAGCATCTTCAAACTGCATAGCCTTAGCATACTGTTTCATCTGTACCCTAAATTGCTGCAAAGAATCTTTAAAATTCCCTTTAAGGATCTCCCTAATTGCTGTGATATTAGAGTGGTACTCTTCTTCTGTCTCTTTGCCCTCGCAAGCTCCCTTACAGTTGCCAAGATGATATTCTAAACATACTTTGTACTTTTCTGCTTCAATCTTTGCTTCAGACAAATCGTAGTTACAGGTTCTTAACTGATATAGTCCTTTTATTAAACCGAGAAGCGTTTTTACAGTTTTCATACTTGTGTATGGCCCAAAATACTCTGATCCATCTTTAATCACTCTTCGGGTTGGAAAAACCCTAGGGAAACGTTCATTCTTTACACAAATCCACGGGTAAGACTTGTCATCCTTAAGCATTACATTATACTTAGGCTGATATTTTTTTATAAGGTTATTCTCGAGCAGTAAGGCATCATTCTCGGTCTCAACAACAATATGCTTTATAGATGCTATGTTCTTTACCAGGACTCTGGTTTTGCCATAATCGTGATGCTTAGTAAAATAGCTGCTAACACGCTTTTTTAAATCTTTAGCTTTACCAACATAAATCAACGTTTCGTCAGCATCAAAATACTGATAAACACCAGGTTGATGAGGAAGTGTTTTTATCTGTATATCTAGACTTGTTTTTAGCATTTACCCAAAGGTAACAATTAGATAATTTTTTTATGTTTTTTGAATGAACTTTATGACTATCTTGCTCCACTTTTTTTAAAACAAAATAAGCTATGAAAAAAATTTTGGGACGTGTTGATAAAATTGATTTCCCTGAATTACACCTCAACAATATTGATGTAAAAATAGATACTGGCGCTTACACCTCTGCCATACATTGCTCTCAAATAAAAGAAGAGGATGGTAAACTTTATTGCACTTTTGAAAGTAAGGGACATCCCAACTTTAATGGTAAAGAAGTTATATTTGAAAACTACTCCTTTACGGATGTTAAAAGCAGTAATGGGCACAAAGAAAATCGTTACAAAATTAAAACTACCGCCATATTCTTTGGAAAAAGCTACAAGATTAACTTAACTTTAAGCACTAGAGACGATATGAAATTTCCGGTCTTAATTGGTCGTCAATTTCTAAAGCAAAAATTCTTAGTTGATGTTGACTTAGAAAATCAATCGTTTAAACACACTGCTAATGAACATTGTCATTCTATCGCGTAATTCGCAATTATACTCTACACGTCGCCTCATTGAAGAAGGTGAAAAAAGAGGCCACGAGATTGAAGTAATCGACCCGCTTAAGTGCGACATAATAATTGAAAAAGAAAAGCCTACGATTTACTATAAAGATCGTTATCTAGATTATGTAGACGCTGTAATACCTCGCATTGGCGCCTCGGTAACGTTTTATGGTTGTGCTGTAGTGAGACAATTTGAAATGATGAATGTCTTTACAACGGTAACCTCTGATGCCATTATAAGGAGCAGAGATAAGCTACGTAGTTTTCAACGCCTTTCTAAAGCAGGAATTGGTATGCCAAAAACAGTGTTTACAAACTACTCTAGAGACGTTGAAGAAGTTTTAGAACATGTTGGTGGACCGCCTGTAATTATAAAGTTGCTTGAAGGTACTCAAGGGCTTGGTGTTGTTTTGGCCGAAACTAAAAATGCTGCCGAGTCTGTACTAGAAGCCTTTAATGGACTGCAAGCCAGAGCATTAGTGCAAGAGTTTATTGCTGAAGCTAAAGGAGCTGACTTAAGAGCTCTCATAGTAGATGGGCAAGTTGTAGGAGCTATGAAACGCCAAGGAAAAGAAGGCGAATTTAGATCTAATTTACATAGAGGTGGTAAAGCAAACTTAATTAGACTAACAGAAGAGGAATTAAAATTAGCCATTAAAGCAGCACGTGCATTAAAACTTCCTGTTTGTGGTGTAGACATGTTACAATCTGCTCGCGGACCTTTAATTATGGAAGTTAATTCTACACCTGGATTAGAGGGTATTGAGGGTGCCACTCAAAAAAATATAGCAAGAGCCATTATTACTTTTATTGAAAGGAATAGAAAATAAAAGCCCCCTTGCCCCAAAAGGGGGAATTTCTGAACAAATAGGTCTTATGGCAAACAAATAGCATTAATTTTGATGTTTTTAATACAGTAAACATTTTTTTGATATGAAGATTTAGTGAATGATAATGGTTGACTTAGAATCTAATAAGAACAATATTGCAAACGGTTTGAGGACAGAAGAAATAAAAGTTCCTTCCCTTTAGGAAGGTTAGGATGGGCTTATGAGCGAAAAGGAAGTATTACATATTTTAGGCAAAAAAGTTGGACTAGGAGAAAGCGCTAAGGTTAGTTTTAGTGTTGCAAAACTGCATACCCAAAACACCATAGAAGTACCCGTTATTATTGAACGCTCAAAAAAAACAGGACCAACCGTTTTAATCACTGCTGGCATTCACGGAGATGAAGTCAATGGTGTTGAAGTGGTACGTCAAATCATTTCTAAAGGCATCAACAAACCCAAAAAAGGAACTATTATTTGTATTCCTGTTATTAACGTTTTTGGTTTTATACATATGGATCGGGAATTCCCAGACGGTCGAGATTTAAATCGTGTTTTTCCTGGAGCAAAAAGTGGCTCATTGGCAAGTAGAGTTGCACACAAACTAATGTCGGAGATTGTGCCACACGCAGATTTAATTTTAGACTTTCATACAGGTGGCGCAGACCGTTTTAATGCAGCTCAAATCAGAATTATTAAAAATGAAATTGTCCTTGATGAACTTGCACAAGTTTTTGGAGCACCGATTATTTACTATTCAAAAAATCTGAAAAAATCTTTCAGAAACTCTTGTTTTAAACTTGGTATTCCAATGCTATTATTTGAGGGAGGTAAGTCATTTCATATAGACAATACGGTTACAAACACTGGTGTAAATGGTGTTAAACGAGTATTGCACCACTTAGGTATGTTAAGCACCAAGTTTAAGGCCTCTAAACCTAAAAAAAACTGTATCAAAATCACAGACAGTAAATGGATAAGAGCTAATTACTCTGGCATATTTAAGGCAACTGTAAGCGTAAATACACAAGTAAAAAAAGGAGATGTTTTAGGGCACATTACAGATCCCTATGGCAGTTTTAACTACTTTGTAAAAGCACCTAATAACGGTTACATTTTTAATGTAAATGAGTCTCCAATTATATATCAAGGAGATGCTATTTTTCATATTTCTACAAAGATAAAACAATGACAAAACACGAGATTCGTAAAAAATACAAAGTGTTGCGAAAATCACTGAGTTTTGTACAAGTGGAAGAACTCAGTCTTGCTATTGCAAATCAATTATTACAACTCGATATTTGGGATTCATCATTTTATCATATTTTTTTGAGTATTGAAGAACAAAAAGAAGTAAACTCAGAATACATCTTAAATATTCTGGCAGGAAAAGATAAAAACATAGTAGTATCTAAAAGTAATTTTGAAGATTGCTCAATGGCGCATTTTCTTTTAACAGATAATACCACGATAAGAAAAAACGATTATAACATTCCCGAGCCAGATGATGGTATTGATATTAAGTCATCACAAATAGACGTTGTTTTTGTTCCGCTCTTAGCTTTTGACAAAACTGGAAATCGTATAGGCTACGGAAAAGGGTTTTACGACCGTTTTTTAAGCAACTGCAAACCAGAAACCATTAAAATTGGCTTATCATTTTTTGAGGCTGAAAGAGGTGATTTTACTGCCTCTAAAGATGATATTAAATTGGACTATTGCGTGACTCCACAAAAGATTTATCAATTTTAAAAATTAAAAACACTAAGCTTTCTAGTAATTGAGAATTAATTTGTGTCTTTATTTAAATCTCATTATTCTGCCACGAGAAGAAGCACTTCCTCCAGCTCTAATATCTCTGGATTAGCCTCAATGAGTATTAAAACAAGTTCTTCAATTGATTTTAAATTTTCTTGAGAGCCCTCTAAGCGTTTTACATTGTCTAAATACCCATTAAGAGCCTTAAAATTTTCAGGTCTGTGATGATCTAAAAAAATATTCATTATTGCGATTTTAGCCTTTGAAAAAGGGTTGGCATATTCCTCATCCGATTTTTGATAGTTTTCTAACGCTTTATTATACTTTTTTGCCTTTACATATTTGTCTGCCAATTTTAAATAGGTTTCTGCTTTTCTTGAATTGGCTGGCTTCCCTGTATTCTTATAGCCTTGTTTATTAAAACAATTAAACTGCTCAGCAAGTTTTTCAGCCTTTTTTCCACGTAAATCGTAGCTTAGTGGTAATACCTCATTGCTCAAAAATGGATAGATGGTAAAGCTTGCTATTTTATTTTTTAGCAATTTCCTTAGATCTTCGTCTGCTAAAGGAGCTGCTTGTATAGCGGTATAAGAATATTTGTAATTATGCCTAAATTGCGCTATGGTAGATCTAAAAACTAATCGTTCACCATTTTCTAATGTAAATTCAAACATAGAACCAACCTCAAACCATTCATCATCATTTTTACTGTAATCATTCTGAGGGATATGACCAAAGTTTACTAGTGTTTGAATGTAATTAATTTCTTCATTCTTGTCATTTATCAGGTAGACCGAAGGGATAAACTCAATACCCTTTATCTTTAGTTGACCAGACAAATTACCTCCGTAGTAGGATATTTTTTCTCCGGTCTCTTTATCTTTTGTGCTACCTTTTGGTTTACAGTCTTGTGCAATCGAGATAGTAGTTGCTAAGAATATTATAACTAGTGAGCTTATGCTTTTTTTCATTTATTTAAAATTTACTGCTTTATTATTTTTTTGTTGATTGTACCTGTGTTGGTCTCAATGGCTAAAACGTAGACGCCTTTGGCCAATGCACTTAGATCTACTATGTTTCTATCAGAAAGTTTAATTTGTTGCGTTTTGCCTAAGGCATCGAATAGATGTAAGCTTTTAATACTTTGAGCCGTGCTAATCTGCAACATGCCAGAAGTTGGATTAGGATAAAGCAGTACTTTATCGACAATAGAGCTATCTACATTCAGTGTATGATCTCCTAAATCCGAGCAATCATCTTGGGAAAGACTTGTCCATTGATTAATATCAAACGTTGTACTTGGACCCGTAACGGATGAATTTCTGATTAGGGTTATGTTTTGAGCATAATTACTTGCATTACCTTCCGAACCGATAATATCTATTAATACACCATTTTTAAATAAACCTATTGCGTCATTTCCGTTGAAACTTGTCATTGGATTATTTACTAAATTTTCTACTCCTTGGCAGCCAACAGACAAGCCAGAATTAGCAATGACATAAGCACTACCATCTGAAATAATATCGCCAACAGGAAAACTTAGTGGCGAACCAAATGAACTACCATTAAATGCCAGTCGTATGGAATAATTAGACAAGTTAACTGGAGCACCTGTATTATTTATAATCTCAAGGGCTTTGTTGTTTCCACTTCCTTCAACGTACTCTGAAAAATAAATTTCAGATATTTGAGGATTATCAACATCTAATTCGGTAAGATCTAGTATTGCTTCAGGAAGGCGAATTGCCCCATTAAAGTCAAAAGCATCTTCAAGAGAACCGCCTAAAGTATTAACCTTATCAAAACCTGTGGATGAATTAATAAGGGTTATATCATTAGTTGATGTTAGTAAAGAACTAGTATTTAACTTTGGATTAGCGTTGCGCTCATAAACAAGTTGAGGGCTGGATAGATTAGAACTATCAAACCTCAGTATTCTGGTTGAAACAAAGCTAGGATTTTGATTGGCCGTAAAAATTTGTAAATCATCATTATTATATTGCTTAATTATATAAGGTGTTTGGCCAAACCCTTCTACATCATGATTAAATTGGTAAACTAGATTAAAACTATTGTTGGCCGCATCGTACTTTAAGATACCTCCTTGCCCATTATTATCCGTAACAGTAGCAATCATATAAATATCTCCATTAGACAGCTCTACAATACGATTTTTTAGGTTAGTAAAAATATCTTGACTATCAATTATTGTACTAGGCGATGTGTTGAGCTGGTAGCATGTTGTTATGTTGTTTGTTGTATAATCGAGAAGCTTAATTACCCGTGAGTTATCTGATAAAACTTCTTCAAAAAACAGACCTGAGTTAGTTGTTTTACCACCTCTTATAGATGCAGGAGCAGACCCTTCATACAGAACGGTTATAGCATCATTGGTAGTATCTAACTTAAAAATTGAAGAATTGTCTGTATTATTACCTCCACCATTAAAATATTTAAGACCGTAGATGCTATTACCATGTGCAAAATTGTCCCAACCAAAACCAAAATAACTGGGATTATTACCCTGAAAGACGTGTAGTAAAGACAATTGATCATTTGAAGGGTTATATTTGGAAATAGCGCCAGAAAGAGAATTTCCTGGTGATAAGCTGGAACAAAATATGTAGATAGCACCATTTAGCTCTATAATTTGAAAAGGACCTGGTTCTAAATTGCTTGTGTTGTTAAAATTGGTCCTAGCCCGTTCAATTACATTAAATGTTTGGGCTGTAGGATCAAAGCTAAATAACGTATGACCATCTGGTATCAAAAAATTTTCTGCAAATCTTGTAACACCGTAAAAAACACCCGAGGATGACATAATGATATCCGATCCGCCCAATCCATAATTTCCAAAAGCAAATACTTCGTTAGTATTTGTATTACTTTGTTCTAACTTAGTTATCCTGCCAAAAATATTTTCTGTATCCAGTGTATATAGTTCTGAGTTTAGTAAAGCTGGCTTTGACGCTGGTATTGGCAAAGTGGTTACATTAGAAGTCAGTGTGTTTAAGTTTAATGAAACCAAACGGACTGATGTATTTGTATTGGGCATATATGCATGGATTGAAAAATCATCTATAACAGCCCACCTTTTCGGTAATAATACATTATCATTATTGCCATTTGTACTTTGAAAAACATTTATTTGGGTATTATTAACGGGATCTATTCTATCTATAAAATATCCTGATGCTCCTTCAAAAATGCCATAAATAAATCCGTCATTATTAGAGTAGACCTGTTCTACAGGAAAACTTAAGTCAAAAACTGGAGTGATGGTTGAGTTTTCCGTATCAATTTCTAACACCTGACCAGGCAATGTAAAACTCCCTATTTGAGTTACTGCATAAAGTTCGCCATTGGCACCAGTGACTAGTTCGTTTAATCTTAATTCGTTACCAGAGAGGCTGTAGAGTACCGTAAATATACCGTTAGATAAATCAAACTCATATAAAAACCCTAAATTATTGGCGCCGCCGAGTAATGATGTTCCGTAGAGTTTACCATTGTAATGAAGCATTTTTGTATTTTCATCAACATCATGGCTTTCTAAATTAAATAAATGTATTATTTCTAAGGTCTGAAGATTAATGCTTACTGCAAATTGACCACCAGAGAAAAGATTTGGCTCCATAATACCAAAAATAAAATTTCCGTTTTCACCTCTTATAATGTTTGATATGGGCCTATTTGTTCCAGAAGTATCATCTAAACCAAGAACAAATTCATAAATTAAATCTGCTGGGTTAAACCTCCATATGGCATTACCATCTGAAATCGATGTGTTTTCTACTAAACCATAAATCTGGTTGTCAATGGTTAGCATTTCGCTAGGATTACTTCCTCTATTATAACCTTCAAAAAGAACCTCAGTGGTGTCTCCATTGTAGGTATAAATAGATTCTTTTGAAAGAAATAAAAGATCCGTCTGACTAAATGAATAGGTAAGGCTCGCAAGAGCGATTATAAATACTCGGATTTTCATATTTTAAAGGTTAACAATTGCTCTAAGATGAACTCTTTTTCTAGAGCAAAAAAATTATAGTGAAAATCCTTTAAAATTCAATGAAAACCTTCTAAACATAGTTAATTATAAAATAGCTTCAATCGTTTTTCTACCTCAGCTTTATAAGTATTTTTGATAATAATCTCTTTATTACCTATAGATAGTTTAGAACCATTAATGCGCCCTGTAAAGGTTTTAGGTTCTATATTTACGATATAGCTCTCGTTTACACGAATAAAATTATAAGGCAGTTTTTTTTGTAAATCTTTTAATGATGTTTTTAAGAAAAAATAATCATTCTGCAATGTTTGAAACCATAGGTAGTTTGCGCGTAGGGTTTCTTGTTCTTCATTTTCATTAATAAATGGCTTTACGGTAAAAAACAAGATATCCTTGTAACTCACAGGTACTCTTGTAACTCTACTTTTGTCCATTTCTCTTATTTTGTCAAGATAACTAACTAAACCCATAATTCCTTCTTTGGTGAAATCTATATTAGTAATGATACTATTGAGTGCAGTCTGAATAGACCGTATAAGTCGTTTTTCGTCCAAGTGAGGTTTGGTTTGTATAATTTCTGTATCATGAAGCTGAAGCTGTTTTTTTGAAATAAAATCGCTGTGATTGGTTTCTAAGCTTTTATAAAATGTTTGGTCATCGTCAAAATCCGTAACGTATATAAATGGAATATTGTATTGAGTTTTTAGTAGATTACCAAGATATATACCATTATGGTCACCTTGTAAATCAATATCTAATAGCACTAGATCTGGTCTTTTTTTATTAATTAAGCCAATGGCCTTTTTAACACTTGGAGCATAATCATCTACAGAATAATAATTAGCAGTAAGTATCATTTTAAGGCGCTTATAAATTAGTGATTTATCCTCAACAACAAGTATATGCGCTTTAGTTTTCATTTATGCAGCAGTTTTGGGTAAAGTAATGTTCATCGTAACTCCATTAGACCCATCAATTTCTATTGCTCCTCCATACTCCTTAGTTAATAATTGGATAGTATCCATTCCGAAAGAATCTAAATTATTTATATCGAAATCTTTAGGCAGTCCTTTGCCATTGTCTTTTAGAAGAAGATGATAGGCTTCACCCTCAGATTTAATGGCAATATTTATCACACCTATGTCATCATCGTTAAAAGCATATTTATATGAGTTAGTTACGAACTCATTGATAATAAGACCTACGGGAAAGGAGGTGTCGGCTAAAATAGTTTCATGGACACTAGTTTGGTTAGAAATACTAATATTACTTTTTGCATAGGCCTCTTGTATATTTCTCACCAGAGTATCAATATAGCTTTTAGCCTTTACCGAAGTAACATCGTCTTTTTTGAACAACTGTTTATGGACTTCAAACATACTTCGCATTCTGTTTTGTAGCTCGTTGAGTTTAGTTTGATAGGCTTGGTCTTCAAATCGCCCTTTAGCCAGATTTATAAATAAGTCAATGAAAGAGAGGTTGTTTTTCATACGATGGTGGAGTTCTTTCTGCAAGCGCTCTACTTTAATTTTTTGTTTCTCAATTTCATCTTTTTGCTTGGTGATTGTTTGCTTTGCTCTAAGTTCAGACTTATAGCGTCTATAGATTAAAACTATAAATGCCATGGCTGCTAATATACCTGAACCTAATGACCAATTACGACTATTAGCTTTTTGGGTAAGTAACTCTTGCCTTTGTGTAGCTAATTTTTGCTCCGCTAGTTCTTTTTCTTTCTTCTCTGTTTGGTATTTGGCTTCTATCTCATTTACTGAGGTCTTGTTAATGGTATTGTTATAGTTCTGTAATTGTTCAGAATACTTCTCTTGAAATCTTAAAGCCGTTTTTATATTTCCTCGTTTCTTTTCTAAAAAGGCCTTGTTTTTATAAAGGTCTAATAGATTTTCAAAAAAATTAGCCTTTGGATTAAGTGTATCTTTTAAAGCCAAATTTGTATACTTAAGAGCTTTCTCAATATCACCTAAATCTTTATAACTATTAGATAAGCTTACATAGGTACCAAAAACCTTGTCCTCCATTCCCGCAGTTTTTGCCAGGTCTAATGCGCTTTTCTTTAAATCTACGGCTTTTTTAAATTGTTTTTGATCGGATAGATAGTTACCATAGTTTTCATAAGCTTCAATTAAAAAAATGTTATCGCTTAGCGCCTTGTAAAGGTTAATACTTCTTTCAAAAAATATTGGAATACTATCATTATTTATATTGAGATAATTATAACAGTTTGCCAAATTTAAAGAAGCATCGGCTACACCTTGTTTATGATTTAAACGTTTGGCTAGGTTATAGCCTTCGTCTAAATATTCTATAGCTTTGGTATAATTGTCTAAATCTTTAAACACATTACCAATGTTATTATATACTGAAATTAATCTAGCTTTTGAATTTACATAAATAGAACTATCAATAGCTTTTACATAATACTTAATAGCCTTTTCAGGTAAATTATCGTAGTAGTAAAAGCCAGCTATTCCGTTATAAATATTAGTATACTTATCTTTTATTTTATGCTCCTCAGCCACTTGTAAGGCTTTTTTTAAGTAGAAAAGCGCACTATCTCTTTCTTTTTTATATCTGTATGTATTTCCTTTGTTGGTTAAGTCAGTATAAGCCTCTCTGTAATCAATTTTTAAATTGTATAGTTTTAGATTTTTATCAAAATAGTATATGGCAGAATCGAAATTTGCTTGGTTCATATAAAAAACACCTATGTACCTGTTAGCAAAGAATCTGTAACTTTTGTCTTCATTTTCTTTAGCAATTTTCAATAATATATTTGCAGACTCTAATCCTCTTTTAGGGTAATTAACGTAAGTAGCTATACATATTTCTTTATGTATTTGGAGTTTTGTTTTTAAATCATCTGTACTAGATAATAAGTTTGCTAAGCTATCTGCTTTTTTACTTTGACAAAAGGAAGGTTGCACTGAAAAACATAAGCAAACAAAGAATAGGAAATTTCTCAAAACAATATCTTTTTATAAAGTTAAAAATATATGTTAAAACATTAACATTCAAGAAATTCCGTTGCTTTTTTTACAAAATTTATTATCTTTAAATAAATAAGAATTTTCACTGTTATGATATAAATTTTCACTGATATTATACCCTTTATATTAAAACTAATACTTAAAACGAACCAAAAAAACTTTAAAACCGTTTGAAATAGGTATTAATTTAAACTATTGCGTGACTCCACAAAAGGTCTATCAATTTTAGAGTCGTCTTTAAATGCTTTCTTATTAAACACAATTAAGATGCCAATGCCTGTGCTTATAGCTATGTCTGCCACATTAAAAACAGGATCAAAAAAAGAGAAATATTTCCCGCCAATTATTGGTAACCATTCTGGTAAAACACCGCTCCAAATTGGAAAATGTAGCATATCTACAACCTTGCCATAAAAAACGCCTGCATAACCTCCCGCTTTAGGGAGAAACTCAGCAACCTGCATATGACTATCACTAAATAAAACACCGTAAAACACAGAATCTAAGATATTACCTAAAGCACCTGCAAAAATTATGGAAATAGCAAAAACTAAAATTTTAGGCTTGTGCTTTTTTGCGACATCTACTAACCAGAATCCAATGCCTGTAACGGCTGCAATTCTAAAAAGCGTTAGAGCAAGTTTCGCTGTTTTATCAGAGATAAATGTAAACCAATCACTCAATTTAGTGCCCCAAGCCATACCGTCATTCTCAACAAAAGCAATTTTAAACCACGAAAACACGGTAATATCCTCATTTAGGGTAAAATGTGTTTTAATGTAAATTTTACTAATCTGATCAACTAGTAAAATAAAGACAATAATTATTGAGGCTTTCTTTAACGACATAATAAAAAAAGCTTCGAATACAATCCAAAGCTTTTGGTTTTATACATACAATACTCTAAAATTGAGCTTTTACTTATTTCTGCATGTTTTTAGCTTCGATACTAAGCGTTGCATGAGGTACTAATTTTAAACGCTCTTTGTTAATTAGCTTACCCGTTACACGGCAAACACCATACGTTTTATTTTCAATTCTAATGATGGCGTTCTTTAAATCTCGTATAAACTTTTCTTGACGTATTGCCAAAGCTGAATTAGCTTCTTTACTCATCGTTTCACTACCTTCTTCAAATGCCTTAAATGTTGGGGAGGTATCATCCGTACCATTATTATGATCGTTCATATAGGCACTTTTAATCAATTCTAAATCGTGCTCTGCCTTATCGATTTTATCTTGAATTAAAACTCTGAATTCTTCTAAATCTTTATCTGAATATCTGTTTTTTGTATCTGTTGCCATAGTTTTTAATGTTTTTGAATGAATAATTTGGTCTTTACCTCATCAAAAACAATGTCTATACCATTGTTTAAATTATCCATTAATTGTAATTCTTCGGTTAATGTCTCTGACTTAATATAATCTTTGTTTGAAGCGATTGCTGCTGCGATATGGGTATCATTTTGCAGTTGTACATCTATACGATCAGTCACCTCAAAACCAGAATCTTTACGTAAATTTTGAATACGGTTTACGAGCTCACGTGCAATACCTTCTCTACGCAGTTCTTCTGTGATTGTAACATCTAAAGCTACAGTTAGCGCACCTTCATTTGCAACAAGCCATCCTTCGATATCTTGAGATGTAATTTCTACATCATCAAGTTCTAAAGTAATGTTTTTTCCGTTAATTTCAATGTCTAAACTTCCGTTTTGCTCGATATTTTTAATATCCTCCGCTAAAAATCCACGTATAGTATTGGCTATCAACTTCATATCCTTGCCAAAACGTGGTCCAAGCGTTTTAAAATTTGGTTTTATTTGTTTTACCAATATATCCGAAGCATCTTGTAAAAGCTCAATTTCTTTGATGTTTACTTCGTGCTTAATTAAATCAGAAACCGCTTCTATTTCTTCCTTTTGTTGCGCATTGTCCACAGGAATCATTATTTTTTGAAGTGGTTGACGCACCTTAATCTTTTCTTTGGCTCTTAACGATAATACCAATGACGAAATGGTTTGCGCATTTTCCATTTTGCGCTCTAGCACCTTATCAATTGCACCTTCATCAACCTTTGGGAATTCGGCTAAATGCACACTTTCAAACGTTTCTTTTTGGGTTACCGCATTCAAATCTAAATACAAACGATCCATAAAGAATGGTGCAATTGGCGCACCAAGCTTAGCTATAGTTTCCATACAAGTGTAAAGCGTTTGGTAGGCCGAAATTTTATCGGCTTGGTAATCGCCTTTCCAGAAACGTCTTCTGCTCAAACGCACATACCAGTTACTTAGGTAATCTTGGGTAAAGTCTGAAATTGCCCTAGCTGCCTTTGTAGGCTCGTAATCGGCATAATACGCATCTACCTTTTTAATTAAGGTATTTAATTCTGAAAGAATCCAACGGTCTAATTCTGGTCTTTCATTAAGAGGCGTATCTGCTTCTTCATATTTAAAACCATCTAAGTTGGTGTATAAACTGAAGAAAGAATATGTGTTATAAAGCGTTCCGAAGAATTTACGGTTAACTTCTGTAATGCCATCGCTATCAAACTTAAGATTATCCCATGGATTGGCATTCATTATCATGTACCAACGTGTGGCATCGGCACCATATTGCGATAAGGTTTCAAACGGATCTACAGCGTTACCTAAACGCTTAGACATTTTTTGTCCGTTTTTGTCTAAGACCAGTCCGTTAGACACTACATTTTTGTAAGCTACAGAATCAAAAACCATGGTCCCAATAGCATGTAGCGTGTAAAACCAACCACGTGTTTGATCGACACCTTCTGCAATAAAATCTGCTGGGAAAGCCTCATTTTTATCAATTAAATCTTTGTTTTCAAATGGATAGTGCCATTGTGCATAAGGCATAGAACCCGAATCGAACCAAACATCTATTAAATCACTTTCGCGTTTCATTGGTTGCCCTGAAGGTGATACTAGCACAATTTTATCTACGACGTTTTTGTGTAGGTCTATTTTTTCATAGTTTTCTTCAGACATATTACCGACTTCGAAGTCTGCAAAAATGTCGGCTTCGAGAACCTCAGCCTCCACGGCTTTCTTCATTTCGGCTTTTAATTCTTCAACAGAGCCAATGCATAGTTGCTCTTTTCCATCTTCTGTTCTCCAAATTGGCAATGGAATGCCCCAAAAACGTGAGCGCGACAAGTTCCAATCGTTAGCATTGGCCAACCAATTACCAAAACGCCCTTCGCCTGTAGATTTAGGCTTCCAGTTTATGGTTGTATTCAGTTCGTGCATTCTACCTTTTACGTCGGTTACTTTAATAAACCAAGAGTCTAAGGGATAGTAGAGAATTGGTTTATCTGTTCGCCAGCAATTTGGATAGCTGTGCTTATATTTTTCAACCTTAAAGGCTTTATTTTCTATTTTTAATTTAATGGCAAGTTCTACATCTACAGATTTCTCTGGTGCTTCACCATCATTGTAATATTCGTTTTTTACGTACTTGCCTGCAAACTCGCCCATTTCTGGTCTAAAACGCCCTTGTAAATCTACAAGTGGCACTAAATTGCCGTTCTCATCTTTTACCAACATTGGTGGTATTTCTGGTGTTGCTTGTTTTGCGACCAAAGCATCATCTGCACCAAAGGTTGGTGCTGTGTGCACGATACCTGTACCATCTTCGGTGGTAACGAAATCTCCCGAGATGACTCTAAAAGCATTTTCAGGATTATCGTTCGGCAACGCATAATCTAGCAATTGCTCGTACTTAATACCAACTAAATCTTTTCCTTTGAATTCTTTAAGAACATAGAAAGGAATCTTTTTATTGCCTTCCTTGAACTGAATAAGTTCTGGCTTTGTTTCTACTTGCTTGTATTTTCCATCGAACTGTTTACCAACAAGACTTTTTGCCAACACAACATTCATTGGTTTGAATGTGTATTGGTTATACGTTTCAACTAAAACATAATCAATCTTAGGCCCAACAGTTAAAGCTGTGTTACTTGGTAAGGTCCAAGGTGTGGTCGTCCAAGCTAAGAAATGAATATCGCCTTCATCTTTAAGGAAATCTGGTAATGTTTCGCCTATGGCTTTAAACTGTGCAATAACCGTTGTATCTGTAACGTCTTGATACGTTCCTGGTTGGTTAAGCTCGTGCGAACTTAAACCTGTACCTGCTTTTGGCGAATAGGGTTGAATAGTGTAGCCTTTGTACAACAAATTCTTATCATAAATCTGCTTTAGTAACCACCAAACGCTTTCCATATATTTGGATTTGTAAGTAACGTATGGATCGTCCATATCTACCCAATAACCCATTTTTTTGGTAAGGTCGTTCCAAATATCTGTGTAGCGCATTACGGCTTTTTTACACGCTTCATTGTAGTCTTCAACCGTAATTTTTGTACCAATATCTTCTTTGGTAATGCCTAATTCTTTTTCAACACCTAACTCAACTGGTAAACCGTGTGTATCCCAACCTGCTTTACGCTTTACCTGGAAACCTTTCATGGTTTTGTAACGCGGAAAGATGTCTTTAATAGCACGCGCTAAAACGTGGTGTACACCTGGTAAACCGTTTGCAGAAGGTGGCCCTTCAAAAAAGACATAAGGTGGTTGGCCTTCTCTGGTGGTTACACTTTTTTCGAAGATATTATTGGCTTCCCAATAGTTGCCGATTTCTTCAGCCACTTTTGGCAAGTTAAGTCCTTTATATTCAGGGAACTTTGTACTCATTTCTCTGTTTTCTTTTCGAGGTGCGAAATTAAGGATTTTTGGGTTAAAATTTAAACCTTTTATCTGGTATATGATTATTTGTGTATTTTGTTATAAAGACTAAAATTGAAAACATAAAAGTGGATGAGTTTTGAGTTGGTCAAACGACGGATATTCCTGCTTTTGCAGAAATTTATACCAAAAACCCAACCAAATCCTCTATTTTAGAAATCAGTTGAATTTTGATGGACGTTTGTTTTAAAGCAATTTTATTGTACTTGGACACAAAAATGGTTGAAAACCCAAGTTTTTCAGCCTCTAAGATGCGTTGCTCTACGCGTTGTACAGGCCTAATTTCACCAGAAAGGCCAACTTCTGCGGCAAAACAATAATCACTTTGCAAGGCGACATCCTGGTTAGAAGATAATATGGCAGCAACCACGGCCAAGTCTATCGCAGGATCATCAACTGTAATGCCACCCGTAATATTTAAAAAGACGTCTTTGGCACCCAAACGAAAACCAGCGCGTTTTTCTAAAACAGCCAACAACATATTGAGGCGCTTAGCATTAAATCCAGTTGCAGAGCGCTGTGGTGTGCCGTAAACTGCTGTGCTTACCAAGGCTTGCACTTCAATCATCAATGGTCTTAAACCCTCTAAAGTAGCCGCAACAGCATTACCTGATAATTCACCATCTTTTTCTGAAATTAAAATTTCGGAGGGATTGGTCACTTCCCGTAAACCAGAGCCTTGCATTTCGTAAATACCAAGTTCGTTGGTGGACCCGAATCGGTTTTTATTGGCTCTTAAAATTCTAAAAACATGGTTGCGATCTCCTTCAAATTGTAAAACCGTATCTACCATGTGCTCCAAAATTTTAGGGCCTGCAATATGGCCGTCTTTCGTAATATGGCCAATTAGTAACACTGGTGTGGCTGTTTCTTTTGCAAATTTAATAAGTTCGGTTGTACATTCCTTAATCTGCGAAATGCTACCAGCAGACGATTCTATATAATCGCTATGCAGTGTTTGTATGGAGTCGATAACCACAATATCAGGCTCTAAAGCCTCAATTTGCTTAAAGATATTTTGCGTTTTGGTTTCGGTAAGAATGTAGCAATTGCTACTGTTTGGATTAATACGCTCAGCACGCATTTTTATTTGTTTCTGGCTTTCCTCACCCGAAACATAAAGTGTTTTGTACTTGAGTTTTAACGCAATTTGAAGCAATAAAGTACTTTTACCAATACCAGGCTCACCGCCCAAAAGGGTTAAAGAACCGTTAACCATGCCACCACCTAAAACCCTATTAAACTCAGCATCTTGCATATCTAATCGCGCTTCTTGAGAGGTGTCTATCTCATTTATTAGCAAAGGTTTAGAAACGCGCTTGGTAGATGAGGCTGGTGTTTTCCAATCGCTTTTTTCAGGTTTTTGAATAACCTCTTCTGCAATGGTATTCCAAGCTTTGCAAGAAGTACATTGTCCTTGCCATTTGGAATATTGACTGCCACAATTCTGACAAAAAAACGTTGTTTTTACTTTAGCCATATTTATGTTCCGCAAAAGCGGAAATCTTTTAATTACAAATATGGTAAAAATAGAATTTTTTTAGTTGATGTCTTTAAACCAAGTAACGATTGCTAAGATTTTTAGCGTGGCAATCTTAGAAGGTAGGTTTGAAAACAAAAATTGCTTAGACTTTTTGTAGAGTGCTTCAAAAAAATAGTCTGTAGATGGGCTTTTCCTAGTTTTCTTCATTGTCATCTTCTTCTTGTTCATCAGTGTCTACAACTGTAAGCTCATCAATTTTAGAGAATATGAAATCTCTATCTATGTGGCTAACATCATTTAAAGTTAAAGCAGATTCATATAACTTCTTGGCTTTTTTATTTTTTCCAATTTTTTCTGAGTGTTGTGCCAAATAATAGGTGCCCAATAAGGACTCAGGATTTAGTTTTTTAGCCAATCTTCCAATTTTCTCAAGAGACTCAAGATCGTTTCGTAGTTCGGCTACCTTAACAACCTTTTCAAATTCTTCTTCGGTAATTGGTTTTTTTATTCCAAATAGTTCTTCGATTCTATCGTATCTATCGACGAGGTATTTATCTAATGTTCCTTCGTATGGTAATACTTTTTCTTCTAGTTCTTTTTCTCGCAATGGTTTGTATAATTCAAAAATCTTATCGAATGATCGTGCTATAGCACTATTTACAAGTGTATAGTGATTGTCATTTTCAAAATCGTCAAAATAATATGTTAGATATTGATTATTAACTTGAGCTATTTGCGCATTAGCATTTAATACGGCATTTCTAATGTAAGGCAGGTCTTTATCTGATGTAGCCATGTAGTAAAAAATATCGTCTTTAAAAAACTCTAGGCGTTTGCCTAAATAATCTCTAACCGTACCAGATAAGTCTGGGCTAATACAGACATAAGCGTTAAATAGCGGATCTTCTTTAAATAGGTACGAATTAATAAAATTACCCATAAGGTCGTGCCCAACAGCTACTCTAAATTTACTGGTATTGTACCTGTTATCTAAATATGGTATAAGTTCTTCTGCTATAAAATCGTGAAAACGTAAACCAGACTCTTTTGGCAAACCGGTAACCTCATCGCAATAGCCATCGTAACGTCTCTCGTTACCTTGTACCACTCCAACAATAATGGCACTTGGCATATCGTCAAAATACGTCTGAAAATCTACTTGACCTGCAATGGGTTCAAATAAATAGTCGCCATCGAATACAATTATTAATGGGTATTTAATTTCTGAAGAAGGATTGTAATCTTTGGGGAGCTTAATCTTTAGCTTACGAACCGCATTTAATTTTGATGAGTTAATTTCGTGATAGCTAGTTTGCGCAAATATTGGCATACAAAGTAAATATGCCAAAAGTAGTAGAGTAGCGTTTCTCATTTATTAAGTAGGTTTGACTTGGAATTTCAAACATACTAAAATATCGTTAAGTTGTAAATTTTTTTCGATGAAATACATCTAGTTATCTATCGCATCCTGAACTTCATACATTTTTTCTAACATCATTTCCTTATCTATATACTGTGATGGTTCTAACATTAAGCCTGCTTTGTAGCGAAGTAGTGCTTTTCTTAAATTTCCTTCCTTTTCGTAGTACATTCCCATGTAATAAGCTCCTAACATGGATTTTGGGAACTCCTTATTTACCAGTTTGGCTAACTTTTCTAAAGACTCTAAGTCGTCGCGATTTTTACATGCTGCAGCAATAGCTCTAATATCGTTTTCGGTTATTTTCTTTTCAAAACCATAAAAATACTCTATGTTTTCATACTTTTTGATAAGATAGTCATACGGAGAACCGCTGTAAGTAAGGATTTTTTCCTTATACTCTTTAGCGCTAATTGGCTTATATAAAGTAAATATCTCATTTAAAGCTTTTGGGATACCTCGACCAACAAGAGAATAGTGATTGGCGTCTTCAAAATTATCGAACTTGTAATGCAACTTATCATTTTGAATAGATTTTAATTTGGCATCGCACTCAACAATAGCATTCTTTAAGGCTTTAATATCGGCATCTGCAGTTGCCATATAATAAAAGGTTTCTTGTTCTAAAATAGATAATCGTTCTTGCAATCTATAGCTCATTTCTGGTGCCAAATCTGGGCTTAAACTTACATAAGCTCTAAATAGTGGGTTATCCTTAAATAAATAATAATTAATGAAGTTTGCACCCAAATCGTGCCCAATAATAACTTTGAAATTTGAGACTTTATAGCTTTCTTCTACAAAAGATAATAGCTCACCACTTAAAAATTCATAAAAGTCCGCACCTCCTTCTGAGGGAAAGTACGTTGTATTATCGTAAGAAAAATCCATTTCGCGCGTTGTATCTTGTTTAATTCCAACTACGATACAATCTGGAATATCTTCCCAATAGGCCTGATAGTCTATATTACCCGCAACAGGCTCAAATAAGTAATCGCCATCAAGAACTATAACTAAGGGATATGCACGCTCCGCTTCGGGATCGTAATTTCTTGGTAACTGAATCTTTAATTCTCTCGTACCATCTAATTTGTAAGAATCAATGGTCTTATAAATAGCTTGAGCTCTACTGTTTATTAAAAAACATAAAAAAAACAGATAGGTGAAGAATGTCTTCATATTGATGGTTAGCTTTAAAGTTAAAGCAAGGTAAAAAATATTTCTAAATACTTTCTGGCTTTCTATTATAGATTGGCAAATAGATTAAAGAAATACCACCAAGAATTATAATTACTAAAGTTTGGGTAGACCACATTATCCAACCAAAAGCCCTACTTGGGTCTTCGTCAATATTGAATAGAGCAAAAGCTATTACTACAGCTTCTGGAAATGAGCCTATACCACCATTGGTTGCAGCAATGCTAAAACTTGCTAAGATAAATCCTATTAAAACTGCTGCTAATGCTATATTTTCTAATTCTGGCAATGCAAATGTGGTAATGTAGAACATGGACAAATACATTACCCAAATAAATATTGTATGCAAAATGAAGGCCCACTTTTTTTTCATTTTAAAAATACTCAATGCACCTTCAACCAAACCGTTAATAAATGTTTTAATCTTTACGGCAATCTTTAGGCTACTCTTAACTACTACAGTATACAGCAACGATGCCATAGCAATGAGTATTAAAATACCTATTATTAGAGTTGTTGGATTGAATTTGCTTGCAAAAAAATTGAATATAAATTCAAACTCTAATATAAAGGCCAACCCTATAATTAACAAAAGCATAATTGTATCTGCTACGCGCTCTGCCACTATGGTACCAAAACCTTTTTCAAACGGAATTTTCTCATAATTAGCTAAAATTGAAGCCCTTGCCACTTCACCCGCTCTCGGTATAGTAAAATTGATGAGATAAGCTGAGTACACTGACATAAAGCTATTAGCCAACTTGGGTGTATAGCCCAAAGGCTCTGCCATAAACAACCAACGATATGCTCTAGACAGGTGACTTAAAACACCAAAAATGACACCTAAAATTATCCAAAAATAATCAGCATCCTTAAAATATTGAACTAACTTTGGAATTGAAATTTGTGAGAGCGAATACCATACTAAAGCTACACCTAAGAGTAAGGGTATTATAATCTTTAGAATAGACTTAGATTTACTCAAACAACATTATTTTAGAAGGTTGGTTGCTTCGTCTGGAAATACTAATGAAGGCTTAAATACTTTAGCTTTTTCAATATCCATAAAAGCATAAGTGATTAAAATTAAAACATCGCCAACTGCCACTTTTCGGGCAGCTGCACCATTTAATGTTATTTCACCGCTGTTTCTTGGCCCAGGGATACAGTAGGTTTCGAGACGCTCACCATTATTATTATTTACAATCTGAACTTTTTCACCTTGTATAATATTAGCAGCATCCATTAAATCTTCGTCAATAGTTATACTACCAATGTAGTTAAGGTCTGCTCCTGTACATTTAACGCGATGTATCTTAGATTTTACGACTTGTATTTGCATTTGGCAAAGATAATTAATTTAAGGCGATATTATCTATTAGTCTTATATCACCAGCATACACAGCAATAAATGCTCTATATGTTTTTTTTGTTGATTTTCGTTTTACTGGTTTTAAGGTTTTTGTGTCTGCAATACTAAAGTATTCTAACTCTAAGAGCGGTTGTTTACTAAACTGCTCTTCTACCCATTCCGTTACTTTTTTAGCACTTTTTGTGCCAAACTTGGTTTTGGCAGATTTTAGTGTTTTATAGATAAACGGCGCCACCTCTCTTTGCTTTTCTGTTAATCTTGCGTTCCTAGAACTCATTGCCAAACCATCATCCTCTCTATAAATTGAGCATCCTATAACCTCAACAGGAATGCGGTACAATGCAACCAGTTTCTTTATGATTTGCAATTGTTGAAAGTCTTTTTTACCAAAGTAAGCGCTATCGGGTTTTATGATTTCAAATAAGCGTTTCACTATGGTACCCACTCCATCAAAATGACCCTCTCTAAAGGCACCTTCCATTTCCCTCTCAAGACCATCAAATTTAAACGATTGCGATTGTACGTTATCGCCATAAATATCTTCAACTGAAGGCGCGTACACTATAATTTTATCAGCGCTAATAGTTTCTAGCAATGCGACATCAGCCTCTAGTGTTCTAGGATATTTTTTTAAATCTTCTTTGTTATCAAACTGTGTAGGGTTAACAAAAATACTAACTACAACAACGTTGTTTTCTCTTAACCCTATTTCAACTAAAGACAAATGCCCTTTATGAAGCGCACCCATCGTTGGCACAAAACCAATTCTCGAGTCTTTAGACTTTAGTTTATCCGTTAAGTAAGATAATTCAGATTTATTATGAAAAATTTTCACTGTTGTAACAAAAAATTAACGCGTGCAAACATAATATTTTACTGGCAATCTGCACAAATTTTTGTAATTTTGCATGTTTTTTACTCTTAATTTACAAAAGCAGAAGATTTATGAAAGATAAACGAATATTGTATGTGTCCTCGGAAGTAGTTCCATATTTACCAGAAACCGAGATTTCTTCAATGTCCTTTGAAGCTCCAAGGATGGTAAACAAACAAGGAGGGCAAATACGAATATTTATGCCACGCTTTGGTAATATTAACGAAAGAAGACATCAGCTGCACGAAGTTATTCGCTTATCTGGTATTAATCTTGTGATCAACGATTTAGATATGCCGCTGATTATTAAAGTAGCCTCTATTCCAAAAGAGCGTATTCAGGTATACTTTATAGATAATGAAGAGTATTTTAAAAGAAAAGCCACTTTAACCGATGAAGATGGCAAGCTGTTTCCAGACAACGATGAGCGTGCTATTTTCTTTGCTAAAGGTGTTATAGAAACCGTTAAAAAATTAAACTGGGCACCAGACATTATTCATGTAAATGGATGGTTAGCATCATTACTACCACTTTATCTTAAAGAATTCTATAAAACCGAACCCTTATTTACAGAAAGTAAAATAGTAACCTCAGTATACAATCAAAACTTTGAAGGTACGTTAGATAAAGGTATGATAGAAAAGATAAAGTTTGATGGCTTGGACGGAGATGTCATAAAACCTTTACAAAAACCTGATTATATTAATCTTATGAAAGTGGCTATTGATAACTCTGACGCTGTAATAAGAGGCTCAGAGGTATTACCTAAAGAGTTAGATAGCTATTTGAGCGCGTTAGAAAAACCCGTATTAGATTTTTACTCTATTGAAGAGTTTGCAGATCCCTACAAAGAATTTTATAAAGAAACTGTACTAAAAGACAGTTAATTACATCTATGAATAACACTAAATTTGCCCTTAATATTTTTGCACTCGTTTTAATTATTTCAAGTTTTATAGCTTGCGATAGTGACTTTAACAATTTAGAGTCTGATGTGCTAAACAGTGACGTAGCAACCAACTTTAACATTAAAAAGCTTAGTGAAACAAATCCTGAATTTTCTGATGTAATAACCTACTCTCAAGCCCTAGGTCCTGTACAATCTAACAATGGTCCTGGGCTAAGCACGCTAGGAGTCTATGATGATTCTTATGGCAGAGTAGAATCTAGCTTTGTAGCCCAATTAACGCTTTCTTCATACTCGCCAGATTTTGGGGAAGTCACAGAAGTAGACTCGGTTGTGTTAAATTTACCTTTTTTTTCTGCAATATCAGACGTTGACGAAGATGGAAATATTACCTATGAAACTGATTCCGTTTTCGGGTCTCAACCCATTAAGTTAAGTATTTATAGAAGCAACTATTTTATAAGAAATGTGGATCCTAATTCAGATTTTAACGAAAGTCAACCGTACTTTTCTAACAAATCAGCTTCTGAGAATGAGCTTATTAGTGATGCTAACTTAGAAAGCGAATTAGTTCCTATATTACCAAACCCTGATCCTGAAACCAATAAGCATGTCACTTTAGATGCGAATGGTGATGTTACTTTTAGTAATGAAGGCTTCATTCTTACATCTACCGAAGGCGAGGGGGAAAATGAGGAAACAACAACCTTAAGACAAATACCTGGTATTAGATTAAAACTAGACCCTCAATTCTGGGAAGAGTCCATTTTAAATCAACAAACCATAAACCCAACAGTCCTCAGCAATCAAAATAACTTTTTAGAATACTTTAGAGGGCTTTATTTTAAAGCAGAAACTGTTAACAATGATGGTGCCTACTACATTCTAAGTACTAGTACTACAGCAGCCAGCATTACAATTTACTATAAAAGAATATCTGAATCTACTATAGATGACGAAGATGCAACAGAACAAGCATCTTTTGCTATGAGATTTGGTGGTAACAGAATTAATTTTTTAGACCCAAGTTATAACGTCACTATTCCCGATGGTGACCCAATAAATGGCGATAGTAGGTTGTACCTTAAAGGTGGTGAGGGAGCAATTGCCAAAATCAAACTTTTTAATGGTGACGATCTAAATGATGGAGATGATTTAACTTTTGATAATTGGAAAAACTTCTTCGTAGATACAGATGAGGACGGCAATTTTAAAAGTATTAAGCGTATTGTAAACGAAGCAAATTTGGTTTTTTATGTTGATGAAGATTTTTTTGGACAAACTGGCAGTTACAATCCTGATAACGAACCGCACCGACTTTATGTGTATGATATCGAAAATAAAGGCCCTTTAAGAGATTTTTCTAATGAATTCTCAAACAATAGCTTACCTTCGATATCAAAGATAAATCATCTTGGTGCCTTGCAGCGTGTAGATGACGATCCTAACCAAAAAGGTGTGAAATATAAATTTAGAATTACAGAACACATAAATAATTTATTATTTAATGATTCTACCAATGTTGAACTAGGTTTATCTGTCTCCTTAAATGTAAATTTAGAAGAGCAGTTTATTCAAAACCAAACTCTAACAACGGAAAATCCAGATTTATCAGTACCTATAAGTTCGGTTTTATCGCCAAAGGGTACTCTGCTACATGGTAATAACACAAATGATCCAAGCAAAAAGGTTTATCTCGAAATATTTTATACAGAACCAAACGACTAAATAAATTACCTATGTGTGGAATAGTTGGTTATATTGGCCACAGAGAGGCTTATCCAATAATAATTAAGGGGCTTCAAAGATTAGAATACAGAGGCTATGATAGTGCTGGTATAGCATTATACGATGGTACCGATATAAAACTCTCTAAAACCAAGGGTAAAGTTTCGGATCTTAAAGAAAGGTTAGAGCACGAAATTTCAACAAACGGCACTCTCGGTATTGGCCACACTCGCTGGGCTACGCATGGTGTTCCTAATGATGTAAATTCTCATCCTCATTATTCAAACTCAGGAGATTTAGTTATCATTCATAACGGGATCATAGAAAATTATGATGCACTAAAAAAAGAGCTCATTAAACGTGGTTATACATTTAAATCGGATACCGATACTGAGGTTTTAGTCAACCTTATTGAAGACGTAAAGAAAAATGAAAATATAAAACTTGGTAAAGCTGTTCAAATTGCATTAAATCAGGTAGTAGGTGCATATGCAATTGCTGTTTTTGATAAAAATAAACCAAACGAAATCGTAGTTGCTAAACTTGGTAGCCCACTGGCTATAGGCATTGGCGAAGACGAGTTTTTTATCGCTAGTGATGCTTCTCCATTTATTGAATTTACCAAAAATGCTGTTTATCTAGAAGACGAGCAAATGGCAATTATAAGAAGAGGGAAAGATATAAAGGTACGAAAAATAAAAGGTGACTCACTTGTAGACCCTTACGTTCAAGAACTTCAGCTAAACCTTGAGCAAATTGAAAAAGGTGGTTACGATCACTTTATGCTTAAAGAAATATACGAACAACCCGAAGCTATTTTAGACACCTTTAGAGGAAGGCTTCTTAGCAACGAAGCAGTAATTAAACTTGCTGGCGTAGAGGATAACATGAAAAAATTTCTCGCTGCAGACAGAATAATTGTTGTTGCTTGCGGCACATCTTGGCATGCTGGGCTAGTTTCAGAATATATTTTTGAAGATTTAGCTCGGATACCAGTTGAAGTGGAATACGCTTCAGAATTTAGATATAGAAATCCTGTAATAACAGAAAAAGATATTGTTATTGCCATTTCGCAATCTGGTGAAACTGCAGATACGCTTGCAGCAATTAAACTCGCAAAATCAAAAGGAGCTTTTGTATTTGGTGTGTGTAATGTTGTAGGTTCGTCTATTGCCAGAGAAACCGATGCTGGTGCCTATACACATGCTGGGCCAGAGATTGGGGTAGCTTCCACAAAGGCATTTACCACTCAGATAACAGTGCTAACACTTATTGCATTGCGTTTGGCGAGAGCAAAAGGAACCATATCAAGTTCAGAATTTAGACATCATTTGATTGAACTAGAAACCATACCTAGCAAGGTTAAGGAGGCTCTTGAGTCTGACGGCTATGTTCAATCTATAGCAGAAATATATAAGGATGCCAAAAACTTTTTATATCTAGGACGCGGTTATAACTTTCCTGTAGCTTTAGAAGGTGCTTTAAAACTCAAAGAAATTTCTTATATCCATGCAGAAGGTTATCCGGCTGCAGAAATGAAACATGGCCCTATTGCGTTAATTGATGAGCAAATGCCAGTTGTTGTTATTGCAACAAAAAAAGGACACTATGAGAAGGTTGTAAGCAACATTCAAGAGATAAAATCTAGAAAAGGTAAAATTATAGGCATAGTTACCAAAGGCGATAAAAGTGTAAAAGAACTAGCAGACCATGTTATAGAAGTCCCTGAGACTATAGAGTCTCTCACACCTCTTTTAACAACAATTCCATTGCAGTTATTATCCTATCATATTGCGGTAATGTTGGGGAAAAATGTAGATCAACCTCGTAACTTGGCAAAATCTGTTACTGTAGAGTAGATTTAAAAACGATTAAAAGAAAAAAAGGTGTCTTTTTAAAAGGACACCTTTTTTTCTTTTAATTCACCGTAGACGCTTTCGGTAATATTAAGAAGCTCTTTATTACAGTCTGAGGTATCAATAACCTTGTTATTATTAAATGGCTTTACATTTGATAAATCAAACTCCATTTTCAATTCATTCTGTAGATATACCAATACCTCTTTTGGATGAGATAGATAATCTTGATAATCTATTAAAATAAAGGATGCATTATCTAAACTTAGAAGATATGAATAATAGTTTAACCAAACTGATAACCAATAGTCTAATGTACTTTTATCATATTCTATTTGCAGAGGTTTATTGTCAAAACTAAACACTTTTTGATTGTAACCAAACTCATGATGCCCTAGCCAATTCATGTATGTCTCAATGAAATCATCATCGTGCTGAAAATCTGAAAATCTCAAATGTTGATTTAATAAAGAATATGCATGTTCAATAGGATTACGGAATAAAAATATAGCTTTAAAATCTTTGTTTAGTGCTCTCAAGGATGGATACCTTAAAATAAGATTGTTATTCTTTGATAAATATAGGTGGGCGTTATCGCTTCTAATCAAGGACTGATATGCTAAGTACTTATCGTAAACTTCTTTATTAATTTCGTGTTTGACTAGCATAGAATCGTCTATAAAACTATCATTTAGAAATACCTTAAAAAAATACTCTTCTAATGCTTCAATAGTATTTAATCCAAACATCATTCTATCGCCATGCTTTCTTTCCTTAAGCTCAGCATTTTTAGGATTGTACAGTTTTTTCCACAAATTAGGCGCTAAAAGCAGAGGCATATTAGAATAATCTAAAGAACTGAATTTTCCGGCCTTATATAATTGATCTGTTAAACTTGTGGTTCCGGCACGTGCCAAACCAGAGACGATTACAAAATTTGAACTCTCTATAATCTTCTCACCTTTTTTAAATTTTTTATCGAATGAGAAAAGAAGTTTTGACAAATTATAATTATTAAGAATTAGTCTATGAAAAAGCTTAGAAGCCTCTGAATAATTGTCCTCATTCTTTTTCTTCTTAAATAAGATAAATGGAAGTATGCTTCCTATAGAAAGACTTAATATAAACCATAATGAGCTAAAATCTAGACTTTCAAAATTTACTTTATTTAGTAAACTATATAAATAGAGCGGAAGCAGAGTTGCACATGCAATTATTACAAATGCCACGGTAGTTTTTAATAGCGAAAGAAGAATTTTCTTCAGCGCACCGATTAGCTTTTTCTGCTTAATAACTTCATCCTCCTTTGAAAGTACTTCGTTGGTTAGCGACACCGACGACTCTATCAGCTCAAAAAATATTTTTTTAAGAGCTATTATAGATGCAGCCAGGGCAAAGCCTGAAATACCTGCGACGATAAAATACAACATTATCCTTTCTTAAATAAATTGCGAAAGAATCGTTTGATAGGAATCCATAGCACTACACCAAACGAAAAAATAACTAGTAGGGCAATAAAAATAATGATTAGCAATGTTCCAAGTCCTAATCCAGGTCCAATATAATTAAGCATAATAGTAGATTTTAAAAGTTAATATCAGTATATATGGTTGTCCAATTTGAAAGGTAATGGTATCCTTCTATATCGCTTTTTATTACCGTCTTTAAGACAACACCGTTTTCATTTAATACCCATAAGATTCCAGCCCCTTGTTCTTCAACAAACATATCGCCATTGGGCAGTATTTCATACAATCCTTCAGCACCTGTAAAAATTTCATTATCAATGAATTGATCTTCATAAAGTGCCTTATAGGTATTTGTCTCAAAGTTATAAATAAGAACATTGGAGTGTGTTATTTTTCGTTGAATAGTTCCATTACTTGGTTTAAATTCATTTTTATTGAAGTGAACATCCCAAGCTGGCGAATTATTGTTAAATATTGCTATTGTATTTTCTGAAATAACATCAACGTCGTGCTGAAAGGTAAAAGGTCCATCAATAACTGTTATTACTTTACCTGTTTCTGGTCTGTAATGTATAATTGTTGACAAATGTCTAAAACTCAAAAACAAATCGCCTTTGTTAAAATAACTCGAACTGTCAATTACTACTGGTTGTACATCGTTTAAATGAAACGGATCAGTAACGTGCGTAGCTTTATTCATTAGCTTATCTAAATCATTTTCAATAAAAATATCTGTAAGAGATTTACTATATAACGTTTTGCCAGTTTTAGCATCTACATTTAAAATAAGATCATCTCTATATTCGGTTTTTTTTCCATCTACAGATACCACCTTAGGAACAATTAATCCGTCTTCATGTTCTACACCTGGTATCCAAATGTTGCCTTTATGATCTAAATTCATTGCATGATGAAAAATAAAATCCTTATTAAACCATTTCACCTTAGAAGTAGAGTCTAATCTTAAAAGGCCAGGTTTTTCGTTGCAAGAAGCAATTAAATCTCTATTAGGCATTAATCTTGTTGGGTACAATCTATCATTTTGTCCAACTTCGTAATATTTAGACAAAACCTTAACAGGTAGTTCCCACTGTTTTAGAATATTGTTGGTTTTAAAGTTTTTTAATTCAATGTTAAACTGGTTGCCATTTCTGTAAGCATAAGAACCGTATAAGTTGTAGCTTAAATTATTAATATCTTTTAAATCCTTTTCTTTAGTTTTTAGATAGTACTCTGGTGCTCGGAAATAGTGATTATATGCCATTTTCATGTTAGATGGTATCTCAGAAAAAGCCTTAATTGGGGCTGTTAAAGGTCCAGCAGCATTTTGGCCAAGCGCTGCGTTTCTTACAATACCACTCCATAGCATTAAAACAAAAATTCCAATAATAATTAAAGCCAATTTTCTTATTGTCTTCATTTTAATTCATTTTAGGTTAGTTTATAATATTTACCAATAATAATACTTAATCAACTCGTGGCTTAAAATAATCCACATAAAGCAGTTTTATACGTTGTTTTAGCCAACTGATACTTAAAATCAATTAATTGCATAATATATCAGTGGCAATTACAAAACAAATATCACGTATAAAATTCGTACAAATACCACTAAAATTGTAGATGTTACAATTTTAAAGGGTTTAAATTCACAATAAGTGCTATGCGCGCATAATTTTTTGAGAATTTCTTACCTAATTTTCATATATTTATTTAAATTGGCATCAAATAAATTAACTAATTCTCTAAAATGAAGACAATCTTAAAGCTTTTTGCATTACTTTTTTGCGTGGTATCTTTTGCTCAAACCACAATAAAGGGTAAAATTACTGATGAAACTGGGTTACCCTTACCCGGTGCAAATATTGTGGTAGTGAATACAACAACAGGTACCGTATCGGATTTTGATGGTAACTACACCCTATCTGTAGATCAAAATCCACCATTTTCCATTCGTGTAAGCTATACTGGTTTTGAAGCCCAAACCATAGAGATAACAAGCAACACACAAACCGTAGATGTTATCCTAAAAGAAGGAAATTCTTTAGACGAAGTTGTAATTTCTGCTTCTCGTACTCCAGAACGTATTTTTGAATCACCTGTTACAGTTGAACGTTTTGGGTTAAAGGAAATTAAAAATACAGCCTCCGTAGATTTTTATGATGGTTTAGAAAATCTTAAAGGTGTAGACATTAACACTAATAGCTTAACATTTAAATCCATAAACACCAGAGGTTTTGCAACTTTTGCCAATACACGTTTTATGCAACTGGTAGATGGGATGGACAACTCAGCACCAGCACTTAACTTTCCGCTTGGTAACTTGTTAGGGATGACAGAAACAGATGTTCAAAGTGTTGAATTACTGCCTGGTGCTGCATCGGCACTATATGGTGCTAATGCTTTTAACGGTATTTTGTTTATGCGAAGTAAAAACCCTTTTGATCACCAAGGTATTAGTGGCTACATCAAAAGAGGTATAACATCACAAGAAGCTGCTGGAGATAATGATTACACAGATCTAGGTGTAAGAATGGCATATAAGTTTAGTGAGAAATTTGCTGCTAAAGTTAATTTTGGTTATCTAAAGGGTACCGATTGGTTTGCAACAAATGAATCTGACCGATTTAACAGAGGCCTAACTAGAGCAAATATTGATTATGACGGTATAAACATTTATGGTGACGAAGTTAGTACAGATATTAATGATGTAGCCCAAACTTTAGAAGGCTTAGGATTAGCTCCATCAGGCTCTTCTGCACTTGTTCCTTCTGTTAACGTTAGTAGAACAGGGTATAACGAAAGAGATCTAACTAATTACAACGCTGAAAGTATTAAAGCTGATTGGGGCCTTTATTTCCGCCCATGGGAAGATGATTTTGAAATTCAATATGTAGGTAAAGTTGGTTCTGGTAATACGATTTATCAAGGAGCCAACCGTTACAATATTAAAAACTTCTTCTTACAACAACATAAACTCGAAATTAGAAATGACAACTTCTTTATAAGAGGTTATGTAACAGAAGACAAAGCCGGTGATTCTTATGATATGGTATTTACAGGTATTAACATTAACAGGGCATGGAAAGCAGACGACACATGGTTTGGTGAATACGTAGGAACCTACATTGGAGCAACTTTAGGTGGTGCAACAGATGCAGAGGCACATGCAGCCGCTAGAGCGCAAGCTGACACAGGCAGATTTTTACCCGGAACTCCAGAATTTCAGGCTGCTTTTAACAGAAGTATTAACGACCCAGACCTAACTACAGGTTCTAAGTTTCAAGATAACTCAAGAATTTACCATGCAGATGCCAATTATAATTTCGGTGATTTAGTAGACTTTGCTGAAATTCAAGTTGGTGGATCATACAGAAGATACCGTTTAAACTCATCTGGAACAATTTACACAGATAATGACGGCCCTATTAACTATTCTGAAGTAGGTGTGTATACACAATTACAGCGATCTCTAGAATTATCTGAAAGTTTAGAACTTAAACTAACAGGTTCTCTTAGATACGATAAATCCGAACTATTTGATGGCTTTTTCTCACCAAGGTTATCAGCCGGCTTTACAATTAACCAAGATCACAACATAAGAGCTTCGTTCCAAACAGGATTTAGAAATCCAACAACACAAGACCTATACATTGGCTTAGACGTAGGACGAGCTATCTTAATTGGTGGTGCCTCAGACAACCCAGCAAGAGACGTTAGAAATTACGACTTAAGTGCTACTGGTACTGCAATTACGGGTCAAACAAGTATCGCTTTTGATGGTACTGGCGCTTATAATAACTCATTCTTCGCAAATTCTGTTCAAAACTTTGCAGCTTCTACCAATCCTGCAGACTTACAAATAGCGAATTCTAATTTGGTACAACCAGAACAAGTAAGTTCTGTTGAAGTTGGATATCGCGGTAAATTAGATGGCATTATTATTGACGCTTCTGCATATTATAACCAATACCAAGACTTCTTAGCAAACGAAACTGTAATCGCACCATTTTATGGTGATGTAGAACTAACACAAACCTTACCCGATGGTACACCTTTAGCTGTAGCCGCTATAGCCAACGGAGATTTTCAAGCATACCAAACTTATACCAACTCTGATGAAACTGTAAACTCTTATGGTGCAGCGATTCAGGTCTCTGCCAAAGTATTTGGTGATTTTGACTTAAGTGCAAACTATACTTATGCTAAGTTAGACTTTGACGTACAGCAAAACCCAGATTTTAGAACTAACTTTAATACACCAGAGCATAAGGTAAAAGCATCCTTTGGTAAAACGGAATTATTTAAAAACTTTGGTTTTAATGTTGCTTGGAGATGGAGTGACAATTACTTCTGGGAAGCATCCTTTGGCGACGGAGATGTTCCTGCATTTAACGTCTTAGATGCTCAAATTAATTTTAGAGTACCTAGCTTAAAGTCTACCTTTAAAGTTGGTGCGACTAATTTATTACAAGACGAATACTTTACAGCATTTGGTACTGGTTTCATAGGCTCTCAATACTATGTGTCTTGGACAATTAACAATTTATAATAACGGAAAAGAAATTATGATGAAAAAAGTAAAATATATAGCACTATCACTACTTACCTTAGGAATGGTAGCTTGTGAAAATGAACTTGTAGAAGACCTTAGAGATAGAAATAATAATGATAATGGTCCATTGCCAGAATTAACTGCTGGATCGGTAGATTTTTCAAACTATGTCGCTATTGGTGCTTCATTTACAGCTGGTTTTACAGACAATGCGCTCTTTATGGCTAGTCAGGAAAATTCTTTCCCTAACATTATGGCTAGTAAATTTGAAAATGTAGGAGGAGGCACATTCAACCAACCAATGATGAATGATAATTTTGGTGGTTTAGCTGTTGGCGGAATGAGAATTACAGACCCTAGACTAGTTTTTGGCGGTGCCGGACCTGTTCCCCTTGAAGCAGTTGTTGGTCCAGTGACAGTTTCAACTGATATTGCATTAAATAATCCTACAGGACCTTTCAATAATTTAGGTATTCCTGGTGCTAAGAGTTTTCATTTAGTTGCGCCAGGTTATGGTAATTTGGCTAACTTTCCAGCCGCAGCAAATCCTTATGCTGTTCGTGTTACAGGGAATGCACCAAATGCAACTATTTTAGAATTAGCAATGGCTCAAAACCCGACATTTTTCTCATTATCTGAAGTAGGAGGAAATGATGTTTTAGGCTATGCTCTTAGTGGAGGTGACGGTACAAACCCAATAACAGATACAGCAACTTTTAACGCATCTTTGAGTGCGTTAGTAGCTGGTTTAACTTCTACCGGTGCCAAAGGGGTTATTGGAAATTTACCAAACATTACAAGTTTGTCTCATTTCACAACCGTTCCTCATAATCCCGTACCATTAGACGCCGCAACAGCAGGCTTTTTAAATAGTGCCAGTGCATATGGTGCATATAATGCTGGCGTAGCGCAAGCCCTAGCTGGTTTAGTGCAGTTTGGTCAAATAACACAAGAAATGGCTGATGCCGAATTAGCAAAACGAACCATCACGTTTTCTGCTGGTGAAGGAAATGCTGTAGTAATTATGGATGAAAACTTAATTGACTTAACTGGCCTAAATCCTGCACTTGTAAGTATGAGACAAGCAACTGCAGAAGACTTAATAGTTCTGCCAGCTTCAAGCTTTATTGGTACTGAAGAAGTACCTGGAAACCCACAAACAGTAAATGGTGTTGCTATACCTTTAGCTGATAAATGGGTCCTAACTCCAGAAGAGCAACAAGAAATAGCAGATGCTACTGCCGCTTATAACGCTACAATTTCTTCTGTTGCTGCGACTAATAATTTAGCGTTAGTAGACTTAAACTCAATTTTAGATCAGGCAGCAACCACAGGAATAATGTTTGACGATTACAACATGAATACAGATTTAGTTTTTGGTGGTTTAGTGAGTTTAGATGGTGTACATTTAACAGCAAGAGGTTATGCACTAATGGCTAACAGTTTCTTGCAAGCTATTGACGCTACATACGGCTCTAATTTTGAAGCTTCCGGAAACCTTGCAAAAGCAGGAAATTACCCAACAAATTATTCTCCAGCATTGCAATAAAAACAGCTTTTATTTAGAATGATAAAACACGCTCTAATTGAGCGTGTTTTTTTTATTTAAAAAAGAACATTTTTTTTAAATAAAACTATATCTTTGCAGCGCGAAAAATGCATGTATTCAGCACAAATAAAAAATGTCGTTTTTCGGATTTAAATTATTGCAAAACAAAAACATATAAGCAATGTCTAAAGTTACAGGTAAAGTTGCACAAATTGTAGGCCCAGTTATCGATGTAGAATTCGCTGCTGGTGCAGAACTTCCAAAAATTTATGATTCATTAGAAATAAACAACCCAGATGGTTCAAAATTAGTATTAGAAGTACAATCTCACATCGGTGAAGATACAGTACGTACTATTGCAATGGACTCTTCTGATGGTTTAAGCAGAGGAACTGAAGTTGTTGCAACTGGTGCACCAATCCAAATGCCAATCGGCGAAGATGTTTATGGACGTCTTTTTAACGTAATTGGTGATGCTATAGATGGATTAGGTGACTTACCTAAGGCTGGTGAAGCAGGTTTGCCTATTCATAGACAAGCCCCTAAGTTTGAAGATTTATCAACTTCTACAGAGGTATTGTTTACTGGTATCAAGGTAATTGATCTTATTGAGCCTTATGCAAAAGGTGGTAAGATTGGATTATTTGGTGGTGCTGGTGTAGGTAAGACCGTGTTAATTCAGGAGTTGATTAACAATATTGCAAAAGGTCACGGTGGTTTATCAGTATTTGCTGGTGTTGGTGAAAGAACTCGTGAAGGGAACGATCTTTTAAGAGAGATGTTAGAATCTGGTATTATAAAATATGGTGATGACTTTATGCACTCTATGGAAGAAGGTGGATGGGATCTTCAGAAGGTTGATAAAACTGCTATGAAAGATTCTAAAGCAACTTTCGTGTTTGGCCAGATGAACGAACCTCCTGGAGCACGTGCTCGTGTGGCATTATCAGGATTAACTATCGCTGAGTATTTCCGTGATGGTGCTGGTGATGGACAAGGAAAAGATGTACTTTTCTTCGTTGATAATATCTTCCGTTTTACACAAGCTGGTTCTGAGGTATCTGCGTTACTTGGTCGTATGCCATCTGCAGTAGGATACCAGCCTACATTAGCAACTGAAATGGGTGCGATGCAAGAGCGTATTACATCTACTAAAAAAGGTTCTATTACATCTGTACAAGCGGTTTATGTTCCTGCAGATGATTTAACAGATCCTGCTCCCGCTACAACGTTTGCCCACTTAGATGCAACAACAGTACTATCTCGTAAGATTGCTGAGCTTGGTATCTATCCTGCTGTAGATCCTTTAGATTCTACCTCTCGTATCTTAACCAAGGAGATATTAGGTGCAGATCACTATAACTGTGCGCAACGTGTAAAAGAGTTATTGCAACGCTATAAAGAATTACAAGATATTATTGCTATTCTTGGTATGGAAGAATTATCTGAAGAAGATAAGTTGGCGGTTGGTAGAGCAAGACGCGTACAACGTTTCTTATCGCAACCTTTCCACGTAGCAGAGCAATTTACAGGTATACCAGGTGTTTTAGTAGATATTAAAGAAACTATTAAAGGGTTTAATATGATTATGGATGGTGAGTTAGACCACTTACCAGAAGCTGCCTTTAACCTTAAGGGATCTATTGAAGAAGCTATTGAAGCTGGTGAGAAAATGCTTGCTGAAGCCTAATTATAAAATCTTAGAAACTTAACATTATGCACTTAGAGATTGTTTCACCAGAAGCCACTTTGTTTAGTTCAGAGGTTGACTCTGTAGTAGTACCTGGCGTAAATGGTGAGTTTGAAATGCTATCTAATCACGCTCCCATAGTTTCTATCCTAAGCGAAGGCACTATTAGAATTAAAACTCATACCCAAAATCATTTAGCCTTTGATGAGTTACATGGTGATGTTATTCCTCACGCAGATGACAACAAAGTACTAACTGTTAAGATTAACTCTGGCACCATAGAAATGAAAGATAACAAACTAATTATCTTAGCGGATTAATTGCAGTGTACTTTTAGTATTATAGAAAAAGCGTTAAACTTAAGTTTAACGCTTTTATTTTATAACCTATCTAGAATACAATCCATTACCCAAGCAACGTGCGTTGCTGTTTTTCCCGTAGAAGGATGTTGAAAATCTGAATGCAGATGATTTGCCATATTTCTTACATGATACTGCTGAATATGCTTAGGGTTTTCAATAAAAATCTGTTCTTTTTTATCATGCTTAATAACATCTATTGGACTGTCGCCGAAAACCGAAAACGATATTTCGCCTTTACTACCAACAATTCTTACACAATCTTCGCGCGTATAAGTTCCAAAACTCCACATACCAGTTCCTAAAACTCCGCTTTTGTGCACCCAAGAAGCAGAAATGATATCTCTAGCTGTATAAAGTCTTTGTTGGTTTCCCGTTATGCCTTTTGCCTGTTTTATATCTCCCAATAGATATACAAACAAATCCAACCCATGACTCGCTAAATCATCAAAATAACCTGCTGGCGCAATCTTAGCATCAGTACGCCAATTATAGTCACCTGATTTATCCAAATCACTTGGTGTACGACTCAAATACCAATGAATATGTCTCACATCGCCTATTACCTTCTCTTCTAGTAGTGACTTCACCTTATTAAATCGTGGTAAGGACCTGCGGTAATATGCAACAAATAAGGGCAACCCTTTAGTCTTAAATGTATTGGTAATTTCAAGACATTCCTCATAACTCGGCGCCATTGGTTTTTCAATACAACATATTTTATTGGCTTGCGCTACCTTCATGGCATAATAATGATGCGTATCTGGTGGCGTAGCGATATAAACTGCGTCTATTTCAGAATCATTTATCAATTCATCTGCATCATTATAGTAGCGTGGTACATTATGTCGTTCAGCATAATATTTGGCTAGCTCAAGATTACGTCGCATAACGGCAACAAGCTCAAAACCTTCGGCCATTTTATAGGCTGGTCCACTTTTAACTTCAGTGACATTGCCACAGCCAATAATTCCCCATTTAACTGTTTTTACCATTCTACAACTGCTTTACAGCTTCTAATTCTACCTTAAGTTCTTGAAACATAGTCATAATACTACTTAACTTCAACTCCTTCTCATCGTACTCTTGCGTATTAATACAACAGGTGAATTCCCAAAGTTCTAAGATCGTTTCTTTTGATACAAAATAAGGTTTGTAAGACTTATTATCTGAGCTCAATAATAGTAGATTCTCATCATCTGTACTATATAGACGCTTATAAACCAAACCATCATCCTTTGTTAAAACAATATAGGTTCTGCCATTTTTAATATCATTAATATCCTCTACATACTTTGCTACAACAAAAGCACCATCTTTAACGGGTAACATAGAGTCCCCTTTTATGGGAAAAGCACGGTGTGTTCCTGTAGGTAAAAACGGTAACTTTATTTTTTGAAGTTGTTCTATATATTCCGGATCATCATAACCAGATAAATATCCTGCCGAAGCTTTTGCCGGAATGATTTCAATTAAATCTTCATTGTCTTCATTAACCGTTACAGGAAATAAGACACGCTTGTTCCCTATCTCAATAAAAGAGGTATCCTTGGCCTTTCGTAAATCTTTACGAACGAGGATATCTATAGGTATATTAAAATAATTTGACAGATCTATTAAGCGTTCAATTGGTGGCTCACTTCGTCCTTCTTCATAGGATCCCACCATTGAGCGTGTCCATCCTAAATCGTCTGCAAAACGCTCTTGAGATAGCTTCTTTAAAGACCTAAGGTGTTTTATGTTGGCTTGTATTGGCTTCATCGAAATAATTTTAACATCATTTACTACAAATATAAGCAATATTAACTACATATAGTAGCTAATTTTGTTGGTCCCATGTATTTAAACTGTCATACATATTACAGCCTGCGTTACGGCACCATAAAACCTGAGCAATTGCTTGCTATTGCTTCAGAAAATGGTGTTCAGACCTTAGCGCTAACCGATATTAATACAACCTCAGCGTGCTTAGATATTGTCCGGTTATCAAAAAAATACAAGGTAAAACCTGTACTTGGTGTAGACTTTAGAAATAAGGCAGAGCAACAGTTTATTGTCATCGCAAAAAACAACCAAGGCTTTCAAAATATAAACGCATATCTATCAAAATTTCTTCATAATCAAGACTTAAAAATTCCTGAGCGACCTGATGACGTTTTAGAAGATTGTTTTATCGTCTATCCTTACCAAAAAGGAAAGCATTTTGAACTTAAGCAAAACGAATTTTTAGGAATTACACCTAAAGACCTCAACCAGTTAAAATTTTCTAAGTGGAATGCGCACCGAGAGAAATTGGTTGTTTTAAAAACGGTATCCTTTCAGGATAAAAAAGGCTTTAATACGCATCGCCTACTACGTGCTATTGATAATAACACTTTACTGAGTAAACTTCCTAAGTCTGAAGAAGGTCATGAAGACGATAAAATGTTACCATATGATGCGTTGTGTGAGCGCTATTCAGAATTTCCAAGCCTCATTAACAATACAGAAGACTTACTAAACCACTGCTCTATTACATTCGATTTTGAGAATCCTATCCCAAAGAATCAACGCTTCTTAACCGAAAATGCCGATACGGATTATGCGCTTTTAGAAAAACTGACCTATGAAGGAATTCCTTACCGCTATGGCAACGATGTTGATGCTAAAATCTACGATCGCATAGAAAAGGAACTCAACATTATAAAGCAAAAAGGCTTTGTCTCTTACTTTTTAATCAACTGGAAAATCTTAGAGTATGCGCGCAGTAAAGACTACTATTATGTTGGTCGTGGTAGTGGTGCCAACAGTATTATTGCTTACCTGTTGCGCATTACAGATGTAGATCCTATTGAGCTCGACTTATATTTTGAGCGCTTCATTAATCTCTTTAGACAAAATCCGCCTGATTTTGATATTGATTTCTCTTGGAAAGACAGAGATGATATTACTGAATTTATCTTCAAAACCTTTAAGCATACAGCACTCATCACAGTCTACAATACCTTTAAATATAGAGCATCTGTTAGAGAATTAGGTAAAGTTTTTGGGCTACCAAAATCTGAAATGGATATGCTGACTCGCGGAAAGTTTGATGTTAAAAAACTCGACCGATTAACGGTATTAGTCCTTAAGTACAGTCGTTATATTGAAGGTTTTCCTAATTATTTGGGTATACATGCAGGTGGTATTTTAATTTCAGAACAGCCTATTCATTATTATGGAGCTACGTTTATGCCACCAAAAGGATTTCCTACCACACAATTTGATATGGTTGTTGCCGAAGATATTGGCTTGTATAAGTTTGATATTTTAAGTCAGCGTGGTCTTGGTAAAATTAAAGATACCGTAGATATTATAGACCAAAACTACAGCCATCAACCACCAGTAGACATTCATGATATTAAACGTTTTAAAGAAGACAAACGCATAAAGTATTTACTTAAGAATGCTAAAGCTATTGGTTGTTTTTATGTGGAATCACCAGCTATGCGCATGCTTTTAAAAAAGTTAAGAGTAGACGACTACCTTGGTTTAGTGGCCGCAAGCTCTGTGATTAGACCTGGTGTTTCAAAATCTGGCATGATGCGCCAATACATTTTGCGTTGTCGCCATCCTGAAAAAAGAAAAGACGCACCTGCTGTGCTCTTAGATATTATGCCAGAGACTTATGGTGTTATGGTCTATCAAGAAGATGTGATAAAAGTGGCACACTATTTTGGCGGACTTACCCTTGGTGAAGCTGATATGCTACGTCGTGGTATGTCTGGTAAGTTTAGATCAAGAGCAGAATTTCTGAAAGTAAAACAGCAGTTTTTTGATAATTGCAAAAACGATGGCAAACCATTAGAGCTCACAACAGAAATATGGCGACAGATTGAAAGTTTTGCAGGTTATGCCTTTGCTAAAGGACATTCTGCTTCTTATGCTGTAGAGAGCTATCAAAGCCTCTTTTTAAAAGCTTACTATCCGTTAGAATATATGACAGCTACTATCAATAATTTTGGCGGGTTTTACAGTACAGAACTCTACGTTCATGAAGCGCGAATGCACAATGGTATTATTGAATCCCCTTGTACAAACAACTCATACAATCAAGCAATTATAAGGGACAAAACTATTTACTTGGGGTTCATGTTTTTACAGTCTTTTGAATCTAAAACCACAGCACGAATTCTAAAAGAACGCGAGCAAAATGGTGCCTTTACATCACTTGATGATTTTATAGAACGTGTCCCTATTTCTATAGAACAGATTACCATTTTAATAAAAATCAATGCATTTCGATTTACAGGAATCAATAAACGTGAATTGTTATGGGAAGCGCATTTAAAAATCAGCAAAACGGTAGTACAAGACCATGTAGTGACCTTATTTAAAACAAAGCGTATCAACTACAATACACCAGAATTACCAAGCACAGCATTAGAAAATGCCTTTGATGAAATTGAGCTGTTAGGATTTCCACTATGCAACCCGTTTTATCTACTCGAAGTGCCTTCAAAAAGTAAACTACGTGCTAAACATTTAGAACAACTTGAAGGGAAATACGTTACCATAGAAGGCTATTTGGTGACTACTAAAAACACAAGTACGTCTAATGGAAAACGCATGTATTTTGGGACCTTTTTAGATAGAGATGGTGATTTTATAGACACCGTTCATTTTCCACCAATTGCCAGCAAATACCCTTTTAGAGGAAGAGGTGTTTACGAAATTACTGGTAAGGTGATGATAGAGTTTGATTGTGTATCTATTGAAGTTTCCAAATTTGAACGTCTTGCAGTGATTGAAGATCCACGCTATGCTGTAAAATCAGCAAACCCAACATTTCAAAGGAAGAAAAGTTTTAAGGATTTGAAAAAGACACATGACCCGATTGGGTTTCAAAATAGAATATCAAAAAATAATACCACCAATGTCACTTCGAGTGATTTGTGAGGCATGAGCAAATTGTATCGAGAAGTTTTTATCCATAACAAAGTTCTCGATAATTTTTCCTTTGACTTCGACAAGCTCAGTCTGACAGGAAAACACTCGAACTGACGTTAATTGTAAAATATAGAAATGAACAACAACCGTAGCATCGTACATATGGATTTAGACACTTTTTTTGTGTCTTGTGAGCGTTTATTAGATAGTCGCCTTAATGGTAAACCTGTGCTTATCGGTGGCACGAGCGATAGAGGTGTTGTGGCTTCCTGTAGTTATGAAGCACGTAAATTTGGTGTCCATTCTGCCATGCCAATGCGTATGGCAAAACAACTGTGTCCAGAGGCTATTATACTTAGAGGAAATTCTGGTATTTACACTAAGTTTTCGCAAAATGTTACTGATATTATTAAAGAGAGCGTGCCTCTTTACGAAAAAACCTCTATTGATGAATTTTATATAGATCTCACTGGAATGGACAAGTTCTTTGGGTGCCATAAGTTAGCTTCAGAATTACGCCAGCGTATTATCAAAGAAACAGGATTACCTATTTCCTTTGGGCTGTCTTTAAATAAAACGGTTTCAAAGATTGCAACTGGTGAAGCAAAGCCCAATAACGAAATTAGAATTCTTGCAGGTACCGAAAAACCATTTTTAGCACCACTTTCTGTAAAGAAAATTCCAATGGTAGGTAATGTGACTTATAAAGCACTTTGTGATTTGGGTGTGAAACGCATTAAAACCGTCCAAGATATGCCTATGGAATTAATGCATAAAGTATTGGGCAAAAACGGCCTTTCTATTTGGAAAAAGGCTAATGGTATAGATAATAGTCCTGTAATACAATACCACGAACGTAAATCCATCTCTACTGAGCGCACTTTTGGCCAAGACACCACAAATATTCATAAGCTTAAAGGTCTCGTTATTGCCATGGCAGAAAACTTAGCTTATCAGCTAAGACGTGGTAACAAATTAACAGCCTGTATTACCTTTAAGATTCGGTATTCCGATTTTCAGACCTATACCCAGCAAAAACGAATTCCATATAGCGCTATGGACCATAACATCATTCCTGTGGTTTTAGAACTGTTCAACAAACTCTACAATCGTCGGTTGCTCGTACGCTTAATAGGTGTACGCTTTAGTCATCTGGTAGAAGGTGGCCATCAAATCAATTTGTTTGAGGATAATGAAACACAACTTAATCTAGCACGAGCCATAGATAAAATGCGTGAGCGTTATGGCGATAGGGCTGTAATAAGTGCTGCAGGTATGGAAGCTAAAACCATTAGCCGCTGGAATCCGTTTACTGGCGAACCGCCTCCGTTGTTAGCCAATAGACATCGCTAATTAACTACTTACATACTCTAAAATATCACTGGGCTGACAGTCTAAAGCTTCACAAATCGCCTCTAAAGTAGAGAATCGAATTGCTTTGGCCTTACCAGTTTTAAGGATAGACAAATTAGCCGTGGTGATACCAATTATATCCGCCAATTCGTAACTCTTCATGCCTCGTTCATTTAAAACTTTATCTAAGTTGACTACGATCGGCATGGTTATATGGTTAAGTCGTTTTCTTCCTTGGCGTGTTTTGCTACTTTAAACACTTCACTCAGCACCATAAAAAATAAGCCAAGGCAAATAAGTAAAATATAAGGGCTAAGTCCCAAACTTATTTTGAACTCATTGCTAAACACTAATCTTGCTATAAATACTGTAATAAAACCTACTAATCCTATTGCTGAGAGTAGGTATCCTATTTTATAAAAATTAGAGATAACGTCTTTATGAAAAGGTTTTACTTTCTGAAAATAACGTAAGGTCTTTCTAAATAAGTAGAAACAATAAATACCAATTGCAATAAGCACAATTATTATAAGTCCTAAAATTTGAGTGGTAGTTACTGTCGATGTTAAAACATCATCATTAACATCAAAAACAAATCGTAAGGATTCTGGATTAATAAACATAAAAACACTAAAAAAAGCCAGTAGCGCTATTCCTGGAATACAACTTAATATCCAAACAAAATCAACCAAACTCTTAAGAATAATTAACCTCCTCATAATTAAAAAATTATTGTTTTACAATAACAAATATATTAAAATTATTGTAAAACAATAATTTTTTTGATAATCTACTTTTAAGTATATTATATTTGCATTATGAATAATACATTCGTTACAATTGCACGATATACCTATTCTTCTGAAGCCCAAATTATAAAAGGTCGTCTTGAGGCAGAGGGTATTAGAGTGTTTTTAAAGGATAACATTACCATAGATACCGATCCTTTAGTAAGCAACGCAATTGGCGGTATAAAACTTAATGTTTTAGCAAAAGACGAAAGTAAAGCCAAAGATATCCTTAAGACTATTTCTTCTTACGCTTTGGATGATAACGGCAATGCACTGATCTGTCCCGATTGCCATAGTCAAAGCATAAGCCTATACTCAACAATTAACAGCTTCAAAACCTTTTTTTATTTTATTATCGGAATTCTTTTTGGCACCCTTCCCTTTAGTGCTCGCTACGAATACCAATGCGATAACTGCGGTAATAAACTTCATTCTAAACACTAAACACCACAGTGTTTGGCAATGCATAAGAACATCTTTTCTTGAGTTTATTCTAAACCAAAAAACTATATTTGTTTTATATGAAAGCAATAATAAGCTACACGCAAAAGATTCCTGTTTACAGGGTAATTTTAGGGATATTATTAGTAGTATTAAGTATATATGGTTTTGTATCTACAAGAACGTTTAATGGTGTTTTTACATTTATTTTAGCCTTTGTATTACTTAGAACAGACGGCTCAGAAATTGATTTAGAATCTAAAACATACAGAAAAACTATTTCTGTTTTGGGTATTAAAATTGGTAAATGGAATCCGTTACCAAAAGTTGATTACATTTCTGTTTTTGCTACTAATGAAAATATAACTGTCCGTGCTTTATCAGCAGAAACAACAAATACATTTCCTGTTATTCATTTAAATTTATTTTATGACAATAACAAGAAAATTACTGTTTATGAAACTAAAAACCAAGAAGATGCTTTTGATGTAGCTTCGCATATTGCTGATGCACTATTAATAGATTTACTAGATGCTACTGAAAAAGGAGACTTTAAATGGGTAGATAAAAACAAACTTAGAGATGAGGGAATAGTAGTCCATACAGACTAAAAAATTAAATCACCTTATCGAAAGCCTGTTTCATTCTAGTAATTATATCTTCTATTTCATCTTCATCTAAATGTCCAAAACCAAACCGAATAGCACAGGTATCTTTATCTTGATATAAAATTGTTTTTGGTAAAAACACATCTAAGGCTTCTGCTTCATTGGCTAATTGCACCAGAGAAATCTGTTTTAAAAATCTTAACCAAATTGCTAAACCTCCTGAAGGTTTTTTAAACTGAATAACATCTTTAAACTGTTGTTTTAGAGCGTCACACAAAACATCTCTTCGTTTTTTGTAGGTTACGATATTCTTCTTTAGTAATCTGTATATTTCACCTTCAGCAATTAATTCCGATAACATTTGTTCTTGTATAATATCACCTTGCTCATCTAAAATTGTGAGATAGTTGCGAGCCTCGGTAATAAGGTTTTCTGGCGCTACAACAAATCCAGATTGAAAACTCGGAAATAACGATTGCCCTATTTTGCCCAAATAAATTACCATACCCTTTGCATCTGCCGTAGCCATAGGCAGCATAGCAGAACCATCGTACTGAAAATCATAATCGTAATCTTCTTCAATTATTGCAAAACCATAATCTTTAGCGAGCTCTAATAATTGAATACGTCGTTCTACACTCAAGGTTTTTGTTGTTGGGTAATGCCTGTGTGCACTTACATAAACAAATCGGATTCGATTTTTAACAAAATGCTGTCTTATATAATCTACATCGAGACCGTCGTCGTCCACAGGAATTGTCCTAATCGTAGCTCCTGCTTCTTGAAAAATAGTGTTAGACGCATAATGACTCAACTGACCAACCAAAACCAAGTCGTTTTGCTTTATCAACAATTGCGATACAATGTAAAGACTCATTTCAGAACTTCGTGTATTCAGAAGGTTGTTGGGTTTTATATGAAATCCTCGTGTGGCATTAAGATAATTACACAATTGCGTTTTAAATACTGAAGTTGAAGACGCTGTGGTTCTGTTCCATTTTTGAATGAGTGGTTTACGCTTCATAGCTGCGCTATACCATCTCGAAAATTGATGTGTTGGATGCAAACGTAAATCTGGCTTACCATCATTAATAATGTATTTAGCCTGTGTTTGCTGAAGATTAGTCGCCAAATGAAACGACTGCTGAAACGGAAAACCAGCTTTCTTAGGGTAATGATACGCCTGATGTACTTGCTGTGTAGCAGCTTTAATTTTTGCCGTAGCTTGTTCTGGCAATAAAACAAAAGTACCTTTATTGGCAATGATTTCTACCCAACCTTGAGATGCCAATTCATCGTAGATCGCAACGGCTGTGTTTCTATGCACCTTTAAAAGTTGACTTAATGTTCTTGTGCCTGGTAATTTTGTACCTTTTACCAAATAACCACGTTGAATAACATTTATAATTTGCTGAGACACTTGCACATAGACAGGTTGCACGATAGTTTTATCGAAACTAATTAGCTGTTTTAAAATTGCTTCAACCGGACTATTCATTCTTTTAAAAGTGGACTATTTTAATCGTCCGGAAAGTTACGACTTTTGCACTTTCAATTTAAAACGAGACATGAGAAAAAAGATTACTCCTTTTGCATTACTAATTATGGCTATTTTTCAGCTTAATGCGCAAGAAGTCACACAAAAACTAGATTCGGTTACTTTGACTGGTACACGTATTGATTTACCTTTTAAAGAAAATTCAAGAACGATAAACATTATCACATCAGATGCTATTAAAAAAAGTGCGACTGTAAACCTTGCGGATTTATTGCAGCAAGTGGCTGGTGTAGATATTAGAAGACGTGGTACAGGTGGCAGCCAAGCCGATCTTTACATAAGAGGTGGTGGTTTTGACCAAACACTTCTACTGATAGATGGAATAAAAATGGACGATGCACAAACAGGTCACCACACCATGAACGCTGCTTTACCATTAGAAGTTATTGAGCGTATAGAAATTATTAAAGGTCCTGCAGCCAGAGTTTTTGGTCAGAATGCTTTTAACGGTGCTATAAATATTGTAACTAAGAAGAACCTTAAAAACTCAACATCTGTAAACGTTGAAACTGGTTCTTTTGGACAGCTTAATGGTAATGTTACTGCTGGAGTAGATTTAGAAAACTCATCGCATATTGTTCATGTTGGTAGAGTGACTTCTGAAGGTTACCGAATTAACACGGATTATGACAATGCCAATTATTACCTAAAAAGTACCTTCAATAAAAATGCTCAAGCTATTGAAATGACAGCTACATTTCTTGAGCGTAAGTTTGGTGCAGAAAACTTCTACACAACCAATCCTACGTTTAATGAGTACGAAGAAACGCAGAATAGCTTAATTGCATTTGGTACCACGTTTAGAACATCTACATTAAAAATTCAGCCAAGAGTTTACTGGAGACGTAATCAAGATATGTTTTTATTGCGACGAGACGATCCTAACTTTTTTAGAAATTTTCATATTTCTGATAAAATTGGTGCAGAAGCCAACGCTTCTTATTCTTCAGAGTTGGGTATTACCGGTTTTGGTGTAGATCTCTCCAAAATCTATTTAAGAAGTAACAACTTAGGTAACCGAAATCGCTTTATGACCAATGTATTTTTAGAGCATCGTTTTAGTTTGTTTAATAACAGATTGGATATTACACCTGGCGTAGCACTAACGTATTTTTCAGATTTTAAATTTCATGCTTTTCCTGGTTTAGATGTTGGGTACGACATCACTAATAACTTTAAGGTTTATGGTAACATTGGTTATACCTATCGTGTACCTACCTATACTGATTTATACTACAACGATCCTGTAACCAGCGGAAATGAAAATCTAGAGCCAGAAGAAGCGTTTGCGCAAGAGCTTGGGTTAAAATATGTCTCACAAAAACTTACAGCTAGTATTGCTGTATTTAACAGAGATGCGGATAATCTTATCGATTATGTAAGAACGTCTGTAACTGAAGATGTGTTTACGGCACAAAATATTACAGAGGTTAATACCAAAGGTTTAGAGTTTGATGCTGCATACAACTTTAATATCAGCAACTACAAACAAACTTTAGCGTTTGGATACTCGTACTTAGATGATAATATTTCGGATCAAAACGAAGAATTATCGCGCTATTCACTTAATACATTAAAGCACCAATATATTACGCGATTAAGCACCCAGTTATTTAAAAACGTAAGTCAAAACATAATTTACAAGTATGCCGAACGTACAACAGGACAAACCTATAATGTCTGGGACGCATCTGTAGCCATTAGATTTAGCCAAGCAGAATTTACAATAACCGCAAGCAATATTTTTGATGCTGACTATATTGAATCTGGCTTTACACCAATGCCACCAAGTAACGTGTTATTTGGTTTACGATATACGTTTAAATAGATAGAAAACAACATATCTCACTGTAAATCCTGTCCTAACCGACAGGGTTTTTTTGTTTCTATTGTAACAAAAAGAACAGCAAAACTACTGATAAATTGAAAGCAGTTAATAAATGTAGCTTTTAAGAGCTCTAAAAAGAACAGGTTAATTACTCGCTAAGACTAACCATCTCGCTTCTTTTTTAGTGGATACATTTTTATCCTTAAATCAACAACAAAAAGCTAGGACTCATTCAGTCTTCTTGACGGTTAAACTTTATCAAAATCTTTCAAGATTAAGATCAAATAATCTTACAATGGTTGTATATTTAATAACGCATTAAAACTTGATAATTATGACAGAATGGTTTTTAAATTTAGATTTTTTTTCAAAGCTGTATTGGTCTATTGCAATAGTAAGCTCGTTAATATTTATGGTTGTAATGATTATGGCATTTGCTGGTGGAGATGCAGATGATATAGGAGACATTGATACAGATTTAGATGGTGATGCAGGTTTTCACTTCATAACGTTTAAGAATCTAATAGGCTTTTTTACCATTTTTGGTTGGAGCGGAATTGCCTGTATCGATGCCGGATTATCTACACCAGCAACGATTATTATCTCTGTTTTTTGCGGATTATTAATGATGTTAATTATGACTGCTCTTTTCTACTTTATAAGTAAACTTAGTGATAGCGGAACGCTTAACTACAAAAATGCATTAGACACTATCGGCGAAGTATACCTAACAATAGGTGCAGGTCGATCTAGCATGGGAAAAGTAAGCGTCAATATTCAAGGAACACTTAGAGAGCTCGATGCGCTTACAGATTCGCAAACATCATTAAAATCTGGTACTATTATTAAAGTTGTAGATGTAACATCTAACGGTATTTTAATTGTAGACCAAACCCGCAAGCCCATTGAACCAACGTCACCTAAACATGAGACCTTGCAACAAGGGGCAAAAAACCTTTTAGAAAACAAATAAACTATTAACCAAAACACACATTAACCTATGATTAATTTAAGCATGCAAGACAATGTAAATTTAGAGGGCTTTGGCGGACCAATGCTACTTATATTTGTTGCACTTTTTATAGTGCTCACCTTAATTTTACTTATTAAACGCTATAAACGTTGTCCATCGGATCGCATCTTAGTAGTTTACGGTAAAGTTGGCGGCGGAAAATCCGCAAAATGTATCCATGGTGGTGCCGCCTTTATTATTCCAGTAATTCAAGATTATGAATATCTAGATTTAACACCAATTTCTATCGAAGTTAACTTGGTAAACGCACTATCTAAGCAAAATATCCGTGTTAATGTACCATCGCGCTTTACCATAGGCGTCTCTACAGAACCAGGTGTTATGCAAAATGCAGCAGAGCGTTTGCTTGGTTTAGGTTTACAAGATATTCAAGAATTGGCTAAAGAAATTATTTTTGGTCAGTTACGTTTGGTTGTAGCTTCTATGGATATTGAAGAAATTAACTCAGATAGAGATAAATTCTTAACCAATATATCGCAATCTGTGGAGTCAGAATTAAAAAAGGTTGGTCTTAAATTAATCAACGTAAATATTACAGATATTGTTGACGAATCTGGTTACATTGAAGCTTTAGGTAAAGAAGCTGCAGCACATGCCATAAATGCCGCACGTAAGTCAGTTGCCGAGAAAAATAGAGACGGTGCCATTGGTGAAGCTAATGCAGTACAAGACGAAAAAACACAAGTAGCCGCGGCCAATGCTAAAGCTGTTGAGGGCGAAAACACTGCAAAAATATCCGTTGCCAATTCCGACTCTTTGCGACGTCAGCGTGAAGCCGAAGCAGAGCGCGTAGCAATTGCTTCGGAGAAAGTACAAGCGGCAAAAGCATTACAAGAGTCTTATGCTGCTGAGCAAGAAGCAGAAACTGCCAGAGCAGAACGCGAACGCTCATCTCAAATGGCAGACGTTATCGTACCTACTGAAATTGCTAAAAAGAAAGCAGAAATTGACGCAGAAGCCGAAGCAGAACGTATAAGAAGACGTGCAAAAGGTGAAGCAGATGCCATATTGTTTAAAGCACAAGCCGAAGCAAAAGGGCTTTACGAAGTACTGACCAAGCAGGCAGCTGGTCTAGATGAAATCGTAAAAGCAGCTGGCAACAACTCTAAAGATGCCGTTTTGTTATTGATAGCCGATAAATTACCAGAACTGGTTAAAACACAGGCCGAAGCCATCAAAAATATTAAAATTGATAAAGTTACCGTTTGGGAAAATGGTGGTAGTAAAGATGGCAAATCCTCTACCTCTAACTTTATTTCTGGTATGTACAAAGCTGTACCACCGTTACAAGAAATGTTTAACATGGCTGGGATGGATCTGCCAGAATATTTAAAGGGTAAAGATAAAAACAATATTGAAGCAGACGATGCTGAAATTGACACTAAAGAATAACTAAGATGGCCCACAAAATTGTGGGCTGCTTTTTTACTATAGTATTTAGTAATCTAATAGAAGTTATTTTTTATTATACAATTTAAACCAATTGGTAACGTTTTCTTAACTTTGAAATTCAAAAGTTTTAACTGTTGCAATTAGACCTTAAAGACATACCTCGCGTAAAGACTATTACGAAAGAAGATTTCATTAAAAATTACTTCAAACCACAAAAACCTGTCGTTATTGAGCGTTTTATAGAAGATTGGCCAGCGTACTCAAAATGGAGTCTAGACTACATGAAAGATGTTGCAGGAGACAAAATTGTTCCGCTTTACGACGACAGACCTGTAGATTATAAAGACGGTTTTAACGAGGCACACGCTAAAATGAAAATGAGCGATTATGTAGATCTACTAAAACGTGAGCCTACAAGATTTAGAATCTTCTTGTGGAATATTTTGAAAGAAGTGCCGCAACTTCAAAACGATTTTAACTATCCAGACTTTGGTTTAAAATTAATGAAAGGCTTACCAATGTTATTTTTTGGAGGTAGAGATTCGTACACCTTTATGCATTACGATATTGATTTGGCTAATATCTTTCACTTTCATTTTGAAGGTAAAAAACAATGCATCTTATTCGACCAAAAGCAGAACAAATACTTATATAAAGTACCACATTCTTTAATTACAAGAGAAGATATAGATTTTGCCAATCCAGATTTTGAGAAATGGCCAGCATTAAAGCATGCCAAAGGTTGGGTTTGTAACCTTAACCATGGAGAGGTATTATACATGCCAGAAGGCTATTGGCATTACATGCGTTATCTTACACCTGGTTTTTCTATGAGTTTACGTGCTATTGCGCGCAATCCTAAAAACTTAGGCAAAGCGCTTTACAATATCTTTTTAATGCGAAATTATGACAACCTAATGCGTCGTATAAAAGGCCAAAAATGGATTGACTGGAAAAATGAAAAGGCAATCACCAATACAAAGCCTTATGTTTAATTTTCTGACATACAATCTATTTGTATATTTGCGGACATTTTTAAAAAACTTATCACATGAAAAATATTGTATTAATAGCAGCATTGTTACTATTTAGTTTTGGAAACGCACAGGCATTTGAGGGTAAAGGAGATCAAAAATTTCAGGTTGGTGCTAACTTTCAGGATGAAGCCACAGGTATAAACCTTACTTACGATTATGGATTAGGAGATAACATTTCTGTAGGTGTTTCTTCTTCGTATGCTTTGGGTATTGATGATGTATTAGCTGATGCTGCTGATTTTGGTGATCGTTTTGACTTAAAAGCAAGATTTAATGCCAACCTTGGTAATGTTATAAACATTGACCCAAATTTTGATTTATATCCTGGGCTTAGTCTTAGCTTAAAGAATTTTGGCGGACATCTTGGTGCGCGTTATTTCTTTTCTGAAGGTTTTGGTATTTACACTGAAGCTGCTTTCCCACTAGCAAAATATGACGACGAGGTGGATTTATTTTACAATCAGTTTACATTTAATATTGGAGCAAGTTTTAATTTATAATTTTTATCACTCAAACTGTCTCACCGAGCCTGTAAAAGTGTTGCTTAAAAATTTAAAACCAAGATCTAAGTACTAATAAGATGCTAAAATAGACCTCAACTCACTTCGACTTCGCTCAGTGACTTACGGTCAGCCGAACAAGTCAGCCTAACACTATAAACTCAAAAGCCTTTTCTTCATAAGAAAAGGCTTTTTTATAAATATTCGTTCAGTTTTTGATACACTAAATAAGGTTCCCAACCTCTGTACAACAAATAATCAGCAACTTTCCTCTTTTTCTTATATATGTTTTTTTCGTTGACTTGTGCTAAACGTTTTTTTATGAGCTCATTCAAAGTTTTATAATAATCTTCTTCATCAATTTCTTTTAAGGCTACATCTATAGCGTATTTTGAAATATCCTTTAGTTTTAATTCTCTAAGCAATCTATTTTTTCCCCATTTTTTTATTCTAAATTTTCCACGCACAAAAGCTTTTGCAAACCGTTCTTCACTTAAAAAATTGTGGTCAATAAGGTGTACTATGATTTTATCAATAGCCTCGGGAATCATTTTCATAGCCTTTAACTTTTCTCTTACTTCTTTATGGCAGCGCTCTTGGTAAGCGCAGTAATTCTCAAGCTTTTTTTGCGCTTCGTCTACAGTATATGTGCTTTTTAGGTTCATTTAGCGAAAATAACAATTTGTTAATACATTACAACCCGTAACTACCTGTTAGTTAGGTTTTTTTAAACTAGCTTTGCAGTAGGTTAATAGTTAATCCTACTCCCTATGAAAAAGAACTACTTATCACTTATAATTTTTCTCTGTGCTCTTTTGTCTAGTTATGGACAAGTTAACACTGGCGACCTAGCCTTTGTTCAATATAATGCTGATGGTGCAGAAGTAATCAAACTTCTTGTTTTTAATGATATTGCTGCTGGTGAATCTATTGACATTACTGATAATGGTTGGCTCAATACAGGTTCATTTAGAGGAGGAGAAGGTATTTTCAATTACACCGTTCCTGCCGGAGGACATTCATGTGGTGATATAATAACTATTGATTTGTCCAATGTAGCTTTATCAGGAAGTGGTGACCAATTAATTGTTTATCAAGGCTCAACGATAATAACCGCAATAAATTCTGAAGGTGCTGGTGTATGGCAGGCCAATGCAACTAATGCTAATACTTCTGCCTTGCCGACCGGATTGACTAATGGAACAAATGCAGTTGCACTAAATGAAATAGATAATGCCATGTACAATGGTATTCTTACAGGAGATATTGCAACTTTAAGAGCTTCAATTCATGATAATAGTAATTGGATAGGAAATAATACTGTAATACAAGATTTTACAAGTACCTTTACAATTACTGATTGTGGAGGCTCTCCAACATGCTCAATAACCGATATTGCAATAAGCAACTCAAGCTCTTGTAATAATAACGGCACTACTTCTAACGCTTCTGATGACTATTATACTGCCGATGTTACAGTTACTTACAGTAATGCCCCAGCATCTGGTACAATAAATCTAACTGGTACAGGTATAGTTGGTGGTACAACGTCGATTGCAGTAGGTACTTCACCACAAACTATAACAGATGTGCAATTAGCGGCTAATGGAAGTGATGTTGAAATTACAGCTACATTTAGCGCAGAGACAACATGCAATTATACAGAAACGGTAGTTAGTTCTGCGGTGTTTTCTTGTTCGGCTTCCGCAAATACAAATTGTGCTTTTGAAACATTTGACAACTCTAATGCTACTGCTAGTTATGCTGATAATAGTTTTACTGGTGACAATGGTGTGACTTGGACCTATGTTGCATCTAGAGATGAAAATGGTGATGCCAACGGTTCAGGAATTAACGGGAATGCCCTCATGCTAAGAAGAAATTCTGATAACAGTAGTGTTTCATCAAGTTTAGTACCTAATGGAATCGGAGACTTTTCTGTAAAACTTTATAAAGGTTTTACTGGTAGCGGAAATAGACAAGTTGAACTCTTTGTCAATGGTATCTCTCAAGGAACATCGACACCTTTCGATGATTTTAATGAACATATCTTCTCTGTTGCTGGTATTAATATAGCAGGAGGTGTTACTGTAGAAATAAGAAATATTACAGGAAGTCAAGTAATAGTTGATGACATAGAGTGGACTTGCTACTCAGCATGTACACCACCTGCTGACCCAATAGGAACTATCTCTGGTGCTACACCAGTTTGTGCAGCGAGCACATCGCTTAGCTTTTCTGGTAGCGCACCTACAGACGTTATCTATTACTGGCAAAACTCTAGCTTAGGCGAAGACCAGACTAATAATGCTGCAAGTAACTTAGCCGTAACTACCTCTGGCAATTATTACGTAAGAGCATATAACACCGTAGAAGGCTGCTGGTCTAGTGGTGAAGTTGGTCCATACTCAGTTTCTGTAACAACATCAGCACCTGTAATAAATTCGCAACCAAGTGATGTTTCTGCTGCCGTTGGTGGTTCTGCGTCATTTACTGTAGTTAGTCCTAATGCTGCAAGTTATCAATGGCAAGTATCTACAGATGGTGGTACTTCGTGGAGTCCTGTAGGCACGGATAGTAGCTTCTTAACCGTTACGAATGTTCAACTTACAGACGATGGAAATTTATTCCGTGTCGTCATAACTAATGCTTGCGGATCAACCATATCTAACTCTGCAATGCTAACTGTGACAACATCTACTTTATTTAATCCCGGAGAACTTATCTTCGTTGGTTTTGATGGGCAAATAAATGGTAGTGGCGCAAATGATGAGTTTTTAATTGCCACTTTTGTAGATATAACTCCTGGTACTGAATTTTCAATCGTAAACGCACGTTACGAAGCTGGTGCGGCTGCCAATGTTAGAACCGAAAAATGGGGAGGTGGTAGTGACGATCCTAGCGAAGCTCCTTTTGAAGCTAAAATAATCTATACAGGTAGTTCTGTAATACCAGCTGGCTCAGTGCTTAGATTTGAAATTACCACATCTGCTGCGTTTATTGTTTTTGCAACCGTTACAGAGGGCACAACCACAACAACAAGAACTATTGATTTTAGCGCCAATGTAATTAATCCTGGATCTAATCCTAATATTTCAACCTCTGGTGATGACCAGATGTATCTTATGCAAGGTGATTTTATCTCTGATGGAACCATTGATGCTAATGAAGCTAACTATTTATTTACAGGAACTTTATTGCATGGTATAACCATTGGTACTGCATGGGTACCTCTAACAAGTGCCTGTAGTGGTAATACCTCTACCAGAGAATCTAGACTACCACCAGAACTTCGCTGTTTTAATGTTGAAAGTATCTCATCTATTAGAGGCTATTACGAAAATGATAAAGAGCATGGATCTGCTACAATTAGAGAAATCGTTAATAACGTTTCTGATAATGCTAGTAATTGGAATTTAACATCTTACAATTTTGACCCTACAGATAATACAGCTTCTAGTGGAGGTAAAACCTTTTTACTAAACCCTAGTAGTCCTGCGGGTCAATGGATAGGCGATGTAGATACTAACTGGTTTAATTGTGCTAATTGGGAAGGGTTGGCAGTACCAAAATCTACCACCAATGTACAAATAGATAATACCGCAATGAATATTGCACAAATAGACTTTACTGCAAACTATTCAGATGATTTTAACGATATTGCCACATGTAATAACTTAACGATTTCTGGAAGCCGTGTAGATATTTCTGGTAATAGTGCTAATATTTTAGAGGTTAATGGTAATCTTACTATAGATGCCATGGGTACTGGCACTTTAGATATGGATGATGGTAATAATGCCACAGCAGATGGGTTACTCTACTTAAGCGGAAACTGGACTAATGAACTTGATGAAACTGCATTTGCCGAAGGTAATGGTACTGTAATTTTTAGAGGTAGCAGTCCACAGACTATTACTTACGGCGGACCACCTCTACCTCCTGGCCCTTTTGAATCTGAAATATTTTACAACGTTATTTTAGATAACGACTTTGATATTGCTCTGACCGACCGCACTTTTATATTGAATGGTGACTTAACCATCAATAGTGGTAGAAGTTTAAATATTCAAACTAACCAATTTATTGAGGTAGGTAATGTGGTAAGAAATTCTGGTAGCTTTACTTTGCAAGATAGCGCTTCATTAATACAGGTAAATGATGTTACCAATGTTGGCAACCTTACTATGAACCGCAACTATAATGTAGACAGTAGTTACGATTATGTGTATTGGTCGTCGCCAATTACCAATTTTAATACTAATAATCTGCCGATAAATAACAATCATATCTATAGATGGAATCCTACAGCACCAAATACAGGTACTGGACAAGGAAACTGGGTATCTGCAACATCTCAAATTATGCAAGAGGGTGTTGGTTATATTGCCAGAGTACCTTCGGCTGTGCCTGCTACTCAGATTTTTCAAAATGGTGTACCCAATAATGGTAATGTTAATCTAAATTTATCTAGAGGAACCGATGCAGTAAGTGACAATGATGATTGGAACTTAGTTGGAAATCCATATCCATCTTCTATTTCTGCAATGGCATTTTTAGCAGCTAATGCTAATTTAGAAGGTTTTATAAATATATGGACACACGGTTCTGACCCTAGTACTATAGAACCAGATCCCTTCTACGAGGACTTTGTTTACAATTATGATGCTGATGACTATATTACTTATAATGGTACAGCCACTACTAGTGGGCCATCTGGATTTTCTGGCTATATTGCTGCCGGACAAAGTTTTATGGTTAATACTATAAATGGCACTGCTTCATCTACAATTGCTATGTCTTTTGACAACTCAATGAGACAAAGAGATTATGACAATTCTAATTTTTACAGATCCAATCCTCTATTAACAGAAAAACATAGAATTTGGTTAGATTTTGGTTTGAGCGATGAATCTACCGGCGAAAGAATTGTAATTGGCTACGTACCAAACGCTACAATGGATGAAGATCGCATGTATGATGCTAAATGGGTTGGTGATGAGACCGAACAACGTTTTTATTCAATTTTAAATGAAAATGATTTTTTAATTCAGGGTAGGATGCTTCCTTTCTCAAATGCCGATGTTGTACCTCTAGGTTTTAATGTAGTTTCTACAGGTAACTACACCATAGCAGTACATGCTGTTGATGGTTTGTTTAGCAATGGTGACCAAGATATCTATTTAAGAGATTATGATTTAGGAACAGTACACAATTTAAGTACAAGTCCTTATAATTTTAGTAGTGAAATAGGTGAATTTAACAACCGCTTTGAAATTGTATTTACGCCTGAAGCATTATCTGTAAATGATAATACTCTAACCTCTAATGATCTTATTATTACTGAACTCAATAATGGTGAAGTACAGATTAAAGTTAATGCATCGTACACCATAGAGAATGTAGAAATCTTAGACATATTAGGAAGACGTATTTACAACTTGGTTGGGAGTAATTCTATTGAAGTTTATAACCTATCTAAACTGAGTAAAGCAGCCTATATAGCTAGAATTACCTTATCCAACGGCCAAGTTATTAGTAAAAAAGCAATTAAACAACGTTAGTATTAACCGAATTAAAAGCAGATGGTTAAAAAGCATAACTAAGTGCTAAAATTAAATTTCTACCTGCTGCCGAAATACCAGAAGAGTAAGGTCTATAGCGTTGATCTGTAATATTTTCTAAGCTTGCCGTTAGTGTTAATTTATCTTTATACTTGTACTGGGTTCTAAAGTTTAAAGTGTACCATGATGGTGCATAAGGATTACCATTATCATCTTGGGCGTATAGATAATCTTTAGATAATTCAGAGGGTGCTAGCTGATAGAATGATAACTCGCCATTATAGACCAAAAAGGCATCAAAGAGCAAATTATCTTTTTTATACACAAGATGTGTTCTTCCAAAATTTGGAGCTACGTGCCTTACCGGAACTTCTACACCATTATCATCTTCGGTTCCTCCTATTATATTATACTGGGAACGCAATTTTAATGTTTTAGAAAAGTTAATCTCACCACCAACTTCAAACCCATAGATCCATGCTCTAGAGGCATTCTGTATAGCTTGTACTGTGCTTAGTTCTCCATCGTATATAATTTCTGTTTCACCATTAATGTCAAAATCTCTTCGAATAAGCGCATTGTCTAAAAAGGTATAATAGGTCGCCATATCTAATACAACCTTATTTCCAAAATTTAACCTTAAACCTAACTCACCACTGTAAGCATACTCTGGTCTTAAATTGTTATTGGGCACTACAACAGCGCCTGGTTCTGAATCAAACACTTTTCCGATATCATCAATATTTGGGGCTCTAAATGCTGTAGATGCATTTAATTTCCACTGAATCATTGTGCTAGGAGACCATGTTATGCCAGCTGTACCAGTTAAAGCACCTGTATTTATATTTGCTTCGCGAAAAGGAAGATTTAAAAAGTTGTTATTAGCTGTAAAATCTGCATTTGCAATTATTTGATTATATCTTAAACCCGACTGAAATACAAACTTAGAATTGGGCTTATATTTTAAACTTGTATAAGCTGCTAAAGATTGCCATGTTGCGCCATCTGGATACCGAGTAACATTTGGAACTTTCGTGTTTGCTTCAATATTTTCTTCAAACCCTTCAGACCCTACACGATTAAATAAATATTCTAATCCATAGGACATTGTTGTTTTAGGACTTAATTTTTTCTCTAAATCCAAATTAAAAGACAATACATCTACGCGCTCTTCTCTTACTTCGCGAATAACAGATTGAAAATCTCTGTCTTTTCTGCTTTCTTTAAAATTTTGAAAAGCTACTGTAGTTTGTATTTTGTCGTAAATATTAGAACTGCTGCTCGTTTTAGTAATTTGTAAGTTACCCATAAACCATTGCTGTGGGCCATACTCCCATTCTGCTGAGCGAAGCGTCTCTCCTCTTGGTCTCAGTAACCTGTCGTATCTTGGATAATCTGACGTTGTAGTGAAGAACAAACCTAAATTAAACTTAAGATTATCTTGCGGCTCAAACCTTACTTTTTGCATAAGGTTTACTTGATTATAGCCTGTTGGTTTTTGTAGCTTTGGGTTGGTGTTTGCAACAATCACATCTTCACCGTTTTGTCTAATAACATATTCTGGTCTTAGATAGGCGTCTGGTCCATGACTTCCCATTCTTAAGTCATCAAAGTCGGTATAACTAATATTGGTTAAAAATCCCCACTTTTTGTATCCAAGATTAAAATCTAAGTGCGTAGTATTTTCATTATTAGCGCTAGCGTAACGCATCAATGCACTACCACTAATTATAGATTCTTCTCTGTAGGACAATTGTGGATTTTTTGTGTAGAAACTCATTACACCACCAACGGCATCACTACCATAAACAACAGACCCTGCCCCAAGAGTTACTTCGGTATTCTGCACCGATAAAGGATCTATTGAAATAACGTTTTGCAAATTACCGCCTCTAAAAATAGCGTTATTCATACGAACACCATCTACAGATATGAGTAATCTATTTGTAGAAAAACCACGAATCATTGGGCTACCTCCACCCATTTGGCTTTTTTGGATAAAAACGTTTCCTGTATTATCTAACAAATCTGCACTAGTTTGTGGATTAGCAAGCGCTATTTCTTTAGCATTAATAGCAACAATAGATTGCGGAATGTCTCTTTTGCTTTGCTCAAATTTTGAAACCGAAATTACAATTTGCTTAAGTCCTTCTACTTTTGGTTTTAAATAAACGATATAGTTGTTTTTTGAGATTTCAACCTTTCTTATTTGTAATTTATTATACAAGAGATTCTGAAAATAGATGATTTCTCTATCATTAAACTTATCTAACACGGCATTTCCGTCAAAGTCGGTAACTTCGTATTTTGTTTTCTTTAAGTTATAAAGTGAAACCCCAGAAATTGGTTGGTTTGTTCCCTCGTCTAAAACTGTTATTGTTTGGGCAAAAGTGCTGTTAAAAAATAGGCACAAAAGGATACAAAAAATGTTATTACATTTTAGTTTTATATGCATCTTCATTAAATTCTTTTCGACAAAATTGGCTTAATGAAATACTTCATTTAGCACTTGTAATGATTTTGGTTTCTTAAACCCGTCCAAATGTAATTCAAAATAATGCAATAACATGTTTAAAAACTCTCTCCTTTGTTTTGCATTAATTTTAATACTATCTAGCGCATCAAAATTTATGCCCAATAACAATTTTAGGAGTGTTAAATTTTCACCTGAAATAGAATAAATATTGTGGTTAAAAGATTCGAATATTCCAGATTCTAAATTAAAATACGGAAACTCTATATTTTTATTTTCAGGTTGAAAGCCCAGGTAACGTGTCAATTTCAATAAAAATAATAAGTGAAAATTTGAGAATTGTTCTGTAGTATCTAAATATTGTAATGCAATTTCAAGAAAATTAAAAAGTGATTCGTTTCGTTCTTCTTCCTTAAGTGCATTTGTTAGAATTTCTGAAAGAAATAGCGCTATAGAACTCTTATAAATATTAGAGTGGACACTATGGTATATATAGCTGAACTTAACTTCGTTAATACCCTGAAGTACCCTATTGGTTTTAAAGTTTTCTTCAAACTGTAATTGAGACAATGCTTGGTAATAAATAGTCTTATTACTTCCTTTTTTAGCTTTTAGAGCTCCCCTTAAAATATAGCTCACAACTCCACGCTCTTTGGTGTAGCATTTAACGATAAGATCATTATCTCTATACTTTAATTTTGAAAGAACAATACCTTGGTTTTTTGTAAGCATATTATCTTACTATAAGGACTTTTAAAACTTTAGTTTCAAATGAGTCTAAATCAGATATCATAATAAGGTAAACTCCTGTTCTAACAATTGAATTTGCTAGATTTTTACCATTCCATATTGCTGTACCACCATCTATGGCAAAATTATAATTAGCATTAGAAGACCTTAAGTTTATATTAGACTGTGCTTCTGCAACAAGATTACCTTCTACATCGGTAATCTTTATATTAACATTTTCTGTAAGTCCGCTAATTTTAACACCCTTGTTAATATCATTTAGATCATTAAACCCTAGTACATCATATTCTGGCCTTACTGGGTTAGGATACACAAAGGCATTTTCTAGTGTATCTTCTGGCTTAGAACCACCTGCTCTAAAGGAGAGCGTTCCTTTGGCTGTGGCAATATATACTATGCCATTATTAGAATCTATAGAAATATCTGTAATTCGGTTAGATGGTAAAGGCGAGTTATCTTTTGTAAAATGGTAAATGGTATTTTGTCCATCTGGTGAAAAATAGAATATACCTGAGTCTACAGTACCTATCCATTTATTATTAGAACCATCTACCTCTATATCTGAAATTGTCTGGGATTCAAGTAGCTCTTGTGCAATGCCATCTTCTAAAATAATAATTGAACTCAGTGTAGGATTTGGCTCATCAAAAAAACCAGATGTATTAAATAACACCCGTAGGCCAGAAAATGTGCCAACCCAAAGCTGGTTACGGTTATCAATTGCCAAGGCTGTTACTCTTGGAAACGGAAGGTTTTGATCTTCGGAAGTTATGTTTTTTAGAGGGTTACCTAAGTTTTCGTTGTATGCGTACAGACCATTAGAGTAACCACCAATCCATTTTGTGCCATTATTATCAATTACAATATCAAAAAAACCAAATTCATCTAACAAGCTGTTTTCTATTATTGATGAAAAATCATAGCCCTGCCAACTCCCAGAGATCGGATCATACGCCTTTAAGGGATTAGGAGCTCTGGCAGTCATACTCCAAAGAACACCATTTCTATCAAACGTAGAGGCTGAGACTCTTATACTTACCACTTGAGGTGCGTTTGGCACTACCAAAGACTCTAGCCCACTATTATCTTGATTGTACAATATGGTAGGCCGAAAATCATTTATCTCTAAAATTCCATCTTGAAAGGAACTGACAAAAACTTGGTTTGGATTAAAGGAGTTTACAGATATTTCTGATAGGTTTCTGGCTCCCAAAACACTGTCTACAGGTATATTTTCCCAGACGTCGTCTCTATAGTAACTTAAGCCTCTAGATTTAATTGGTGATGGATCAAAAGACTCCGAATAATCACCAAAACTAGCCCAAACAACACCTGACTCTGCATTAAGTCTAAAAATTTCGTTAAATAAGGGGCCATTAGGTTTTACTTCTGTATAGGTAAATCCATCAGAAAAGGATGTTTGTAATACCCCAAAATCTTCCGTGCCAATATAAACCTCATTGTCTAGTAATACCGAAGAAGTAAAACGTGTATCATAATCTTCACTAGATATATAACTTTCAATGAGCTGCGCATTTTCATCATAAACTTGAATGGTATTGATATTTGAAACGACTAAATTACCTTCACTAACTTCTGTATCTGTAGGCGTTAAAGGCAACACAAATAATTGTGTGAAATTTGTATTTGTTATTTCAAAAAAAGCTCGATTTGCCCTAACAGCATAAGCCTTATTACCAACCGTATTAATATTTACAAAATCACCTCCAATGATTGTTTGCCATTGCGCAAAATCTATGAGATTTGGGTTACTTAAAACTGCCTTTTTAAGACCATTTGCATTAGAGCATGCTGCAAAGATTTCATCGTTTAGTACGGTCACTTGATTTACTCTAATCTGAGAACCTCCATTTCCTAAAAAGTAAGTATCGCCAAACTCTAGTCTTGCTAAATCATAAACAGATATACCAAAGTCTGTAGATATATAAACTAAACCTTCGTGCTCATAAAAATGATTAATAGATTTATTGGCTGGTGTAATATTCTCCTTTTCTAAAATATCCACCACAGTTAGCACAGAGTCATCAGTTTCAGAATAAATTTCTATAAGACCTGTTTCGTATCCTATGACTAAAGATTGAAACTGTGCACTATAAAGAATTGTTGTGATCTGCTCGCCAGACAAGCCCTCTACAGTAGTAATTGTATTTATTTCCTCTGTTAAGGTATTGTGCTCAAAAACAGCATTTTGAGCTGCTGCATATATCTTATTATTACCACTAACAACATCTACGATATTGTTGTAAGAAAAGTGTGCTTGCCATAATGTTGAAAAATCTTGTGCGCTTATATTTAGTGATAAACCAAAAAAGAATAAAAATCTAAAAACAGTTTTATGCATTACCAATTGTTTGCTCAAATATATTTAATAGTAACGATAATATGTCACTAATCATATAATATGTAACAAAAAAAAGCTTCCATTGTAATGGAAGCTTTTTACGTTTATAATTTTAAAATTAAATAACTCCTTGTGCCAACATTGCATCTGCAACCTTAACAAAACCAGCTATATTGGCTCCTCTTACATAGTCTACAGTACCATCGTCATTCTTACCATACTCAACACAAGAGTCGTGTATGTCTTCCATAATATCTTTTAATCTGGCATCAACTTCTTCTCTTGTCCAGCTCAAGCGTAGTGAGTTCTGACTCATTTCTAAACCAGAAGTAGCTACACCACCTGCATTAGATGCTTTACCTGGTGCGAATAAAATTTTTGCATTGTTAAACTCATGAATAGCTTCTGGTGTTGATGGCATATTAGCACCTTCAGAAACACAAATACAACCATTGTCAATCAATGCTTTAGCCTCTTCTCCGTTAAGCTCGTTCTGAGTTGCACAAGGCAGAGCAATATCACATTTAACAGCCCATGGTCTTTCCCCTGCAAAATACTTTGCATTTGGATACTTCTCAACATACTCACTAATTCTTCCGCGTTTGTTGTTCTTAAGGTCCATTACAAATTTTAACTTCTCTGTATTGATTCCTTCTTCATCGTAAATATATCCGCCAGAGTCAGAAAGTGTAAGTACCGTAGCGCCTAACTCAATAGCTTTTTCTGCTGCAAACTGAGCCACGTTACCAGAACCTGAAATAACTACTTTTTTTCCTTTAAAAGAATCACCTTTTGTTTTAAGCATATTTTCGGCAAAGTAAACATTACCATAGCCTGTTGCTTCTGGTCTAATTAGAGATCCGCCCCAAGATTGTCCTTTACCTGTTAAAACACCTGTAAATGTATTGTTTAATTTCTTATACATACCAAACATAAAACCAATCTCTCTAGCTCCTACACCTATATCGCCTGCTGGAACATCAGTGTTATGACCAATATGTCTATATAGCTCAGTCATAAAAGCGTGGCAAAAACGCATAATTTCGTTGTCTGATTTTCCTTTTGGGTCAAAATCAGATCCACCTTTACCACCACCCATTGGCAGTGTGGTTAAACTATTTTTAAATACTTGCTCAAATGCTAAAAACTTAAGAATACTGGCATTTACAGTTGGGTGAAAACGTAAGCCTCCTTTGTACGGTCCAATTGCGGAGTTCATTTGTACTCTATAACCTCTATTCACTTGGATTTCGCCAGAATCATCTACCCAACTCACTCTAAATGAAATTAATCTTTCTGGCTCTACCATCCTTAAGAGAATGTTTTTACCATTATAAATTTCGTGCTTGGCAATGTAAGGAATAACCGTTTCAGCTACTTCTTGAACCGCTTGCAGGAACTCAGGTTCGTGCCCATTTCGTTCTTTTACAAGATCTAAAAAAGCTTCAATTTTATCTTTCATATAAAAAATTGTTAAGAAATTGTGATTTACAAGGTGCAAAGATACGTTATCTCTAAAAATAAGGGGTTATTTTTTTTATATTCTCAATTATTTTTTAAATATTTAAACTTTGTAATAAAATTCTTCTCCCTAAAAGAAATTTGCATTTTATCCGTTTTATTTTGTAGTTTGTCGAGTTTTTATATATTTGTTCGGCGACCGCTTAATCATAAGTGTTATATGGCAAAACATATTAAAAAATTAATAGTGTTGTTTGGATTGATATGTACAGTTCAAACTTCTTCTGCCCAATTGGGTTTTTCTCATGAAATAGGTGCATTTGTTGGAGCGGTTGCGTTTCAATCTGACTTTGGTGTGAGAAGAGACTTTGAAACCAACGCTGGTAATACGGGTATTGCCTTGGGTATTGTGCACTACATCAATTTTGCATATAGAGCAGATTGTAATTGCTATAGTACTGACACCTATTTTAACGATCATTTTAAATTAAGAAGCGAAATTTCTTGGAATAAAACGTCATTAGATCATTTTGGGAAGTGGGTCGATGATGCCAGAACCAGTACAGAAGCAGATCAGCTAAGAGCGCATACTGGTGAGGCTCAAAACTGGGATATTGGGATGCAATTAGAATACTTTCCTAGAAGTATAAGAGCCTTCTCTGCAGGAGCTTATTCTTTTGCCCCTTTTGTTGCGCTTGGTGCTCATTTTGTTTCTTTTAACCCAGATGTTGAAACTACTTATGGCGATGGAAACATTTTAAATAACGATAATTTCTACAGTTTTTGGGATGCTGCTTCTGGCGGTGATCCTTTTATTAGTGCCGAGTCTGGATCTACTTGGTCTGTAGTTGCTAGTTTAGGCACGCGTTACAAATTAACCATATTATCCGATCTGTTTGTAGAGTTAAGGTGGCAGTACTATTTTAATGATTTTATTGATGGCTTAAACCATAAATTACCGTCTAACAAAGCAAACGATTGGAATCTCTGGCTAAATTTTGGCTATATTTACTATCTCGATTAAGATAACATAGTTAACCTATTGCTTGGTCTATATCTGCTAAAAGATCTGCTTTATTTTCTATACCAACACTAAGCCTAATTAATGAATCTACAATTCCTGTTTTTTCGCGCTCGCTCTTAGGTATACTAGCATGTGTCATACTTGCTGGATGACCTGCTAAAGACTCCACTCCACCTAGAGATTCTGCAAGGGTGAATATTTTGAGGTTTTCAACTATTTTAACAGCTTCCTTGTAATTATTCCCAATGGTAGTAAAAGACACCATGCCTCCAAAATCTTTCATTTGAGATTTTGCTATATTATGATTTGGATGGTTTTTAAAACCTGGCCAGTAGACGTTTTCAATTTTAGGATGGCTCTTTAAAAACGCAGCAATAGCACTAGCGTTTTCACAATGACGCTGCATTCTAACGTGTAACGTTTTTATACCTCTTAAAACCAAAAAAGCATCTTGTGGCCCACAAATTGCACCACTCGCATTTTGGATAAAGTAAAGTTGATTAGCTAAATCTTTGTCCTTAACTACCAGCGCTCCCATTACTACATCGCTATGACCTCCCAAATATTTTGTAGCTGAGTGCATTACAATATCTGCGCCCAACTCCAATGGTTGTTGTAAATACGGTGTTGCAAAAGTATTATCTACAGCCAACAGCAGATTGTACTTTTTAGAAATTTCTGAAACAGCTTTTATGTCAATGATATTCATCATTGGGTTTGTTGGAGTCTCTACCCATACAAGCTTGGTTTTTGAAGTTATGTAATCTTCGAGATTATTTACATTTAGCATTCCAACGAAGTGAAATTTAATTCCAAAATTTTCGTACACTTTAGTAAAAAGCCTGTATGTTCCACCATATAAATCATTTGTAGAAATTACTTCGTCACCTGGTTTTAACAATTTTAAAATGGCGTCGATAGCCGCTAAACCAGAGCCAAAAGCCAAACCGTAGTTTCCATTTTCTAAACTAGCAAAAGATTTTTCTAAAGCATGTCTTGTTGGGTTGTGCGTTCGAGAATACTCATAGCCTTTATGATTACCTGGTGATGTTTGAGCATATGTAGTGGTCTGGTAGATTGGTGGCATTACAGATCCATAAGCTGCATCGTGCTTTTGACCGCCATGTATTGTTTTTGTGTTAAATTTCATTATGATTTCTAAATGGTTTATCTTAATCGTGGTAACTTTACTGAAACAAGATTCTTTAAGGCATAACAAATTTAATCTATAATTCGTTTTTAATTAAGCACTACAACACCTTTAATGAATGATTAACAAAAACCACATTTCGCTTTTATTTCTATGCTTAACTTTATTTTTTTCATGTAATAATGAAACTAAGCCTATAAGTTTTGAAAACAATTCATATGAAAATCACTACGAAGCCGATATTTCTGTTTCTATTGATGAGGCTATTGGTAAAAGTGAAGTAAGTAAGATTATAAACTTCAAAATAAAAGAAACTATAATTTCTACACTAAGTGATGTTACAAAAAAAACAAGCCTAGAATCTGTATTAGAAGATTTTGATGCCGAATTTATAACTTTTAAAAAGCAATTTCCAGAAGCATCTCATCCTGCTTGGGAACTACACATAGAAACCGAAAAGGTTTATCAGTCAGAAGAAATCATAACTTTATCCATTAACACCTATGAGTTTAAAGGTGGTGCTCACGGAAATGATAAAATTAGATTTTTAAATCTTAATGCTAATACAGGTGAGGTTTACAAACTTAGTGACATTGTAAATATTTCAGACGATTTTAAGGCACTGGCGAAGGATCATTTTTTAAAATCTATTGATGACGATAAAAAAAATAATCAAATAGAAGATTACTTTTTTGGAAAACCATTTCAGTTACCTGAAAATATTGGCTTTAGTGACGATGGGTTAGTATTCTTATATAATGTGTATGAAGTTGCTTCTTACCACCAAGGTTACACGGAGTTTGTTATTCCGTTTGATACGGTTGAATCTTATCTAAAAGTTGAGTAAGCATTCTATAAATAATCGTTTTAAAAGTCCGTTCTTTGCAACGCTATAAATACAAGCTCAAAACGCAATGAAAAAAATCTATCATCTAAGCACTTGTGATACTTGCAAAAGAATAATTAACGAACTTAATCTACCTGAAGATTTTCAATTTCAAGATATAAAGACCGAAGCTATTACAGAAAAACAGATTGAGGAAATGCGTAGCTTAACTGACAGTTACGAAAGTCTTTTTAGTAAGCGTGCGAGACTTTATAAAGAATTAGATTTAAAGAACAAATCTCTTACAGAAGAGGATTATAAAAAATATATTTTAGAACATTACACCTTCCTAAAACGACCTGTTATTATTTATAACAATACCATTTACATAGGCAACTCTAAAAAAGTAGTTGAAGCGGCAAAAAAAGCAATACATGGATAGTAGAAAGTATGCGTTAGTTGCATTGTTTACAGTACAGCTTTTATACGGTCTTAACTACACTATTGCTAAAACCGTAATGAATGAAAGCTTTATTAAACCATTTGGGTTTGTACTGTTAAGAGTAATAGGTGCAACTGTTCTATTTTGGTTAATAAGTTTCTTTTTTCCTAAAGAAAAAATTGAGAAGAAAGATTATATCAAATTTGTAGTGGCTGCCATGTTTGGTATGGTAGTAAATCTCTTATTCTTTTTTAAAGGTTTAGAATACACATCACCTATACATGCCTCTTCCATAATGACTATTATTCCGGTGATTATCCTTATACTTTCTTCCTACTTTCTAAAAGAAAAAATAACCTCAAAAAAAATTATAGGTATCGTCATTGCGCTATGTGGTGCACTTGTTTTAACCATTTATGGAAAATCTGGTAGAGTAGGCGATAATGTGCCTTTGGGAAATTTTCTTATCCTAATTAATGCCATTTCTTACAGTATATACGTAATTCTAATAAAAAAACTAACCGAAAAATATCATCCTGTCACATTTATAAAATGGTCTTTTTCAATTGGTTTAATTATGCTAATTCCTTTCGGTTACAGTGAATTAGTAGAAGTACAATGGCATTCATTTACACCATATATTACATTCTCTGTAATCTTTGTTGTTGTTGGGGCAACCTTTGGTACTTATCTATTAAACCCATACGCACTTAGTCAGTTAAAAGCTTCAACTGTAGGGACTTTTATTTACCTTCAGCCTGTTATAGCAGCACTTTTTGCCCTAGCCGTAGGTGCGGATTTTATAGATGCTATAAAAATTGGCGCTATGGTTCTTATTTTTACTGGTGTTTATCTGGTATCTGTAAAACGAAAGCAAAAAAAGTAGTTTGTCTCTTAATTCTGAAATATTTAAAACCGTTGATTCCATTCCTAAATCGTACTGGGAAGGCTTAAACTGCACTAACAATCTTTATTATTCACCAAAGTTTTTAAAGGCATTTGAACTTGCCAACACGGATATTGAGTTTAATTATATTTTTATTTTAAAAGATGGAGAAGCTGTAGCCTTTGCTAACACTCAAATTGTAACGATAGGTATAGAAACCATTACCAAAAACATTGCTATGTCTCTTAAATTAAGAAATATAGTCAACAACCTATTTTGCAATAACCACATCAAAGTATTATTTTGTGGTAATGTGTTTTTAAGTGGCGAATACGGTACATTTTTAAAGGAAGGGGAACCAAAGGTAGAAACGTTTAAAGCCATTGCAAGAGCTGTAAAAAAACTCTATCGCGGCAAACGTCTCAGCACAATTTTTCTTAAAGATTTTGAAGATGAATCACTCTACATTACAGATCATTTAAAGACTTTTGGTTATGCTTCGATGCACGTGGAGCCAAACATGATTATTTATCTCGATGCTGCGTGGATATCTTTTGAAGATTACACGGCTGCTTTAAAGTCTAAATATAGAGTAAAAGCTAATAGAGCTGATGCAAAAAGTGACGTTTTAGAATCTAAGCTCTTTAGTGAAGAGGACATCAAAATGTACTTAGATGAGCTACAAACTTTATATCAAAACACAATAGATAATGCAGATTTTAATGCTCAAGTACTAAACCTAAACACCTATACTCAACTAAAAAACACTTACAAAGAATCATTTATTGTTAAGGGTTATTTTCTAGAAGGAAAGCTTGTAGGCTTTTTATCTGCAATGCAAAATGGTGACCATCTTGATGCACATTTTATTGGCATAGACTATTCAATCAATAAAAAATATGCTATCTATCCTAGAATTTTAAATGATTATGTTCGCTTAGGAATAGAAACTAAATCTTCTCAAATAAATCTTGGCAGAACAGCTTCTGAAATTAAGAGCACACTTGGCGCACAACCAAAGACTTTAACCTGTTATTGCAGGCATAAGTACGCATTGCCAAATATAATTCTTAAGCCTTTTGTAAAGAATGTTAAGATAAAAACATTCAAACAGCATCAACCTTTTAAATAAACATCTGCGAAAGTAGAAATCTCTTAATATCAATTATAACCCTTTAGAATTATTATTCACTTTAAATCTCAAGTGGTTTCGGTCTCACACCATGCTTCCTGGTGTCTTCTTTGGTAAGCACTTTATAGTTTTCAGACTTTGGGAATGTATGTGCCAACTTTAATAATTCGTCCGGCAAAGCAGTCAGTTTTCTAGCTTTTAGGTCTATCCAAGCTCCTTGCATTTCACAATAAGCCAAATGCTCTCCTTTATGGTTATAAAAATTATGTTCAAACATAAAAAGCATACCATCCTCACTCAAACCAGACACTTCAATAGTAACTGTAATTGGCGTACCAATAAAAGACTCTTTAAAATAGTACATATGCTCATAGAATACTACAGGTCCAATATTGTGCTTCATAATTTCTGGCATAGAAAAGCCTTGTTCACTAAAAAAAGACATCCTAGCATGACTCATAAAATTGGTGTAAGCAGAGTTAGCCAAATGGCCATTAGCATCAACATCGCTCCAACGAATTTCAAACTGTTTTTTATACATGGTAAATCTTTGGTTTCGTTAAACAAAGTTAACAAACCTTATTATGCACGCATAAGGGTTTCTAAAAAATTTAAAATAACTTCAAAACGGTTGATTTTTGTACCTTTGCCCAACTTTAATCATATCTTTTAATGATACAATCCATGACGGGTTATGGGAAATCAGTGTTACAGCTCCCTACCAAAAAAATATCTATAGAACTAAAATCACTAAACAGTAAGAATTTAGATGTTAATGCACGCATGCCATCCATGTATCGTGCTAAAGAATTAGACATAAGAAAACTTCTGGCCAAACATTTAGTTAGAGGAAAAGTAGATTTTTCGCTTTATGTTGAAATTACTGGTGAAGACACCAGCTCTAAAATCAATAAAACTGTTGTAAAAGAATATATTAAACAACTTAAGGATGTGGTTGATGGTGATGATACAGAACTATTAAAAATGGCTGTTCGTTTACCAGATGCAGTGACGACAGAGCGCGACGATATTGACGAAGACGAATGGTTAAAAATAGCAGATAGTATTAATGAAGCCATCTCTAAAATTGTAAACTACAGAGAAGACGAAGGTGCTATTTTAAAACAAGATTTTACCGATAGAATTGCTACGCTTAGAGAATTGCTAGAGCAAGTCATTGCAATGGATCCAGAACGTATAGAAGGCGTAAGAACGCGACTAGAAAAAGGCATTGCAGATATTAAGGAAAAAGTCGATGAAAATCGTTTTGAACAAGAGCTTGTTTACTATATAGAAAAGTTTGACATCACAGAAGAAAAAGTAAGGTTAGACAACCATTTAGATTATTTCATTAAAGCTTTGAATTCTGACGATTCTAACGGAAAAAAACTTGGTTTTATCTCTCAAGAAATTGGTAGAGAAATCAATACTATTGGTTCAAAATCTAATTATGCACCTATGCAAAAGCTCGTGGTGCAAATGAAAGATGAGCTTGAAAAAATAAAGGAACAATTATTGAATGTGCTTTAACTAAAACAAATTACGTGTCTAAAGAAGAATTAAAAAAACAAGGCAAGCTTATTGTATTTTCAGCACCTTCAGGTTCTGGTAAAACCACAATTGTACGTCACCTTTTAAAACAACCAGATTTAAATTTAGAGTTTTCAATTTCTGCTACATCACGTGAGGCTCGTGGCAATGAAACGCATGGTAAGGACTATTATTATCTATCATTATCAGAGTTTAAAAACAAGATTAAAAACGATGAGTTTTTAGAATGGGAAGAAGTTTACAGAGATAATTTTTATGGTACATTAAAAGCTGAAGTTGAGCGTATTTGGGCAAAAGGAAAGCATGTTATTTTTGATATTGATGTCTCAGGTGGTTTACGTATAAAGCGTAAATTCCCAGAACAAACTTTAGCCATTTTTGTAAAGCCACCAGATTTAAATGAATTGGTAAGACGTTTAAAAGATCGTGGAGAAGAAAGCCCTGAGAAAATAAGTATGCGTGTTGCAAAAGCACCTGCAGAGTTAGCAACAGCTCCACTTTTTGATGAGATTGTTGTGAACTCTAATTTAGACGAAGCTCTAGAAAATGCTTATAAATTAGTATCAGAGTTTATTAAAAAATAAATAGCCATCTGGCCATCCTGAACAGCTACACTGAGCACAGTAGAAGTGTTGTTTCAGGATCTAAATGTATTGAAAAACAGATGCTGTAACCAGCTCAGTATGACAAAATATTATGAAAATAGGTCTTTACTTTGGCACATTTAATCCAATACACATTGGTCATTTAACCATAGCTAATCATCTAGCAGAGCATAGCGATCTCGACCAAATTTGGTTTGTAGTAACACCTCAAAGTCCATTTAAGAAAAAGAGTAGCCTGCTAGATAACAGGCAGCGCTATGAAATGGTTTATCGAGCAACTGAAAGCTATTTAAAATTAAAACCTAGCGATATAGAATTTGGATTAAAACAGCCTAACTATACCATAGACACACTTACCTATCTCGAAGAAAAATTCCCTGATTATGAATTTGCCCTAATTATGGGAGAAGACAACTTAAAGAGCTTTCATAAGTGGAAAAACCACGAGTTAATCTTAGAAAATTATAGGATTTATGTATACCCTCGGATGTCTAAAGGTGAGGTAGATCTACAATTTAAAAATCATCCAAAAATTTTTAACATTTCTGCGCCAATAATGGAGCTATCTTCTACGTTTATAAGAAAAGAAATTAAAGCAGAAAGGAACGTACGCCCAATGTTACCCGATAAAGTGTGGCAATACATAGACGAAATGAATTTTTATAAACATTTTTAGAATCTTAACTACTTGAAACTTTAACTTTTTTAAAAGTTTATTTATTTTTATTATTGAAAAAAGCAAAGAAAAAGAATGACATTCACTACAGTGTTTTTAACTACAATTATAGCTCTCATAGTATCAAAAACTAGAGATATTATTTTAAGAAACAACTTAAATCCAAAAAGAGAAAAACGATTGCTAATCGGTAGTTTTCTACTTATCCTCTTCTTGGTTACAAGCTCTACCTTACCCTACCCTGAGTCTCTATATTGGTTTATAGGTATTGGTATTCTTTTTACATGCTTAGTGCTTTCCTTTAGTGTTATTAAACGGGAGTTTAAACGGTTTTTGTCTCTAAAAACTAAAGAGAAGATTATTAATATTCTTTTTTACAGTCTTATTGTAGTTGTAACTAATATCTATCTTTAAAAATGATAAAACGCATTTTCTAAATGCTCAATTTCAAAATGCTTTTTAGTTTTTACAATTGCAATAATATCGAATCTAACTTCAACATCTAAGTCGTTTTCGGTTACATATTCGTCAACCGCTTTTACGAGGTTTTTTATTTGTTTTGGTTTTACAAAATCTTGAGGATTACCAAAGTCTAAAGAACTTCTGGTTTTTACTTCAACAATCGCCAAAACATTATCTTTTTGTGCAATAATATCTACTTCGGCTTTATCAAAACGGTAATTGCGCTCAACAATATCGTAGCTATTCTCAATTAGAAAGGCTACAGCAAGTTGTTCGCCTTTTTTACCTAGTTCGTTGTGCTGTGCCAAAATAGAATATGATAGTTAGTAATTAGTTTTTAGTTGTTTATAAATTTAAGACTAGACTTTTCCATCCCGACTTTTAACTCAACTGTCCGTCCCAACACCAATGCTCTATTATCTTTTTCATGGCCGGCTGGCATATTAAAAGCTATGGGGAAATCATAATCCGACAAGGCATCTAGTATAAGTTGCTCTATCGATGTGCCCCAAAGTGTTGTGTTTTTTCTCAATTTAGACATATCTCCTATAACTAATCCTTTAAGTTTTTCAAAATAGCCTGCACGCTTCATACTTTGTAGCATACGATCTATATGATATTTGTATTCACCTATTTCTTCAATAAACAAGATTTTTCCAGAGGTATCTAAACTTGTATCAGAGCCCAGCATAGTATGTAACATGGTTAAATTTCCACCAATTAATTGACCTGTTGCTTCACCTACTCGGTTATATTCAGAACCTTCTAAAACATAATTTTCAGGATTACCGAACAGAGCAGCTTTAAAGGTATCTACAGATGCTTGTACTTCAGCAATATCTTGAGTTAGACTCACACACATTAACGCATGTAAAGATTCAAAACCTTCATTATGCAACTGATTATGTAATGCTGTAATATCACTATAGCCTATAACCCATTTGGGCTTTTCTTTAAACTTTGTATAATCCAACTTATCCAAGATTCTCACTGTACCGTAACCACCTCTTGCACACCAGATAGCACTAACTGTTGGATCATCCATAGCCTTTTGCAGATCTTCACAACGTTCTGCATCCGTACCTGCAAAATGGTCAGCCTTACTAAATACATGCTCACCTAAAATGGTATTTAATCCCCAATCGTTTAGCAAGTCTATGGCTTGTTGCACTTCTCGCTCTCTGTTATTTAATATACCTGATGGTGCTACAATAGCGACGGTATCACCCATTTTTAGATATTTTGGCGTTATGAGTTTACTGTTCATTTTGAATGAATTATCTATGTGATTCTGAGCAAAGGCATATTGAACTAAACCAAAACCCAGCAAAAAATAAAGACGTAACATTGCGTTTTTTAAATCCATAAAAACTGCTTTTGGTAAATGTACATTTTTTTTAGAACTGTTTATATATTACGTACTTTTGTGGCTTCACAAAATTAATCTTATGCCAAAAAGATATACCATTACGGCTGCTTTACCATATACTAATGGTCCAATTCATATTGGTCATTTAGCTGGTGTTTATGTACCCGCAGATATTTATTCGAGATATTTAAGATTAACAGGTAATGACGTTGCTTTTATTTGCGGTAGTGATGAGCATGGTGTGCCGATTACCATCAAAGCAAAAAAAGAAGGTGTAACACCACAAGATATTGTAGATAAGTATCATGCTATCATCAAAACTTCATTTGAAGATTTTGGTATTTCTTTTGATAATTATTCACGCACATCAGCTAAGATTCACCACGATACAGCTTCAGAATTCTTTAAAACGCTTTACAATAAAAACGAATTTGTTGAAGAAGTGTCTGAACAATTATACGATGCTGAAGCGAATCAGTTTTTGGCAGATCGTTTTGTGATTGGCACTTGCCCAAAATGTGGTTATGAAGAAGCCTATGGCGACCAATGCGAAAACTGTGGAACCAGCCATAACGCAACGGATTTAATTAATCCTAAGTCTGCAATTACAGGCAACACACCAACGTTAAAAGAAACCAAACACTGGTTTTTACCTTTAAATAAACACGAAGAATTTTTACGTGAATGGATCCTAAAAGGTCATAAAAAAGACTGGAAACCTAATGTTTACGGCCAGGTAAAATCTTGGATAGACGACGGATTACGCCCAAGGGCCGTAACCAGAGATTTAGATTGGGGAATTCCTGTACCTGTAGAAGGTGGAGAAGGCAAAGTGCTTTATGTTTGGTTCGATGCACCAATTGGCTACATCTCTGCTACCAAAGAATGGGCAGCACGTGCAAGCAAAAACTGGGAAGATTACTGGAAAGATGAAGACACTAAACTTGTGCACTTTATTGGTAAGGACAATATTGTATTTCACTGTATCATTTTTCCATCGATGTTAAAGGCTGAAGGCTCTTACATTTTACCAGAAAATGTACCAGCCAACGAGTTTTTAAATTTGGAAGGCAACAAACTTTCAACATCAAAAAACTGGGCAGTTTGGTTACCAGAGTATTTAGAAGACTTTCCAAATCAGCAAGATGTGTTGCGTTATGCCTTAACAGCTAATGCACCAGAAACTAAAGACAATGATTTTACTTGGAAAGATTTCCAAGCCAGAAACAACAATGAACTAGTGGCTATTTTTGGTAATTTCATTAATCGTGTTGCTGTACTCACCAACAAATATTACAATGGCGAAATTCCGCAACCATCAGCATTTAAACCTATAGACGAGGCAACCTTGGCAGCTGTAAAAGCATATCCTGCGGTAATTGCAAGTTCCATTGAGCGTTACCGTTTTAGAGAAGGCAGCCAAGAACTTATGAATTTGGCACGTCTCGGCAACAAGTATTTAGCGGACGAAGAGCCTTGGAAAACTATAAAAACAGACGAAGAACGTACAAAAACCGTAATGTTTGTGGCTTTACAAATTGCTTCGGCATTAGCAGTATTAAGCGAACCGTTTTTACCGTTTACGTCTGATAAATTGAAATCTATTCTTTGTCATTCTGAACTTGTTTCAGAATCTAATTGGGAAGACATTTCAATCAAAGACGTTTTACTTCCTTCTGGTCACAGCATTCAATCCGGAAAACCAGAATTATTATTTTCTAAGATTGAAGATGAGACTATTCAAAAACAATTAGATAAGCTTGAGGCTAGTAAAAAAGCTAACGAAGCAGCTAATAAAAAAGTAGAACCTCAAAAGGAGGAAATAACTTTTGATGATTTTACAAAATTAGACCTTCGCGTTGGTACCATTTTAGAGGCTGAAAAAATGCCAAAAACTAAAAAATTATTAGTGCTTAAAGTTGATACTGGTATAGACACACGTACTATTGTTTCTGGTATTGCGGAAAGCTTTTCGCCAGAAGACGTCATTGGCAAACGTGTAACAGTTTTAGTCAACTTAGCACCAAGAAAACTGCGAGGTGTAGAAAGTCAAGGTATGATTTTAATGACCGAAGATAAGCGTGGTAATTTAGTGTTTGTAAATCCTAATACCGAAGGGGTTGCTAACGGCTTGAAAATAAGTTAAATGAAATTAAGTTTTGTATTTATAATTTCTTTAATCATACAGTTTAGTTTTGGCCAAATCAATGTACTAAACTATACCATAAATACTAAAAATTCACGCACTAAAAAAACAACCTATTCCCTTGTTAATTCAGACAATAATAATTTCGCTTTTCTAATATTAGACCGAAAAGAGATTCATGCCAATCTGTTTGATGAAAACTTTAATGCAATATCCTCTTTTACTTTTAAAGCTCCGAAGAAGAAATTCAGCGACCCAATAGGTTATGCTATAGACCGTAACACTTATCATTTATTGTACGCCAATGACTATATTTCTCAAATAGCCTTGGTTTCTGTAGACTTTGATAATACAGTATCAACAACCCACGATCTAGAGTTTAAGTTAGATGATGATGAACTTTATATTGATACTCTAATCTATAACAATGAATTATTATTTATAACCATTAAGGATAATGATTTAATAATTAGAAAGTTACAAAAAGACAAAAGTTTAAAAGTCATAAAAACGATTTCTATTAAGCAACAAGAAAAAAAAGGGTTTGTCCTTAAAGCAACAAATACGTTTTCTCTTTTTAGAAATCAAATCGAAGCATCTAATTTTGTAAAAATTGATCATAGAATACCCACATCTATTGAACAAGCATCTTCTCCTAATAAGATTTTTAAGTTTTACAACCAGCTTATTGTATCAATAGACATTGAGAAAAAAGGCACAATAACCTATAGTGTAGATTTAAACACCTTTGAGGTTGAACAACATGCCTACGCCTATCCTAAAGGAAAAATAGATGATTTTGAAAAGTTTAATTCTTTTATCTGCGATGATAAGGTTTTCCAAATTGCCAGTTCGCGCAAAGAAATGAGCTTTAACATCAAAGATTTAAACAATACCGTTTTAAAGGAATTTTATTTGCACAAAGATAAACCTATTACATTTAAAAATGGCCCAATAATTCAAGAAGGGCAAACAGCAATACCATTTAAAACCACTCGGCAACTAGAGGCGACATCTAAATTTTTGAGAAAAGTTAGTTCTGGTAAAATTGGTGTTTCCGTAATAAAAGTTGATGATTTATATGAAATCACAATCGGAGGATATAAGTTGGTACCAACAAGTAATACTGGCTTTGGAATGACACCCACTACCACTTTTGACTCGAACACAAACACTTTTGTCCCTGCTTTTAACCCTACTTTTAGTAACTTCTACTCTTACAGTACTACAAAAGCAACTTTTTTTGATACCGTGCTTTCGGAAAATTTCGAGCATATTAAAAAAGAATTCGAGCCTGGATTGAGTAACATGATCGATTCATATATGGTAGATTACAAAGGCATCACAGGTGAAGATATTTTTTTTCATAACAATACACCTTACTACGCATACTTTAACCTAAAAGAAAAACAATTTAGTTTAATTAGGTTTTAAATACCTTTTAATCTTAATTTAAAAATCCTTTTTTTAGATTGGACTATAAAACCTCCAATCACTGCATGGGTGCGCTGGAAGATCGACAAGTCTAAATTGAAGTTAAAGTTGTTTCATAATTATACTATTTATTGTTAAATTAAGAAGGATTTTTAGTATTCACTATTCTATACCTAATTCATTATGAAGATAGCTCTTGTTCAAATAAGTGTTTGCGTTACTATATTACTACTTGCAACAAAATCCGTTGCCTCTCAGAACGAAATCGATATTATCTCAGATGCTTACGAGGACTATACACATCTTCCTCGAGAGGTTGTATACCTGCACCTTAATAAGTCTACCTTGTTTGTCGGTGAGACCTTGGGCTTTACAGCTTATGTCTTAAATAAAAATGATAAAAAACTGTCAACAACCACCAAAAACTTATATGTAACTATTGAAGACAAGAATGAAAAAATAATAAAACAAAAAATGTTGATGGTAGATAACGGTGTAGCATCTAATATTTTTGAAATAGACTCCCTTTTTTCTAACAACACTTACACCATAAAGGCCTACACCAACTGGATGAGAAACTTCAACGAAAATAATTTCTTCGTCGAAAGTTTTAAAGTTGAAAGTATTGAAACCTACCAACCTAAAGACAACGTGGCAACTACTATTGATATCGACGCTCAGTTTCTGCCCGAAAGTGGGCATTTGCTCCACGGTGTAGAAAATACCATAGGTGTGGTTATAAAAGGCCGTAATGGCTATGGTTTAGATTTGGCACTTGGAGAAGTTGTAGATAATAACGGTACAGTTATCACTACATTTAAAACCAATCAGTTTGGTATAGGTAGATTTCCATTAATCCCTCAATATGGTACTACATATTCCATAAATATTAGCCATAAAGATAACGTCTATAAGTTGCAGCTCAATCAAACTATTAAAAAACAAGGTGTTATCCTTTCGTTAAAGCGTTTTAAAAATAGGTTCTTAATCAGTGTTATAACTAATGAAGAAACTCTCGATACTATTAAGCACAAACGCTATTCGCTATTCTTGCATAATGGTGATAATTATGACCTAATGGACATTTATTTTACAGACCAACCTGTTATTACAAAAGTTTTAGAGCTAGATAATAATCCTGGCATAAATATTCTTACACTTTTTGACGAAAACAACACACCTATAGCCGAACGTTTAACTTTTAATTACAACGGAATTAACATCATTTCTTCCAAAAACTCACCAACAGTAACCAAAGAATTAGATTCGGTAAACGTTACGCTAAACTTTAAAGCACCAGATACTTTAAGCACCCATAATATTAGCATATCCGTACTACCTCAAGAAACACAATCATACAACAGATCCCATAACATCATCAGTTATAATTATTTACAACCCTACCTCAATGGTCCTGTAGAAAATGCAAAATATTATTTTACCGACATCACGGAAAAGAAAAAGTTTGAACTCGATAATTTATTGCTCACACAAGGATGGAGCAGTTACGACTGGAATATTATTTTTCATAATCCGCCCGATATAAATTTCGATTTTGAACAAGGTATTATTCTAAAAGCAAACTACGTCTCCAGTAATATCAATGAGAGTGGCCAGCCTAATGACTTAATGTACTATTTTGACGATAAGGGATTCCTCATTGCAGAAGGGAATACTAAAAGCAAGAGTTATATAATAAAAAATCTATATCCCGAAGAAGACCAAACCATAAAACTCACTGAAGTTACCAATTCAAAAGGTCTAAAACCTGCAAATCTTTACACGCAGTTTTTTCCTCAAAAAATTCCAAACTTCAAAACAAACTTCATTGAAGAAATTAAACCTACTTTTAAAATAGAGCGCGATTCTGCTTACTCAAGTAACGTTATTTTCGATAATTCAGAAAAAGTTGAAAAGCTCGATGAGGTTGTCGTAAAATCTAGTCCATGGCAAGAGCAACTAAAGCGAAGAGCTGAATTGAGCAGAGGAAGATATGGAAAAATCAGTGTGGTTAGCGAAGAGGATGAAAAGCAATTTTTCTCTCTTTGGAATTATTTGTCTTTTAAAGCATGGCTTCTGTTAGATCCAGATGTATATGGCCCTAATGGTCCCAGAAATAATTTAGGTGTAATAGATAGCATGGGTATGCAAAGTCCTGGTTCCGTTAATTTTTTCTTAAACGATGTATTACTAGTAGACCTTTCTATTTTAGACCCAATACTAATTGAAGATGTAGATTTTATAGAGATTAACCGATTTGGTTTGGGAGAAGGTATGCGAAGCCCTCGAGGCGCTATTAAGATTTACACCAAAGACCCAGCAAGAGCCAAAGCCCCTAAAAATATTACCAGAACTTATGAGTTTCCTCTAACTTTTAACAAAAGGAAAAAGTTCTATACACCTAAGTACAAATACTATGAAGATGATTTCTTTAAAGAGTATGGAGTTATTGATTGGAAACCTAATCTAACGTTAAATAACAATGGACAACTTGTATTTAAAATAGCACAGCCACAAGTACCAGTTACACTTTTTATTGAAGGCATTACAAATGATGGTACATTTATTTTTGAGGAAAAATCGATATCATTAAATTAGACAAAAAATTGTCTAGTATATGCTCAAAATAGCATACCACCCTATCTACAAGCATCCTTTGCCTGTAGGGCATCGTTTCCCTATGGAGAAATACGAATTGTTACCTCAGCAATTGTTGCATGAAGGCACCTGTGAGGACAACAATTTTTTTGAACCAGAAAAACCAAACGATAAATATATTTTGGCAGTGCACACACCAGAATATTATTACGATTTGGTAAATATTACTTTAGACCAACGTGCTGCACGAAAAATAGGGTTTCCGCTTAGTGAGGTTTTAGTTGAGCGCGAGGTCATCATTGCAGATGGCACCATAAAAGCAAGTGAACATGCCCTAAAACATGGTATTGCTATGAATATAGCTGGCGGCACACACCACGCCTATACCAATCGTGGTGAAGCGTTTTGCTTACTAAATGACCAAGCAATTGGAGCTCGATATCTTCAAAACAAAGGATTAGTAAACAAAGTTCTTATTGTGGATTTAGACGTGCATCAAGGCAATGGAACTGCAGAAATTTTTAAATACGACGATTCTGTTTTTACCTTTTCTATGCATGGCAAAAGCAACTATCCTTTTAGAAAAGAACAAAGCGATTTAGATATTGCGCTTAATAATGGCACAGATGACAATACCTACCTTAACTTATTAAAAAATACCTTAACCAAACTCATTGACAAACAACAACCCGATTTTATTTACTACCTCTGTGGCGTAGATGTAGTAGCTTCTGACAAATTAGGAAAACTAGGCATGACGGTTAAAGGCTGCAAAGAACGTGACCGTTTTGTCCTACAAACCTGCAAAGACCTCAACATTCCAGTTATGTGTAGTATGGGTGGAGGGTATTCTGCAGATATTAAAATTATAGTAAATGCGCATGCCAACACATTTCGGTTAGCACAAGACATTTTCTTCTAAAAAGAGCTATATATACCATCTTTCAAATTAGATTAAATATGAATTATCATTATAACACCTCATTAACTTTTAATTGATTTAAAAGTTCCTATTTTTATAAGAAATACTTAAAATTATGTTATCAAAATCAATTGAAGCTGCATTAAATAAACAAATAAGAATTGAAGCTGAGTCATCTCAAGTTTACCTAGCCATGGCTGTTTGGGCCGAAGTAAAAGGGCTAGAAGGTATATCTAATTTTATGTACGACCAGTCAGATGAAGAACGAGAGCATATGTTAAAGCTTGTAAAATTTGTCAATGAACGCGGAGGACATGCACATATCTCAGAATTAAACGCACCAAACGTTACCTTTAATTCGTTTCAGGAAATGTTCCAAAAACTTCTAAAGCATGAGGTATTTGTCTCAGAAAGTATTAACGAATTAGTTCATATTTCTTTACAAGAAAAAGATTACGCAACACACAATTTCCTTCAGTGGTATGTTGCTGAACAAATTGAAGAAGAAGCAGTGGCAAGAACTATTCTTGATAAAATTAACATGATTGGAGATGATAAAGGAGGGCTTTATTTATTTGACAGAGACATACAACAGTTAACCGTAAGCTCTGCAGCTCAGACTCCTGGACCTGGTATTTAATGTTAAAATTTATTTAGAATAAATTAAAATAATTACTTTTGCCATATTGATTTAGGCATCAATATGGCAAAAAAGAAAAAAGATAAAAAACTAAAAAGAGAACGCATTAAAGTTCTTGAATCTTATGGAATGGAGGGCTTGGGTAAAGTAAAATCCAAATGCTGTAAGAAATACAAAAAAGCAGAGCACAAACGGTGTAAAAAATGCCCTTGTTTTGATTTGCTTAAGAAAGTGGCTTAGTTCTTTTTTGTAATGTTTAGTTTGGTTTGTAGACATACATACACATGATGTATTTTTTTAAAGAATTTTCTACTGGTGCAGTCTTCAATATCGGTAACACAAAAGATCTACAAGCATTTGTAACACCAAAGCAGGTCGATTTCTATACCTTTATTTGGGCAAACCAACACGCTATAGAACTTGTTATAGATAGCGTTCCGGTAACACTTCCACCAAATCATATCTTAGCCCTCACACCCATACAATATCTGCAATATAGAACTGGTGCCGATGCACTAATCTATCAGTTTAACCGTGAGTTTTACTGCATTAAAGATCATGATAAGCAAGTGAGCTGTGTTGGTATATTGTTTTTTGGTAACATAAATATTCCTATAATAAAACTCAATACAATAGAGCAGCACAAATTTAAAATATTACACGAAGTATTTATTGATGAGCTCGAAACAAAAGACAATATACAGGCCGAAATGCTGAGAATGCTTATGGCTAGGTTTATCATAAAAAGTACGCGACTTCTAAAAGCAAAAGAAGGCATTATTGAAACGCCCAAAAACACAAAGATAGATCTGCTTAGATCTTTTAATTTTTTAGTAGAACAACATTTTAAAACAGAACATAGTGTTTCGTTTTATGCCCAACAACTTTTTAAATCTCCTAAAACACTTTCTAATAATTTTGCCAAGCTAAACCGAAGCCCACTACAAATTATCCACGAGCGTATTATATTAGAAGCAAAACGATTATTAACCTACACAGATAAATCTGCAAAAGAAATTGCTCACGATATTGGTTTTGAAGATGCCTCTCACCTTAGCCGTTTATTTAAAAAATACACATCAAAATCTCCCTCTGAGTTTAAAAAGTCGCTTAAACCTATAGATTAGGAAAAATTGACAAGCTTAAGGGTAAATTCTACATTCCATTTGCTTATCTACTACCTCATCTTTGTAGTATAATTTTTAAAACTATAACAGATGAAACATTCCATTAAATCAATATTCAATCTTATTGAAATATTTGCAAACAGTCCTAGACGTATTGCAACCAACACATTATCTCATACGCATTGCGAGCATGAACAATTACACGATTATTATTGTGACGCTGAAAAACCACACATTAATCATTAAGGACATATTGACACGTATAAGGGAAGTATTTCTATTCTATGACCTCCTTTACTATGGCAACTTTGTACCATCAAAAATTAAATAACAATCGCTGATATATTCAGCATAAAAAACTAAAATTATGAACACATTTAATGTACCAACAAGAGAAAACGTTAGTGAAAACAACAAAGCAATTTTTGACAATCTAAAAAAAGCTTTGGGATTTGTACCAAACTTATACGCAACATATGCACATAGCGATACTGCTTTAGAAAACTACCTAAATTTTGCTAATGCAAAAACCTCACTTTCTGCCAAAGAAAAAGAAGTTGTAAACTTAGCGGTTAGTCAAGTTAACAATTGTATCTATTGCCTATCTGCACACACTGCAATTGGTAAAATGAATGGTTTTACTGAAGAACAAATTTTAGAACTAAGAGCTGGTTACTCTACCGTAAACAACAAACTTAATGCTTTAGCCAAATTGGCTAAGAACATTACGGAAAATAGAGGTCGTACAGATGCAGATGTTCTAGAGAATTTCTTTAATGCTGGTTATACTAAAGGAAATCTAATAGATACCATTGCTTTGGTTGGAGACAAAACCATCTCTAATTATATCCACAGTACAACGCAGGTTCCTGTAGATTTTCCTGTGGCGCAACCTTTAGCAGCAGCCACAGTATAAAACCTAAATAAATAACGTTTAAATTTTAGAATTATGAAAAAAATCATTTCAACATTAGTTATAGCATTAAGCTTATCCTTAACAAGCTATGCACAAGACAACATTAAAAAAGACACCCAAATGGCAGCTGAAAAAGCAACGGTTGTGTCTTTAGAACAAACTAAAGGTGCATTTACGCAAAAAGCAATCACCTTAGAAGAAGGCAACTATATTTTTGAAATAAAAAATAATGATGTAGGCCACCAGGTAGGATTTGTTTTGGCTCCCAAATCAAACCCAAATGCGCATATTAAAACCGCTTATGTTACAAAAGCGGTAGATAACAATAGTAAAGAAAAAACTAATATAACCACATTGAAAAAAGGAGAATATATTTATTTCTGCCCTATGAACCCAACTCCACAATATACACTCATTGTTGAGTAAACACGTTTAGCAAAGTTCAAAAATAAAACTAGCCTTAAAAAACAAATTTTTTTAAGGCTAGTTAGTATTTATAATCTATTTAGTTATTATTTTCCAAGCATTAAAAGCTCGCTACAAACCACTTCGGTAGTGTAACGTTTTATACCGTCTTTGTCTTCCCAAGAGCGTGTTGTTAACTTACCTTCTATGGCTACTTCTTTACCTTTGGTTACAAACTTTTCAACAATCTGAGCTGTTTTCCCCCAAGCAATAATATTATGCCATTGCGTATCTGTTACTTTTTCGCCATTAGCATTTTTATAGCTTTCGTTTGTGGCTACAGAAAATTTTGCAAGCATTTTACCAGACTCAAGGTTAATTATTTCTGGGTCTTTTCCTAAGTTACCAATCAACTGTACTTTGTTTTTTAGTGTGTTCATGTGTTTTAAATTTAATATGTTAAACAGTTAATACAATTGAACCCTAAATGATTCAACACTGCAAAGATGAGATGGCCATCAAATTTTAGTCGGTAGTTACATGCTTAATTTCGTTTGTAAACGCTTGTAACCGTTTGTAAATGATTAAGCTTTGTTTTTATAGGCATTTATCGTAGATTTAATTTTGATAGAAAAACATGCATTTATACGGTAGTTGTACGCAAGCTGAAAAATAAGTTCTGGTTTTTTAATCCTTCTCATATTGAACATAGATGACGTAATAATGTCATAAACATGACGACATCAATGTCCGCACTACTGTTTTACTTTTGTTTCAAACATTTAATCATAGTTATATTAATGGAAACAGAATTAGACATCAATCAAAAATCAACAGTTTATCGAGCTTTTCATCTCGCCAAAATTCCAATAATAATTGCATTAATTTTAACACCAATTCGATTCTCACTTGAACTTATTGGATTACCTGATAGTGCTATTTTTATTGTTGGATTGCTTTGGCTAACATTAGCATTTGCAATTTATTGGGGAACAAAGTTATATAAAACAAAACATGCCTATCTTTTACTATTGTTGAGTTTGCTAATTTATTCACCAATTTCAAGGTTTCCTGTTGCGTTGTTTTGGTGGATTGACACTAACTATGAAATAGGCACACATTATGGATTATATTTTAATAATTTTGGACAAGCTCTATTAAATCATATAGGTTATGGATCTCTGGTACAAATCATACCTGGATTTATATTAGGCTCAATAACAATTGCATTTATGAGCAATAGAAAAAATGAGATACAAAAAACTAATACTTTAGAAGATGAATAAGAATCTCTTAGGACTAAGAATAAAAGAATTAAGAAAACAAAAAGGGATGTCTCAAGAGTTTCTATCCGAAGAATCAGGACTGAGTTTGAGAACTATTCAACGAATTGAAAATGGAGAGACAAATCCAACTGGTGAATCACTCAAACGATTATCAAATGCATTGAATGTAAATCCAGATGAATTAATTGATTGGTCTATAAAAGAAGACAAAAGATATTTGACGTTTCTAAATCTCTCAGCCCTAACTTTTCTATTCTTTCCTCTACTTGGAATTTTAATACCATTCATATTATGGACATCACGAAAAGGAAAAATCAAAAACATCAATAAATTAGGAAAAGATCTAATCAATTTTGAGATAACTTGGACATTACTTCTGTTTTTTATTCCTTTTTTATGGTTTCTCTTTTCAAAAATTGGAATATTAGAAAGTTTTACTCTAAGTAGGATTTTCATTATTATTGGAGTTATGTACTTTATCAATTTAATTTTCATATTACTAAATACATTAAGAATTAGTAATGGAAATGATATAATTTACAATCCCAAATTTAAATTTTTAAGATAAAAGCCAGCGTACAACAACGTGTATAATTCATTGCTGGTAATAGCCTACTTACGAAAGTCCTCGCGGACTTTCTATCCGTGATTTATTTACTAACTTTAGTGCTGAAACACGCAACGAAATCATACACTAGACCGTTGGCAGCAGGTTAAACAAAACCACGCACGAATTGAAAATCTGAAATGAAAAGAATTATATGCCTGCTAATTTTAACGACTTTCATAGGTTGCAGATATTTCAATGTTAGCCCAGTAAATGGGATTACAACAAAAAATCTGACTAAAAAGCCGACTCGAGCAGAAATGGTTGGAACTTGGGAAGTTGATAAATTCAGTTATGAACTGAACGAGCACAAAGGTTACGAAAAGAAAAAAATTGAACTGAATCTCAAGAAAGATGGAACTTTCTCAATCTCGAACTTGCCGAATTATGTAAACGTATTTGACAAAACCGAAGATAAATATGTGAATACAAGCGGAACTTGGAAAATTGGAAAGGACTTTAAAGGAGAAAAATGGGTTCTAAATATTCGATTTGACAAAAGCAACTTGTATGAAAAAGGAATGTCAACATATTATGATTTATATTTACAAGATGACGGAATTATAATCTGGGATTTTATCGGAGACCCAGATTCTGGAGAAAGGTTTTTATATAGAAAAAAGTAAAAAAACCAGCCGGCAACAATGTGTATAATTCATTGCTATTAAAGGCTTACTTACGAAAATCCTCGCGGATTTTCTATTCAGTCTGTATTTGCTAAATTAGTTGCTTAATCACACAATGAAATCATACACTTTACCGTAGCACATTAAAACAAAATGAAATATGCACAAACTATTTAATCTTTTATTTCTAATCTTTTTTGGATTAGGACTAATCTCTTGCAATAAAGATGAAGACAATACTGATAATCAGAATCCAGATATCACCTTAATGGATGCAGACGGAAATGTCTATGAAACGATTACTTTGGGAAATCAAGTCTGGATGGCTGAAAATTTGAAAACAACAACATTTAATGACGGTAGTTCGATTACTGAATACAGACACTTTATGCCTAATCAGTCACCATTTGACTGGTTTGAAACAAGCAATCCACGAGAACTTTTTCAATGGGCTTTTACCGAAGACCTAAATGATATTTATCCGGAGGACTTACCGATAGATTTTTATGGTGCTCACTACAACAATGAAGCTATACAATCGGGAAAACTAGATATTGATGGTTGGAGGTTACCTACCATACAAGATTTTGAAGAACTCATTAGTTTTTTGGTTAGTGAAGGACATATTGGAAATGAAGCAACAGTTTTAAAGACCCAAACAGGTTGGGCTATTGAAAATGGAACAGACCTCTACGATTTTACAGTTAAACCAGCTGGAAACACAATTAATAACGGAACACCAGATTTTTCAGAATTGTTAGCTCGTCTTTGCACGTCAAATACAAACACAACTTTAAACCAGCGAACCGTAGCAACGTTTTTTAATAATGGTGAGATATCCTTTGAAGAAATAGATATAAGAAATGGATTTAGTATAAGATATATTAAAGAATAAAATAACGTGCTACAACAATGGCTATAAGTAATTGCTTGTTCTCGCTTACTTCTGAAAAATATGTTTACACCAATTATAAGAATTGTACTTGTTATATTTAGCTTAATTACGGCTGCATATTTTTACTCAAAAGAGGATTTTGCAAATATGTCAATGATGCTAATAGCAGGTGGACTAATTATTTATGGATATTTCAAATACGGTACTGTTTATGCTGCTTTTCAACAAATAAAAAAAGCCAACATAAAAAAAGCAGAAGAATTGATTTCTAAAATCAAAAATCCAGATAAACTGACTAAAGGACATAAGAGTTATTACTACTTTACAACTGGAATTATTGCTTTAGAGAAAAAGGACTTTGAAAAAAGCCATTCTGATTTGACTCAAGCATTGCATATGGGTTTAAGAACTAAAAATGATAAATCAATCGTTTTATTGAATTTAGCTAATGTCGAACTATTGCGAAAAGATTATAATAAAGCGATTAATATATTAAAAAAGTAAGGCAACTTAAATTAAAACCATTGGTCGAAGCGGAAACAAACCGAATTGAAAAAGAAATAAAGACGTTACACAACAATGTATAACCGTAATTACGGCGCATTCGACTATGCCCAAATCCACTCAGAATTGCTAACACCAGTTCTTAACCGAAAAATTTGCGTACTTTAACCCGTAACTGACGGTTATACGTGACATTTGAACAAAAATTTCGAACAAAAAAATCACAAGAACCTAGACCCTTGTGATTTTGTATTTTAATCAAATGAAATCTTAACTACCCTTTAAAATTAGTCTCAAGATGCGATTCTAGCCTTTTAAAATCATTCTCAATATTTGGGTTTTTCATTACATCAAAGCAAGCGAAGGTTGGCAATGGTTGCATACCAAAAAACTTGAAATTCATATGCTGTGCAAAGTATAAATCATCCACCGATTTACCTGCAAATAGAAATTCATCTGGGTCGTTAAAAGACTCTTCTGGAGCATTAAACGTTAAGGATAACATATATTTGGTGTCTTGCATTAATCCACCAGCCCCATAATTTTTCTTTGGGTTTTCTGCTGTTCTTCCATCATTCTGGCTCATTTTACCAAACATACCAGCGGTGTAAACTTCATCCATATATTTCTTAAAAATCCAAGGAAAACCCATCCAATTGGTAGGTGATTGTAAAACAACGACATCTGCCCAAGTATGTTTATCCACTTCTTCATCTGTATTCCATTCGTCTTTCATTGTAGTAGTTTTAATTTCGTAGCCAATACTTTTTAGATAGTTTCCAATACGCTTGGCGATTTCTTTATTCAATTCCCCTTTGGCAAAAGGATATTCTTGATGCGCGTTTATAATCAGTGCTTTTTTCATAATTATTTTCGTTTTTAAAATCCAAACATTCCATTATCATTCGCTAAATTTTCGGTAGGAATCTCTTGTATAACGTCCCAATGCTCTACGGCTTTTCCATTTTCAAAACGTAGTAAATCGTAGAAAACATTTGTTGTTCCATTCCATTTACCTTCACTCACGGTGAGTACAAAATTACCTTCACCTAATACTTTATGGATTTTAGTGTACTGAAACATATTGTTTTGCGAAGTGAGGTACTGGACAGCTTCCACTATTCCATTTAGTCCATCTTTGATGTTAGGATTGTGTTGGTCGTATTGCTCGGTACTGATGTAATCGGAAATTTTATTCGGATTTTTGCCCATCAAAATATCTTCTACCATAGATTTTGCCAAGGATTTGTTCGCTTCGGTTTTGTCTAAATCTACAATATCAGTTGCACCATCTACTTGAGTTCTTCCGCTTGCTGTTTGTTCTACAAAAGGTTGCAGAGCATCCCAATGTTCGGCTATTTTGCCATTTTCATCAAATCGTAAAATATCGAAAGACACCATTTTATCTGCACCAAAAGGCTTGGCACCTGTCCATAATTGATGTAGTACTACAAAATTTCCATCTTCAATAACACGAACTGCTTCGGCTTTGGTTCCATTTTCTTTTAGCATAGGAAACAGTTGAATAAAAGGTTCTAATCCTGTGGGAAGAAATGGATTGTGTTGAATGTAATCTGGATTGCCTAGTGCTCTTACTTTATCCACATCTTGCGAGGTTACGGCTTGTACAAAAGCCACAGCGGTTTCTTTTTTGTTCATTTTTAATGTTTTTGAATTAGAAGTTTGTGTTGATTTGTCGCTATTTGAATTTGTTTTAGTTGAATTACAACTTGCAAATGCACTAGCGATCACTAATACTATGAATACGTTTTTCATGTTATGAGTTTTTATTACTTGTATTATGCAATCAAAATTACAATAATACTTTTATTTTGCAAGTAATAATGTAAATAAATTGCAAAATGCAAGTGATATTTTTTTTAATACCTTTGCAATTGATGAGAATAGAAAAAATGGAAACAAAATTTAGATGTAATTGTCCATTTACAACAGCACTTGATATTTTGGGTGATAAATGGATGTTGGTAATTGTAAAACAAATGCTTATGGAAAATAAGCAGACCTTTAAGGACTTTACAGAAAGTGATGAAGGCATTGCGACCAACATACTGACCACAAAATTGAAACAGCTTGAAGCATTTGGAATTATTACTAAAACAAAACTTCCAAACAATAAGAAATCTAACATCTACCTTTTAACCGAGAAAGGCTTGGCAATGACACCCATAATTGTAGAATTGGGAATTTGGAGCGACAATCATTTAAGGGATTTTAATCCAACTATCGTGAATGAAGGTGGTATAGAATTATTAAGAAGTAATAAAGCAGAATTTACAAAGATTATAGTACAACAATACAGGGAAAAAATGGCTGCAAGTCATTTAAACAATAGTTACAAGCCAAAAACAAAAACATAAAAAACGTAGACGTGATTGGGTATTTTACTTCTGTAAATTTAAAAAATTGTGGCACATTTTGGTTTAACATATACCTACCTCTAGCCTTACAAGATGAGGTGCTATTGTACCTAACAACCCATTACCAAAACGGTAACAAAACGGTAGCAAAACTTAAAAATGTAATGAAAAATGATATCACAAAAGATATAAAAGCATTGTACAAAACTGCATTCGGTCTTGCCGTTTTTACAATAGTCTATAATATTGTTGAGGGTCTAATTTCTACTTACCTCGGATTTGAAGATGAAAGTCTGGCGCTTTTTGGTTTTGGATCCGACAGTTTTATAGAAGTCATCTCTGGATTTGGAATAGCACATATGGTTTTGAGAATTAAAAATAATCCGAATAGCCAACGTGATGATTTTGAACGAACGGCATTAAGAATTACTGGAGCTGCGTTCTATATTTTAGTTTTTGGACTTGTAATCACGAGTATCTATAATATTTGGACTGGCCATAAACCTTTAACCACGTTTTGGGGAGTTGTAATTTCTATAACCTCAATTCTAATTATGTGGTTTTTAGTTCTTTGGAAAAGGAGAGTCGGAAACCAATTAAATTCAACGCCAATTTTAGCAGATGCAAACTGTACAATGGTCTGTGTCTACATGTCTATTATTTTACTAATAAGTAGTGGAATATACGAGTTATTCGGAATTTCTTATATCGACAGTATCGGAACACTTGGGTTGTCTTATTTTGCATTTAAAGAGGGGTACGAATGTTTCGAAAAAGCAAAAAGTGATAAAAATTGCTGCTGTGACTAAATGTTATTTCCATTCAAAAAACGATAAAGACCTAGCTTCAACGGATGGTATTAATTATTGTTTACTCACCCATTATGTCTATAACAAAAAAAAGCCACAACGATTAAAAGAATAACTTGGGTCGCCAATAAATTCGCCGTAAGGCGCTCTACGCCCAAAATAGGTTAGCTTAATATTTAGGTTTTCTGTCTCTGCTCTAAAACTTGTAATGGCTTAACTAAAAATTTTAATGATTTATTTACATGTATTAAAATCGCTAAAAAAGGGCAGCACTGCTTAGAAGTAGTCGATGATCTTATCCAAGTATTAGAAAATAAAAAAGCACCTCCAAAAAGGAGGTGCTTTGGGTGAGCTATTAATTTTAAAAATTCAGTGGATTACATTAAGATTTCCCTTTTAAATCCTAACAATTCAAAAATAAATAATTATTTGTACAACTACATAAAATATTTGTATAATAAATCTTTTAGTTTTTATGTAAACGTTTGTAAGCGAATATTTTGTAAATTAAACTCATAAAAAATCAGCCCATGCATAAAAAATGTCCTGAGTGCGGTGATAGAATTATTGGCAGAATTGACAAGAAGTTTTGCAGTGATAGTTGTAGAAATGCGCATAATAATCGCATCAATAAAGATTCTAAAAACTTAATACGAAACACCAATAATCGCCTCAGAAAAAATTATAGAATCTTAGAGACATTAAATCCAAATAAAAAGACTAAATGCTCTAGAGCAAAACTTATAGAAAAAGGATTTGACTTTAACTATTTTACAAGTACATACACCACAAAAGCAGGCACAATATACTATTTTGTGTACGACCAAGGCTACCTGCCTTTAGAAAGCGATTACTATGCGTTAGTAAAACGAGATGATTAACCTTTATTAGATCTATTCCAGTTTTCTCCTTTAAGTTGTAGCGCTGCTTTAAGAATATCTTTCTGGCTAATCTGGCCAATCAACTTGCCATTTTCTACAATAGGAAAACGTCTACGTTTAGAGTTTAAAAATTTATTGGCAGCATCAAAAACATCCATATTGCCATCAATAGTTTCAACATCTTTTGCCATGCGCTTTTCTACATTATCATGCTCTAAGGGCATGTTGTAATAACGGCTTTCGCTCAACTGTTTAAGGCAGTCTCCCTCTGAGATAATTCCAACCAATTCTTGTCTGTCGTTAACTACTGGTCCACCAGAAATTTTGTACTTTATTAAAGATTCTACTACTTCTTGTACCGTTTGGTCTGGTTTAAACGTTATAAGATTGGTGGTCATGTAATCTCTTACTTTAAGCGCTGTTGCTGGTGCTAAATTCTGTTGTTGCTTACGCGCACCCTGAAAACTTTTTATTCCCATAACATTTAATTTTAGTGTTTATTTTAAAGTTACTGAAAATTAATTAGTTAGCAAAATGAAAAATTGCTAAGTAATTCTTATGTATTTTTATGTCTAAAATTATTAAGACCTCTTGAAAAAACAGATTAGCATTATTGGTTGTGGTTGGCTTGGTTTTCCGCTTGCTAAAACGCTTATTAAAAATGGTTATACCGTAAAGGGATCTACAACATCAACTGACAAACTAAAAACACTCCATAATGCTGGCATTGATGCTTATCTCGTTGCTTTAAATGAAGATAATATTACAGGAAATTATATTGATTTTTTAAAGGGAAGCGAGTCGATCATCATTAATATTCCACCAGGTTTAAGAAAACATCCCAATAAAAATCATGTGGCCGAGATACAACATTTAGTTAATGCCGTTGTGTCTCAAGATATTAAAAACACGCTTTACATAAGCTCAACTTCTGTTTTTAAGGACGATCTCAATTTTCCAATCTACAATACCGATTCTGCGCCAAATGCAATATCCAACAGTAGTAAACAACTCATTACTATTGAAAACATGCTTAAGGAAAACACAAACTTCAATACTACAGTCGTTCGTTTTGGTGGTTTGTTTGATACGCATAGACATCCTGCCAAGTACTTAGCTGGTAGAACAGACCTTTCAAACCCAAATGCTCCCGTTAATCTTATTCACAAAGAAGATTGTATTAACATTATATCTTTAATCTTAAAAGCTAATATTTGGAATCACGTATTTAATGCGGCATTTCCAAAGCATCCTTCCAAAAAAGAATACTACTCGTCTTTTTGTAAACACCATCAATTAGACCTGCCGCAATTCAATACTTCAAAAAAAAGTAAAGGAAAAATTATTGATAGCACCAAAATGGAACAACTTTTGAACTACAGCTTTAAACAGGCACTATAGAAATTAATAGTTTATTAAGAGCTATATTCTCAAAATTTTATAGTTTTAGCCCCTAAAATTTTTTATAAAATGAAACAGATTACAATTGCAGTTGTTATGCTTTTCTCGGTAAGTGTTTTTGCCCAGACTAATGCAGATTTAAAAGCACACTACGAGGCTTATTACAAGGAGATGAAAAAGCAAGGTGATGTACAAGGTATTATTAGTGCCTTAACGCACCTTAATGTATTAGAGCCTTCAGTAGCAAGAAAAGACACTTTAGCGTATTTATATCTTTCTGAAGGTAAGTACATGCAAGCCCTTAACACTATTGGTGTTGAAAAGAATGCCTCAGACTCAGATATGAATGTTGAAGTAAAAGCTCTAGCACTGAAAAATCTTAATCAGCCAAAACTAGCTTTAGAGCACTATGAAATTCTATTTAAAAGAGAGCCCAACGTATATTTAGCCTATGAAATGGCTGATATGAAAATTCAAGTGAATGATTTAGCAGGTGCTAAGACTAATATTGAATATGGTTTAGCAAATGTAAAAGACGATATGAAACGTGCCTTTTACGAAACACAACAACCTTACGAAACATCTATGAAAGCTGCTCTTTTGTGTCTTAAAGGTTTACTCACATTTACCGAAAACAGAACAGCAAACATTGACGCGGCAATTAAACTTATGAACGACGCCTTGGCTATAGATCCAAATTTTAATCTAGCAAAAGTTAGCAGACAAGGTTTAGAAAACCAAAAAGCGCAACAGGCTGCTGCTACAAATAAAAAGAATTAAACGTACCAAGACCATAAAACTAAAAATGCTGCCAATTGGCAGCATTTTTAGTTTTATTGATATATTTATTGTTTACCAAATTCTTACACGCTCTTCTGGTGGCAAGTACATGGCATCTCCTTCTTTAATATCAAATGCTTCATAAAAAGCATCAACGTTCTTTAAAGGTTGTGTGGCTCTAATATGACCTGGCGAGTGCGGATCAGTATTAATCTGTGTTCTTAAGGCTTCATCCCTAATTAGCATTCTCCAGACTGTTGCCCAAGACATAAAGAAACGTTGCTCTGGTGTAAACCCATCAATATTACCTGGTCTTCCGTTTTCTTTAAAATATAACTGTAAACCATCATAGGCACCGAGAACACCTCCTAAATCACCAATATTTTCGCCCAAGGTAAAAGGGCCATTAACATAAACACTATCCAAAACTTCTATTGCAGAGTATTGGTCTGCCAAAGCTTTTCCTCTTTTTTCAAACTCTTCTAAATCTTCTTGTGTCCACCAATTGTTTACATTGCCATCACCATCAAAACGCGCACCAGAATCATCAAAGGCATGAGAGATTTCATGGCCAATGACAGCACCTATTCCACCATAATTTACAGCTTCATCTGCTGTGTAGTTGTAAAAAGGAGGTTGTAAAATTGCTGCTGGAAAAACAATCTCATTGTTTAATGGATTGTGGTAAGCATTTACCATTTGTGGTGGCATTCCCCATTTTGTTTTGTCCACAGGCTCGTTGATTTCGCTTAAGTTTTTGTTTTGAGACCATGCACTAACAGCCAACATGTTTTCAGCATAAGAATTTCCTTCTTTTACTTGTAAGTCAGAGTAATCTTCCCATTCATCTGGATAGGCAATTTTAACGGTAAACTTATCCAGCTTTTCAATAGCTTTCTTTTTAGTTTCATCACTCATCCAATCTAAATTGGTAATTCTGTTTTGAAATGCTGTTATAACATTTTCAATCATTTTTTCAGCTTTCTCTTTTGCTTCTGGTGGAAATTTTGCCTGCACGTAAAGTTGGCCCACAGCTTCACCAACACTTCCATCTACCGTACCGAGAGCTCGCTCATCTGCAGGACGCATAGCTTTAGAACCGTTTAAAGTTTTTCCATAAAACTCCCAATTGGCTTTTTCAATTTCTGTAGTTAAATAACCTGCGGCTCCGTTTAAAGTACTCCAGTCCATCAACGTCTTAATATCTTCTATTGAAGTTGATCTTAAAAACACATCCATAGCCTTCATATACTTTGGCTGCATTACCAAAAGCGTATCTACTTTCTTTTCAATTCCCATATCGTCCATAAACTTTTGCCAATTGATAGATGGTGTCATTTTCTGTAAATCAGCAACTGATGTTGGGTTGTTGAAATTTCTAATATCTCTACTTGCAACTTTATCTAAACGAGGTTCAGCAAGTTGTGTTTCCATAGCAAGGATTTTCTCAGCTGCAACTTGAGCATCAGCTTCAGAGTAATTTATGTATTGAAGCATTCTTGCTACATGGTCTACATACTGACCTCTGATTTCTTCGGTCTTTGCATCTTGATCTAAGTAATAATCGCGTTGTAAACCTAAACCAGCTGGAAATAACCAAGCCATATTTATGCTACTGTCATTAAGCCTTGGATTAGAACCTATACCAGCAAATGGTGCTCCTACTCCTAGTGTTGTAGCATAAACTGTCTGCATATCGTTTAGGTTCTTAATTCCATCTATTTTGTCTAATAATGGCTCTATTGGTTTAATACCCGCTTCATCTCTCGCAACGGTATCTAACTCCGATTCAAAAATTAATAATGCTTTTTGCTGGTCTGAGCCTTCTTTATAAGTCCCTAATTCTTTAGATGTATTTAAGATCTCCAACACATCTTTTCTTGTAGATTTTCGCAATACACCAAATCCTCCCCAACGTGTTTCGTCATCTGGAATGGTATTGGTTTCTAACCATTTTCCGTTTACATATTTATAAAAATCTTCTTTTGGACTAATACTTGTGTCCATGTTTTCCAAAATAATACCTGGAATCTTTTCTTCTGCCATGGCAGTGTCTTTTTTGGCATCCTCCTTACATGCTAATACAGTAAAGAATGCCAAGCCTGATAGCGCTAGAACGCGACTAAGATTGGATTTCATTTGTTTTTAATTGTTTGTTTTATTATGCTCACAGCAAACCGCAATAAATCATTCTAGAGAACGACTATGTTTTGACTGTGCTCGTGTCATAATTTGATTTTAGTTAATTCTAATTAAACGTAATTAATAATAAGACCTATAGAACAGATAAATGTTACAACTTTAAAAAACTTTAACACAAATAAAATTCTAGAATTCCGATTTTATTTTCTCATATAAATCGCGTTCTAATTTTTTATTTACTTGGTAGTTAAGATTAGAAAATGCAACCAACACCTCTTTTATGCTTTCTAGCTTTAGTTGGTTTTCAATATTATTGAGGGTTAAACTTTCGTTCAATCGTAAAAGTGTTGTTTCGATAATTGCACCTCTCGATATTATGGGATTTGTTTTTAGTGTGTCTGGCATTTGCGCCTTAAATTCTTCTATAAATTTTTTTAAAAGCTCTTTGTCTCCATTAAAAAATGATAAATCTGCTTTTTTGAGATAGTTAATTTGTATATCTAATTCTTTGTATTTTTCCCAATCGGCAACTGCATTTTCGGCTCTTGGGCTTAAGGCGTAGTCCTTGTACTTAAAGCCCTCTATAACTTTAGCCGTAATCACTGGTTGTTGATTAGTATTTTGTTCAGTATTAGTTTTTTCAGATCCCTTATCGTCACCACAGTTTATAAATAGAATAAAACATAAATTAAGGAGGCAAAACCCAATTCTCATAACGTGCTTTGTTTGCTGTAAATATACTTAAACTATTATTTTGATTTCATAGTATCCTCTTAAAATATAGATTATCAACTTTTTACTTAAACATCATTTTTTTTGAAAATTTTAATTTTTGAACACCTAAATTCTTCATATTTTTGAGAATACTTTAATTACACTTATGCCTTCTAAAATATTAATTATTGGTGCCTGCGGACAAATAGGCACAGAACTAACCACCAAGTTAAGAGAAATACATGGTGTTGAGAATGTTATTGCCAGCGATATTAATACCAGAAAGTTAGATTTAGTAAACTCTGGGCCTTTTGAAATTATTGATGCCAAAAATTTTAATGCCATTAAAGATTGTTGTATCAACTACAAAATTGATACGGTTTATCTTATGGCTGCACTTTTAAGTGCTACTGGCGAAAAATATCCGATGGAAGCTTGGGATCTTAACATGAATTCGCTTTTTCATGTTTTGAACCTAGCCAAGGGTGGCACTATTAAAAAAGTATATTGGCCGAGTAGTATTGCTGTCTTTGGACCAACAACTCCAAGAGATCATACACCTCAGCATACCATTTGCGAACCAACCACTGTATACGGCATTACCAAACAGGTTGGTGAGCGTTGGTGCGAGTATTACCATAAAAAATATGGTGTTGATGTTAGGAGTATTCGTTATCCTGGTATTATTAGTCACAAAGCTATGCCTGGAGGTGGTACAACAGATTATGCTGTTGAGATTTATCATGAAGCCATCAAATCTAGTAAATACGAATGTTTTCTTTCTGAAAACACAAGTTTACCCATGATGTTTATGGACGATGCGATAAAAGCAACGGTAGATTTAATGGAAGCACCTGCTGATAATTTAAGTATTAGATCTTCTTATAACCTTTCGGCGATATCCTTTACACCAAAAGAAATTTTTGAAAGTATAAAACACCACATTCCGGACTTTGAAATTACATATAAACCAGATTTTAGACAGGCTATTGCTGATAGTTGGCCATCATCAATTGATGATTCTGTAGCAAGAAATGATTGGAACTGGCAACATAGTTTTAACTTAGATGCTATGACGGCTGTGATGCTAGAAGAATTGAAGAAGAAATATAATTCTTAAAATAGTAAAGCAACAACATAAATAAACAAAAAAGCCTGATAAAATTATCAGGCTTTTTTTGCTCCTCAGGTTGGGCTCGAACCAACGACCCTCTGATTAACAGTCAGATGCTCTAACCAACTGAGCTACTGAGGAAGGTGTTTTTTTCGCTTTTGCGAGCGCAAATATAAATTATTTTTTAATCTCTGCAATATGAAAACTTATTTTTTTATTGTGTAATTGCTTTAAATATATCGTTACCGTTTGCAAACAATACCAAGGCAATTAAAATAAAGAATCCAACAATTTGCGCACGCTCTAAGAATTTTTCACTTGGTTTACGACCAGACACCATTTCGTAAAGTAAAAACATTACATGGCCACCGTCTAATGCTGGTATTGGCAGTAAGTTAAGTATGGCTAACATTATGGATAAAAAGGCTGTTAATCCCCAAAAATAAGGCCAACTCCAAACCGGTGAGAATTGATCGTAAATTGCTTTAAACCCTCCTAAACCTTTATAAGCGCCTGTACTTGGATTAAAAATTGCCATTAATTGGTCTCCGTAATTACTAATGGTTTTGGTAAACTTTCTCCATCCTGCACCAAAACTTTCACCAAAGCTATACTCTTTCCTAAAGATGTCATAGTAACCCAATTCTTCAAATCGTTTAGGGTTATTGTAAGGTATAATTCCAAATTTACCATCTTTATCAAGTTCTAGATCCATAGTAGATTTTGTACCGTTTTCATGTAAAACTTCAGCGGTAATGCTTGTATTTTTTAAATCTCCTTTAACTTCATCTAGTTGATCGTAATACTTTAATGGTTTTCCGTTAATACTCGTTATAACATCTCCTTGCTTTAAACCTTTCCCTTTATTTACTGAAGAGTCTGCAACTTTACCCACCATAAAAGGTATACGATATTCAAAATTGGTTTTTACTCCACTTGCCGAGTATTGCCCTAAAAAGTCCTCTGGTAAGTCAATGGTTTGTTTCTTACCATCTCTGCTTATTGTAATAGATTGTGCTTTAATGAGATTAAAACCAATGTCAGAATCATTAATAATTGGCTCATCGTTTATAGCTAAAACCTTATCTCCTGTCTCAAATCCTAAATCACTTAGCAAGGGGTTTTCTATAGAATAACCGTCTTTTAAACTTTCCACTTTAACATCAGAGTCGCCATAAACAAAAGATATAGCAACATATATAACGTACGCCAAAATAAAGTTTACAGTTACACCACCGAGCATAATAATTAAACGTTGCCAAGCAGGTTTAGATCTAAATTCCCAAGGCTTTGGTGGCTGTGCCATTTGTTCCTTATCCATACTTTCATCTATCATTCCGGCGATTTTTACATAACCTCCCAAAGGCAACCAACCAATACCGTAAACCGTATCGCCAATTTTCTTTTTAAAAAGTGAATACTTTACATCAAAAAAGAGGTAGAATTTTTCAACCTTAGTTTTAAACAGTTTTGCTGGTATAAAGTGGCCCAACTCGTGCAACACAATAAGAAGAGATAAACTCAATAAGAATTGGGATATCTTAATTACAAATTCCATGTAGTTTTTTTCAAAATTTCGATTGACAAAAGTAACGTTTTAAAGGCATTTAGAAAATAATTGTATTTCCAATCAGAATATTTTTAACAAGGATTTATAAATCCCTGTCTTACAGTATTATATTTCTGTTAAAAAAATTAAAGAAAATTTACCTTAATCGTATCTTTGTAATTCATAATGTTTTGAAGCTTAATCTATGTCTTTCCTCTCTTTTTTTAAAGAATATAAAAAATTTGGAATTTTCTTTACCGTATTGTCTCTTATCATCCTTGCAATCATCTATAATGTACTCAATGTACCTGCACCTCTCCCTATTTATCAACCTGCAATGGTCAGCGAAGAATTGGTAGATAGCGCAATACAACATAAGGCAAAATACCATAAGATTGCGGATTTTAGTCTAATTAATCAAAATGGCGAAACCATTACGCAAAACACCTACAAGGATAAAATTTATGTGGCTGATTTCTTCTTTACAACCTGCCAAACCATCTGTCCGATAATGACAGACCACATGTACCAAATACAAAAAGAAATTATTAGTGATGACGAGGTAATGCTACTTTCGCACTCTGTAACACCAAAAATTGATAGCGTTGCTCAGCTTAAAAAATATGCTAAGAAAAAAGGTGTCATTGACCGTAAATGGAATTTAGTAACAGGCGATAAAAAACAAATCTATGAGTTAGCAAGAAAAAGCTACTTGGCCGTAAAAACAGATGGCAATGGTGACGAGTACGATATGATCCATACCGAGAACTTTATGCTTATTGACAAGAAGCGCCAAATAAGAGGTTTCTATGATGGTACCAATCCTGAAGATATCGAAAAAATTCTTGAAGACATTAAAATCTTAAAGCAAGAAGATTAAATTCTTCTAAAAGCGCTTTACACACTTGAATATTTAGCTTATTTTTGCTTCTTTAAATTCAATCTAAATAAGGATAAGTTTGACACTTGCAGATCTAAAACGCGGCGAACAAGGCATCATTAAAGATGTTTCCTCTATTCATATTCCGTTAAAACTATTAGAAATGGGATGTTTGCCTGGTAATTCTGTAGAACTTGTTCAAGTCGCCCCTTTTGCAGACCCAATGTATCTTAACATAAACGGTACACATCTGGCTATTAGAAAAGAAACTGCAATGTACATCTTAATCGACATTTTAAATGGGTAAGCAGATTAACGTTGCACTAATAGGAAATCCTAATACTGGTAAAACCTCAGTATTTAATGCTTTAACGGGTTTAAACCAAAAAGTTGGTAATTATCCTGGTATAACTGTTGAAAAAAAAGAAGGCATTTGCAAACTACCTCGTGGTGTTAAAGCACATATTATAGATTTACCCGGAACTTATAGTCTTAACGCCTCTTCGCTAGATGAAAATGTAGTTATTGAGTTATTGCTCAACAAAAACGATAAAGATTTCCCAGATGTTGCTGTAGTAGTTAGCGATGTAGAGCATCTTAAACGTAACCTTTTGCTCTTTACACAGATTAAAGACCTGGAAATCCCGTGCATATTAGTTATTAATATGTCTGATAGAATGGCTTACAAAGGTATCACTCTCGATATTCCTTATTTAGAAAAACAGTTAAACACCAAAATTGCCCTTGTAAGCACCAGAAAAAACAACGGAATTTCTGAACTTAAAGAACTCATAACTAGCTACAAAGAGCTTTCTACAGAGCCTTGTATGAATGCCTCTTCCATAGACGAAACTTACTTTAATAACCTAAGAAAGGCATTCCCAAACCAGTTACTTTACAAGTTATGGCTGGTCATTACACAAGACGTTAACTTTGGTAAAACAGACAGAAAAATTATTGAAGACGTTACCAACTTTAAAACAAAAACTAAAGCCGATTTAAAACGTCTTCAACAAAAAGAAACCATAAAACGCTATCAATTTATAAACAATACTCTCAAAAAAGGGCAAACTATCGATTTAAAATCTGCTAAAGATTTAAGAATTAAACTCGATAGAATTTTGACGCATAAGGTTTGGGGTTATCTTATTTTTGGAATCATCTTACTTACCATTTTTCAAGCAATATACGATTGGTCTAGTGTACCAATGGATTTTATAGACGAATCTTTTGCCGCATTAAGCGAATGGTCCAAAAGTGTTTTGCCAGCAGGTGCATTCACTAACTTAATAACAGAGGGAATTATTCCAGGTTTAGGTGGTATTGTTATTTTTATACCGCAAATTGCCTTCTTGTTTCTCTTTATTTCAATTTTAGAAGAAAGTGGATATATGAGTCGTGTGGTTTTTTTAATGGACCGTATTATGCGACGTTTTGGACTCAGCGGCAAAAGTATAGTTCCATTAATTTCTGGTACTGCTTGTGCAATCCCAGCAATTATGGCCACACGTAATATTGAAAGCTGGAAAGAGCGCCTTATCACCATTTTAGTAACACCGTTTACAACTTGTTCGGCAAGATTACCAGTGTACCTTATTATCATTGCATTAGTAATTCCAGAAGGTAGATTTTTTGGACTAAGTTACCAAGCATTGACTTTAATGCTCTTGTATTTAATCGGTTTTGGTGCTGCAGTAGGAGCCGCATGGATACTGAGTAAAGTGCTAAAAATTAAAAGCAAAACCTTTTTTGTAATAGAAATGCCAAATTACAAAGTACCACTCGTAAAAAACGTTGCGCTTACAGTTCTAGAAAAAACAAAAGCCTTTGTGTTTGGCGCTGGTAAAATTATTTTAGCCATTTCTATAATTTTGTGGTTTTTAGCCTCTTATGGACCAGGAGACGATTTTAATAATGCTGAAGAAATTGTAACAGAACAATTGGCCTCTAATAACCTTTCAGACGAAGAATTACAACAAAAAATAGCATCTCATAAATTAGAACATTCGTTTATTGGCATCACAGGAAGAGCCATAGAACCAGCTATTAGACCATTAGGCTACGATTGGAAGATAGGTATTGCAATAGTATCATCATTTGCAGCACGAGAAGTATTTGTGGGTACACTTGCCACAATTTACAGTGTAGGTAGTGATGAAGAAGAGACAATAAAAAACCGAATGGCTGGCGAAGTCAACCCTATTCTTGGTGGACCATTATTTAACTTTGCCTCTGGGATTTCCTTGCTACTGTTTTACGCCTTTGCAATGCAATGCATGAGTACACTTGCCATTGTAAAACGCGAAACCAATTCTTGGAAATGGCCCTTATATCAATTAGTAGTAATGAGTGCTTTTGCTTATATTGTAGCATTAGTTGCATTCCAGATATTAAAATAGATGAACGATATTATTCAAAACATACTAGTTTTCTCGGCACTACTCGTTTCTATAGGGTTTCTAATCAGAAAATTCATCTGGAAACCTAAAAGAACATCAAACAAATCTTGTGGCTCTGATGGTTGTGGATGTAACTAATCTACCATAACTGACATATATCAAATTTTCTTTTTAAAAATTCACTAACTTTGTTTCCGTGAATAAACTGACTGCCATACTATTATCAAGTTTTATACTTATACAGAGTTTTCAGATAAGTATAGATGATATTATGCAACTAGATGAGCTCATTGAGCACGCTCAGTTTCACAAACAAGAATATGGTGATAATTTCTTTGTGTTCCTTTCTAAACATTATGGCGAATTAAAGGCCGAGCATACCGAGCACAATCATAAAGAGCAAAGTGACCACGAACAATTACCGTTTCAATGCCAAGGACATTATGTCTCGCTTTTGGCTATTGTTCAATCGCCTTTTCAACCTTCATCAGATACTTTTGAAATAAGCCCAACTACTGAAGCTAACTTTCATTATCTAAACCTATACGCTTCCATAAGCAATACCCAACTTTTACAACCACCTCGGCAAGCATAATTCATTTTAAAATTTTTCACTGTTTATGAATCATAAACAGGCATTTTTTCAATTTTAGTATTATGTATTATGTTAGAAAACATTATCAGGTTGAGCTTAAAAAATAAGCTCATCATTTTCATATTTACCACATTTATTATTGGTTTCGGAATGTTCTCTTTGACCCAAATTCCTATTGGTGCTGTACCAGATATTACCAATAACCAAGTTCAAGTAATTACTACGTCACGCAATCTATCCACCCAAGATATTGAGCAATTTATTACCTATCCTGTAGAGCTAGAAATGGCTAATTTACCGGGTGTAGAAGAGATTAGGTCAGTTTCAAAATTTGGTCTTTCAGTAGTGACTATTGTGTTTGAGGATGACATGGGCACATATCTGCCTAGACAACTTATTTCCGAAAAAATAAAATCTGCTTCAGAGAAAATACCTGAGGGTTTTGGATCACCAGAAATGGGACCAATTACTACAGGTTTGGGTGAAATTTACCAATATATTTTGGATGTAAAACCTGAATATAAAGATCAATATTCTATTACCGATTTGCGTACCATTCAAGATTGGATTGTAAGACGCCAATTATCTGGCATTCCAGGTGTTGTTGAAGTGAATACTTGGGGCGGATTTTTAAAGCAATACGAAGTTGCCATTAACCCGAATAAGTTAAATGCTATGAATATTTCGGTGTCCGAAATTTACGATGCATTAGAAAAAAACAATAGTGTTGCGGGTGGTGGATATATTGAAAAAACTAATGAAGCCTATTTTATTCGTGGCGAAGGTTTGATTAAAAACCTTGAAGATATAGAGCAAATCGTAGTAAAAAATGAAGGCGCGCCAATTTATATTAAAGACGTTGCTAAAGTAGGTTTTGGAAGCGCTACACGTTTTGGTGCCATTACTGGTAACGGTGAAGGCGAAAAAGTCCTTGGGCAAATTATGATGCTAAAAGACGGCAACTCTAAAGCTATTATTGACGCTGTGAAAGAACGCGTAAAAAGCATTCAAAAAAGCTTACCTGAAGGTGTTTACATCAACGGATTTTTAGAACGTAGCGAACTGATAGGAAAAACCACTTTTACCGTATCCGAAAATCTAATTTTAGGATCATTAATCGTCATATTTGTCGTGGTTTTATTACTTGGTAATTTACGCTCTGGTCTTGTCGTTGCTTCTGTTATTCCGTTGAGTTTATTATTTGCCATTTCAATGATGAATATCTTTGGTGTTGATGCCAATTTAATGAGTCTTGGCGCGATAGATTTTGGGATTATTATTGATGGTGCTGTCATCATTGTAGAGTTTATTGCTTTTAGAATTATGACCGAAAGTGAAAAACTAAAATCACTTAAAAAAGAGGCAAAACAATCCGAAATTGATCAAATTACGTTAAAAAGCGCCTCAAAAATGATGAATTCTGCCATTTTTGGGCAATTAATCATCTTAATTGTATTCATTCCTATTTTATCATTAAGTGGTGTAGAAGGTAAAATGTTTAAGCCTATGGCATTAACATTCAGTTTTGCGTTAGTTGGTGCAATGTTACTTTGTCTCACTTATGTTCCAGTAGTATCATCATTGTTTTTGAAACCTAAAGCACCAAGCGAAAAAAATGTTTCCGTTAGGTTAATGAAAGTGCTTAACTCTTGGTACAGACCTACTATTAATTGGGCTTTACATCGTAAAAAAACAGTAGTAAGTATAGCCGGAATTCTACTCGCTATCAGCATCTTTTTATTTAGTAAAATGGGTGGTGAATTTGTACCAACTTTAGACGAAGGCGACTTCGTAATTCAACCTGTTTTAAAAACAGGAACATCACTTGGAAAAACCATCGAAATCACGACTAAAATTGAGAATATTCTATTAGAAAATTTCCCAGAAGTTGACCAAGTTGTTAGTCGTATTGGTGCTGCCGAAGTCCCAACAGATCCAATGTCTATGGAAGAAAGTGATGTCATCATAAAACTAAAACCAAAAAACGAATGGGTAAGCGCGAAAAGTAAAGACGAACTAGCAGATAAATTTAAAGAAGCATTAAGCATCATTCCTGGTATGGAAGTGGAATTTACACAACCTATCGAAATGCGTTTTAATGAGCTAATCACAGGTGTTAGAGCCGATGTGGCTATTAAAATTTTTGGCGAAGATTTATCCATTTTAGCCAATAAAGCAGACGAAGTCAAAGAACTCATTAAAGATGTTAAAGGCGCTTCAGATATTATCATTGAAAAAGTTGAAGGTTTACCTCAAATGAGCGTGTCTTTCAACCGAAGTAAAATTGCGCGTTACGGACTGAATATTTCTGATGTTAATCAAGTAATTTCAATGGGATTTGCTGGCGGAACTGTTGGTCAAGTTTTTGAAGGCGAAAAACGTTTTGATTTAGTGATGCGTTTAGACCAAAACAATAGAAAAAATCTAGCCAGCCTTCAAAATTTATATGTCGATACACCTAGTGGAACGAAAATTCCGCTTAACGAATTAGCAGAGATCACATACACCACTGGACCTGCAAAAATTTCAAGAGACGACACCAAACGTCGAATAGTCGTTGGGATTAATGTGCGTAATCGCGATTTGCAATCGGTAGTAGATGATGTCAAAGACATTCTTGATCAACAACTAAAATTACCTGTTGGTTATAACGTAACATATGGCGGACAATTTGAAAACTTACAAAGTGCCAAAGCACGTTTAATGATTGCGGTACCAATTGCTTTAGCCTTAATTTTCTTACTGTTGTATTTTGCGTTTGGCTCAGCAAAAGAAGCCTTATTAGTGTACTCGGCTATACCATTATCTGCTGTTGGTGGCGTACTGCTTTTATGGTTACGCGATTTACCGTTTAGTATCTCGGCAGGTGTTGGTTTTATTGCGCTTTTTGGAATTGCGGTACTTAATGGAATTGTACTTATCGAGCATTTTAAAGAACTAAAAGAACACGGTATGGATGATATTGAAGAACGTATAAAACGTGGTACTTCAGAGCGTTTGCGACCTGTTTTACTAACCGCAGCAGCTGCAGCTTTAGGGTTTTTACCTATGGCGGTTTCCACCAATGCTGGTGCCGAAGTTCAACGTCCGTTAGCAACGGTAGTTGTTGGTGGTTTAGTCACTGCAACCGTATTAACCCTAATCGTGTTACCCGTTTTATACGCGTGGTTTGAAACTAAAAAAGAAATTAAAATGAATAAAACTGCAATTGTTACCATTCTCGGTTTCTTTTTTATGATGCATGCTAACGCACAAAATCCATTAACCATTGAAGAAACTTTAGCTCTAGCTATTGAAAATAACTCAGGTTTAAAAGCGTCAAATCTTAAGGTAGACGAAAGTAAGGCTTTAATAGGAAGCGCTTTTAGTTTTGATAAAACGTCAATTTATTACAGTTATGACGAAAATAACCTAGCTATAAATAATGAACCTATTAGGGTTTTTGGAATTTCGCAAGATTTTAAGTTTCCGACGGTATATTTTTCCCAAAAGAAGACCAATAAAGCTAAAGCTAATTTAGAAGAAACATATTATAATCTACGTTTTAAGCAATTACAACAAGCGGTTTACGCCAACTATTATCAGTTGAGCTATGCTAAAAACAAAGCGAAAACCTACAGATATTTAGATAGTTTGTATCAAGATTTTGCTAATAAATCTGAACGCCGTTTTGAACTTGGCGAAACCAATTATTTAGATATGATTACAGCTAAATCCAAACAAAAACAGCTGGAAACCTTGTACAAACAAGCACTTAAAGAAGTTGTATTTTCCAAAGAGCAATTAAAAAGTGTTGTGCAAGTAGATAGTTTAGATATCCTTGATCAACCGCTTGAACAGTTACAAATTGAAACTATTTCAACAAAAAACAACGTTGGTTTACAATACTTTGAACAAGCAAAAAACTATCAAAACGCTATCTATCAACAAGAAAAGCAAATCCTGTTACCAGATATTAGTGTTGAGTATTTTCAAGGTACAAATGATCAATTAAATACTAATTTAAAAGGCTATCAAATAGGTTTAAAGATTCCATTGTTGTTTTCTGGCAATACTTCAAAAATAAAAGCTTCAAAAATTGCCGAAGACATTATCACAGAGCAGCAACAAGATTACACAACCAAGTTAAACACTAAGTACAATGGACTTTTAGCGACGTTAGCGCAATACGAAGAAGCAATAAATTATTATGATAATGAAGGTGAAAATCTAAAAAATCAAATTATAAAAACAGCAAATCGCACGTTTAAAGAAGGTGAAATTGACTTTTTTCAATACATACAAAGTCTTGAAACTGCTAGCGAAATTCAATTATCGTACCTAGAAAATTTAAACGCTTACAATCAAACCGTAATACAAATTAATCACCTTACTCTAAATATTTTTTAAGATGAAAAACATATATATACTTCTTTTTTCGCTTTTATTTTTAGCCTGCGGAAATAAAGAAAATAACACAGAAACGGTTGAAAATACTGCAACCAAAAGCAATATTATAACTGTAACTAAAGTGCAATTTGAAAGTGAAAACATGGTTTTAGATACGTTGAAAACACTTGATTTTTCAACAGGTATTGCCGTTACTGGAATGATAGACGTACCACCAAAAAACAAATCGAGTATCACAACTTTTATTGGTGGATATATTACAAACACACCACTTTTAGTTGGTGACGAAGTTAAAAAAGATCAACTATTGGTGAGCTTAAAAAATCCTGAGTATGTCGAAATTCAGCAAAACTATTTAGAAATCGCAGAACAACTCAATTATCTAAAAGCCGAATTTAACAGACAAAAAACGTTGTTTGATGAAGAAATAACTTCAGAAAAAAACTATCTAAAAGCGCAAAGTACTTACAAAAGTAGTTTGGCTACTTACAATGGATTAAAGAAAAAATTACAAATGATGAATATTAGTCCAGCTGCTGTAGAACAAGGAAACATAACCTCAACCATTAATTTGTACGCACCAATTAACGGAAATGTCACTAAAGTAAATGTAAGTAATGGCGCTTATGTTGCGCCAAACGATGTGATATTAGAAATCGTGGATATTGACCATATTCATTTAGAATTATCCGTATTTGAAAAAGATATTATGCACATCAAAAAAGGACAAAAAATACAGTTTAAAATTCCTGAAGCTTCAGAAAAAACCTTTGAGGCAGATGTACATTTAGTTGGCACTAACATTGATGAAACAACAAGACGTGTTAAAGTTCACGGACACGTAGATAAAGATTTAGCTAATTTTATTGTTGGTATGTTTGTAGAAGCTAACGTTATTACAGACAGTAAAAAAGGTATTGGCTTGCCAAACGAAGCTATTGTAAGTGAAGACAAAAGCAATTATGTACTTGTTTTAGATGAAACAACTGCTGATGGCTATCAATTTAAAAAGCTAGAAGTCAATACAGGACAACAGGATGAAAATGCTACAGAAATTTTAAATCCTGAAGCTATACAAAACAAACAAATATTGGTTAAAGGCATAGGAATACTATTGGAAGAAGGTGGTGAAGGCGGACACGATCATTAATAATAACCTCTAAAATTAAAGATCATAAGCTTATAATGTATTAAAAGAAAATCCTAGACTTTCTTTAGATATAAATTTTTTGCAACGCTATTAGAGACTATAATTTCTGAGTTCTTTAGCTGTATCCGCATCGAATTGTCGTAAGGCTCTCTATACTTTACCATAATTATAGTGCCTAGCCCAATTCCATTGCTATCTAAATATTGAAGAAATGAAGTAGAAGTATCATCCACACCAACGCACTTATATGCAACACCAATATTGGCTTTTGCCAAAACTATTTTATCTATATGCTGAAAATTTCCATCCTTATCTGGTATTGGGTCACCATGTGGATCGTGCGTAGGGTGGTCTAAAAATGCATCGAGCTCGTTGATAAGTTTATCAGATTTTATGTGTTCTAAATGCTCTGCAACTTCGTGTACCTCATCCCATGTAAAATTAAGTTTTTCAACCAAAAAAACTTCCCAAAGCCTGTGTTTCCTTATAATATTAACAGCAACACGTTTTCCGTTTTCTGTAAGCCTTACTCCTTGATACTTTTTATAGTCGGCATAATTTTTTTCAGATAACTTTTTTATCATATCTGTCGCAGAAGACGCTTTTGTTTTCATCGCCTCTGCAATAGCATTTGTATTTACGGTTAGTGTACCATTGTTACTTAAATGGTATATGGCTTTAATGTAATTTTCTTCGGTAAGAGTAATCATCTTTTTTCGGTATAGACAAATATAGTAAAGTTATTATTCTTAAATAATTTTTAGACTTGTCTAAATTTGTTTTTTTATATTTGCTAAAAATATTATTTCTATGCTACGGCAAATTATTATTGTACTTCTTATTTCTTTACAAATACTTTTTGCTCAAAAAAAAGAGGTTCTCTTAACAGGAACTGTTACATCGAACAATAATCCTGTTGCTTATGCCTCAGTTTACGTAAAAAACAGTAGTACAGGCACAATAACAGACAATAATGGTAATTACCAACTATCAGTCAATCCAGGAACCATAGTTTTAACTGTGAGGTCACAAGGTTTTCAAACGCTACAGAGAACGTTTACTTTAAAAGATAATGAAACAAGAACAATCAATTTTGAGCTGGAAGAAGATGCACTTGGTCTCGATCAGGTAGTAGTAAGTGCTACCAGAAATAAAATCGGCAAGAAAGAAGCTCCTGTTATCGTTAAAGTTCTTACTCCAAAAGTTTTTAATGCTGCCCAATCTTTTACGCTTGCCGATGGTCTTAACTTTCAACCTGGTGTGCGAATGGAAACTAATTGTCAAAACTGTGGTTTTACTCAAGTTCGTATGAATGGTCTCGAAGGTCAGTACACCCAAATTTTAGTGAATAGCAGACCCGTTTTTAGTGCCTTAAATGGTGTTTATGGGTTAGAGCAAATACCTGTTAATATCATAGACCGTGTCGAAGTAGTACGCAGTGGTGGCTCTGCTCTTTTTGGATCTAACGCTATTGCAGGTACCATTAATGTTATTACTAAAGAACCGATGGACAACCATTGGGAAATAAATTCTACACTGGCTTTAATTGACGGAAACACAGCAGATAGAAATGTTAACCTTAACGCATCTATTGTTAGCGACGATTTAAGTAATGGAGTAACCCTTTATGGTATTTATAGAAACAGAGATGCTTATGATGCAAACAATGACGGATTTACAGAAATAACTGTTTTAGAAAACAATTCGTTTGGTGCCAAAGCATTTTTAAGACCTAACGATAATAGTCGTATTGGATTTGACTTCACTGCAATAAAAGAATACAGACGTGGTGGCGACCAACTTCATTTGGCTCCACAGTTCACCAATATTACCGAAGCGCTTGACCACAATACTATTTTTTCAGGTTTGGATTATGAACTCTATAATGATAAACGTACCAACAACTTATCTGTTTATGCTTCTGTACAACACACCAATAGAGATAGCTACTATGGTGGTTTAGGAGGTGGAACTACTCCTGAAGATTTTGAATTAGCCAATAACGCCTTTGGAAACACAAAAGACTTAGCTTTTGTAAGTGGCGCAAAATTTAGTCATGATTTTGAAAACAACGATGTTCTCACCACAGGGCTAGAATACTTAATGAATGCAACTAATGATGAAATTTTAGGCTATAATAAGGTGATTGACCAACGTGTTAATAGCTTTGCCTTGTACGGCCAATACGAATGGAAACCTTTTAAAGCATTTACAGCGCTTTTAGGTGCAAGACTAGATCATGTAACAGTTGATGGGCTGTATAGTATTCAAAATATATCAAGAACTTCAAAGGTATCGCAATCCATCTTAAGTCCTCGCGTTACACTGCTTTACAATATAACTGATCAGCTTCAGCTAAGAGGAGGATATGCAAGAGGTTTTAGAGCGCCACAAGCATTTAATGAAGATCTTCATATATCTTCTGTAGGTGGCGAACAGCGTTTTGTAATTTTAGGTGAAGGCTTAAAAAATGAGTTTTCAAATGCGTATACTGCCTCCTTAGATTATACCAAAAGTTTTGGCAAAACCCAAACCAACCTACTTATTGAAGGCTTTTACACATCACTTCAAAATCCCTTTACTATTGTGAGTACAGGTACATCACTTCCTAATGGTTCTATTTTAGAAGAAACCCGAAACGGAAATGGTGCTTATGTCTCAGGTGCCAATATTGAATTCAGTGTTGTACCAAGTCCAACTTTAGCCTTTCAGGCAGGATTAACCGTTCAGAATGCCAATTACAAAGAAGACCAAATTTTGTTTGAAGCTGATGGTACTGTACCAAACGAAACCGATGTGGTTATTGATGCGTTTGTGCGCACACCAAATGTTTATGGCTTTATAACTTCATACTGGAATGTTAATAACGCTCTTAAATTAGATTTTACAGGAAATTACACAGGCCCAATGACAGTTCCTTTTGTTATTAGTGAATCTGGATTTATAAATTTAATAGAAACAAATTCCTTTTTTGATTTAACAACGAAACTAACGTATCATTTTGATCTTAAGAAAGAATTTCACATTGAGATCAGTGGAGGTGTACAAAATATATTTAATAGTTATCAAGATGATTTTGATACTGGTCCTACACGAGATTCAGACTTTATCTATGGTCCTAATAGACCTAGAACCTTCTTTTTCGGACTGAAAATTGGTAATTTTTAATTTAACTAAACCCTTACATTTTAGTACTTTCATAAAAATTTTAAAGCAATGAAAAAAATTATATTTCTGTTAACTCTCATAGTAACCTTATCGTGCAAAAACGAAGCAAAAACCAACGGTAAACTCAACGTGGTTACTACAACAACAATGATTACAGATTTGGTAAAAAACATTGGAGGTGACGCCATAAATATCGAGAGTTTAATGGGAAGTGGTGTTGACCCTCATTTATATAAAGCGAGTGAAGGTGATGTTAACAAATTAGTAAATGCAGATATCATATTCTATAATGGGTTGCACTTAGAAGGTAAGTTGGTTGACATTTTTGAAAAAATGGAAGGACAAAACAAAACTCAGGTAGCTCTTGCAGAATCTATTGATAAGGGCAAATTAATAGCTTCGGAGTACTTTGGGTCTAACTACGACCCACACGTTTGGTTAAATATTGACTTTTTTAAACTTTTTGCTCGAAAAGTCACCCAAGTTTTATCAGAAAAAGATCCTGATAATGCTAAAATCTACATTGAAAATGAAGAAAAATATATGGAAGAATTGAATTTCCTAAAAAAGGATGTTCAAGGTGTTGTAGATGTGCTTCCTAAAGAAGAGCGTATTTTGATAACCGCTCATGATGCCTTTAACTATTTTGGTGAGGCGTATGGTTTTAAGGTCGTTGGTTTACAAGGGCTATCTACTGCTACTGAAGCTGGCGTTCAAGATGTACAAAAGTTAGCTGCTTTTATAATAGAGCATAAGGTTAAAGCTATTTTTGTTGAAAGCTCAGTACCTAAACGTACAATTGAAGCCCTTCAAAAGGCTGTAAAATCGAAAGGCCATGATGTTACAATAGGTGGAACACTTTATTCTGATGCACTAGGAGATGCTGGCACTATTGAAGGCACTTATATTGGTATGTATAGGTATAATATTAAGACCATTGTTGGTGCTTTGGTTAAAGAGTGAAAAAAATATTATGAAACAAGAAATAGCGGTTAAAATAGATGACTTAACTGTAGCTTACAACTACAAACCTGTACTTTGGGATATTGATTTAGAAATTCCGGAAGGTGTGCTTATGGCTATTGTTGGACCGAATGGTGCAGGGAAGTCTACCTTAGTAAAAGCTATTCTGGGCATCTTAAAACCTATTGCCGGGAGCGTAAGTATCTATGGGAAACCCTATGAAGACCAACGTAAATTAGTCGCCTACGTACCTCAAAAAGGCAGTGTGGATTGGGATTTCCCAACTACGGCTTTAGATGTTGTAACGATGGGAACTTACGGTAGTTTGGGCTGGATAAAGCGCCCTGGGCAAAAACAGAAAAAAGCGGCTCTCGAAGCTCTAGAAAAAGTAGGAATGCTCCCTTTTAAAAACAGACAAATCAGTCAGCTTTCTGGTGGGCAACAACAACGTATTTTCTTAGCGAGAGCACTAGTGCAAGATGCTTCAATCTACTTTATGGACGAACCTTTTCAAGGTGTAGATGCTTCAACAGAAATAGCCATTATTAACATTTTAAAAGCGCTACGTAAGGCAGGAAAAACGGTCATTGTTGTTCATCACGACTTACAAACCGTGCCAGAATATTTTGATTGGGTGACCTTTTTGAACGTAAAGAAAATTGCCACAGGACCTGTTAAGGATATCTTTAATGATGATAACCTTACCAAAACGTATGGTATTAATTATAAAGTGAGTATACAGGAATGATAAATTGCAAGGTAAGCAATATACAGTCGCAGTTAGCACATGGACAAATATCGGTAACTGCCATTGCGAATTTAGTTTGGCAATCTCTTTAAATATGAGATTCAAAATTAAAAAGAATCTGCATAAACACTTCGACAGGCTTAGTGTGACATTGCAGAATAAAAAAAGACAATTATAGACTTAACAGAATACATAAAACTTGTCTTCACAGACTACACACTCAGAACCATAACCCTTGGTACAGCAATTCTTGGCGCAGTAACGGGAATGCTGGGCAGTTTTGCTGTACTAAGAAAACAAAGTTTACTTGGTGATGCTATATCTCACGCGGCTTTGCCTGGTATTGCCATTGCGTTTTTAATTACTGGTGCAAAAGACACTAATACTTTACTGCTTGGTGCCTTAGTTAGTGGACTAATCGGAACATTCTGGATTAGAGGCATCATCACAAAAACACATTTAAAATCAGATACAGCCTTAGGGTTAATTCTCTCCGTGTTTTTTGGATTTGGCATGTTGTTATTAACCTTTATTCAAAAGCAACCCAATGCTAACCAAGCAGGATTGGATAAGTACCTTTTTGGACAAGCCGCGACATTGGTAGAACATGACGTTTGGATGATGGCTATTGTTACAAGCATATGTCTCATTGTAATGCTCACCTTCTGGAAGGAATTTAAAATATTGCTTTTTGATGCTGATTACACCAAAACGCTTGGGTTTAACACCAAAACTATTGATATTTTGATTACAAGTTTCATAGTGTTGGCAATTGTGCTTGGGCTTCAAACTGTAGGTGTGGTTTTAATGAGTGCAATGCTTTTAGCACCTGCTGCTGCTGCGAGACAATGGACCAACAGTCTGTCTGTAATGGTATTTTTAGCTGCCATCTTTGGTGCACTCTCTGGTGTTTTTGGTACAGCTCTAAGTGCCACACAAAATAACCTTTCTACAGGACCTATAATTGTCCTAGTAGCTAGTGTTTTTGTAGTATTTTCATTTGTGTTTTCCCCAAGTCGAGGGTTGCTCTTCAAACAAATTCGGTTGATTAAAAACCGAAGAGATTTAGAATTGCACAAAACCTTGGCATTTATGTATCATATTGCAGAATCGCACGACGATGTGTCGCATCCACATACTATAAAACTGCTTAATAACTTTCAAGGATACACCAAATCTACCCTTCAAAAATTGGTAGATAAACAGTACGTAGAACTCAACGGAAACATGTGGAATCTAACTAAAAAAGGTTTTGAAACCGCAGCAAATCTTTACACCAAACAAACTACAGACAATGAGTAATGCGCAACTAGAAATACAGATTATTGCAAGTTTGGTAGCCATTGCTTGTGCTATTCCAGGAACGTTTTTAGTACTTAGAAAAATGGCAATGATTAGTGATGCTATAAGCCATTCTATTTTACCTGGTATTGTTATTGGTTTTTTTATTACACACAATCTAAATTCGCCTTTACTCATCTTACTAGCGGCTCTAACCGGAATTATAACCGTTGTAATGGTTGAATATATACAGAAAACTGGTTTGGTAAAGGAAGACACAGCCATTGGTTTAGTATTTCCTGCGCTGTTTAGTATTGGAGTTATACTCATAGCTAAAAATGCTAATGATGTGCACTTAGATATCGATGCGGTTTTACTTGGCGAACTCGCTTTTGCCCCTTTTGATAGGCTAATTATTGGTGGAACTGATGTTGGCCCAAAATCACTTTGGGTTATTGGCTCTATTCTTCTCGTTACAGTTGTATTGCTATTAACGTTTTATAAAGAATTAAAACTTAGCACCTTTGACAAAAGCTTAGCAGCTTCTCTAGGTTTTTCACCTGCAATTATACATTACGGACTAATGTCAGTTTCGTCAATAACAACCGTTGGTGCGTTTGATGCTGTAGGTGCCATTTTGGTAGTGGCTTTAATGATTGCACCTGCTGCTGCGGCTTATCTTTTAACTACAGATTTAAAAAAGATGTTGGCCATGGCTATAGGTTTTAGTGTATTGAGTGCCATTATAGGCTATTGGGTTGCGCATTGGTTAGATGCCTCAATTGCTGGCTCAATAACTACGGTTTTAGGTTTAGTTTTTCTTATGATATATCTTTTTGCGCCTTCAAAAGGTATTATCGCCGTGATGTATAGAGAGAAACAACAACGTACAGAAGTTTTGTTATTAACATTTCTGCTACACTTAAAAAACCATGATGAGCTTTCTGAGCGTCACGTAAAACACCTCAACGAGCATATTAACTGGCAAAAAGTACGTTCTAAAACAGTATTAGATTTAGCTCAAAAAAACAATATGATTACTATTGAAAACAAAATAGTTTCACTTACTCAAAAAGGCCATGAGTTTACTACAAAAGCAATAGACTACATTATAACAAACGAAGACACCCAAATTGAGGATATGAAAGATGATTTCTTTTTGTTTAGAGGGTAAACTTATTCTGCTTTAGTTAAGTCTTTGAATCTACGGACTACTGCTAAAAACTGTTTAATAATCACTTAAACCCACGTTCATTCTGAATATGCTCGTAGGCTTCTTGTACCTGTCTAAATTTTTCTTCGGCACCTTCCTGGTGTTCTTTTCCTAAATGACCCACACGATCTGGATGGTATTTTTTAGCCATTTTACGGTATGCCCTTTTAACTGCATCATCTGAGGCCGCTTTATCAACTTCGAGAATTTTATAGGCGTTATTAGTCATATCATAGAACATGGCTTTGATACTTTCAAAATCCTTTCTGCTAATGCCTAAATAGCCAGACATGGTATAGATTTGTTTAATCTCCACTTCTGCCACATGACCATCTGCCTTTGCGATACCAAACAAAAAATGAAGTAATTGTAAACGCGATGCGTGATCCATCATCTGTTTAATCTGTAAACATACTTGGCGCATGGAGATGTTTTGCTTTGAAATACGCTTAAATAATTCAAAAGCATGATTAGCACGTTCTTTGCCATACATATTTCTAAATTGCTGACGTACAAAGTCTAACTCTCGTTGATCTTGTTTGCCATCTGCCTTTATAATGATAGAGGCTAGAATCAGTAAACTCACTTCAAAATCACCAGATTGTGTTTTAGGTCTTTGGTCCCTTCGAGTCTGTTTTGGCCGTTGACGGTACGGATCGCGATTACGCTCTCTACCAGTCTGTCTATCGCCTAATAATGGTGTTCCATTTTCAGACAGATTATCTATAAAACTACCCAAGGCTACACCAATAATGGCACCTATTGGCCCACCAAAAGACCAACCTATTGCTCCGCCTATCCATTTTGCAAAACTCATATATTAACTATAGATTTTATGAATGTGTAAATATACTATTAGTTAGTACATTACTGATATTAATTGTTACACATTTGGTATCTTTGCACTTTACAATCGATAATTAAAAAATAATAAAATATGTATCCAGCAGAATTAGTAAAACCAATGCGTGAAGATTTAACAAACGTTGGGTTTGAAGAATTACATACAAGTGAAGCTGTAGAACAAGCCATAGCAAAAGAAGGCACAACTTTAGTGGTTGTTAATTCGGTATGTGGATGTGCTGCAGCCAATGCAAGACCAGGTGCTCGAATAAGCTTAAGCAACGCAAAACGCCCAGACAATTTAGTAACCGTTTTTGCAGGTGTAGATAAAGAAGCCACTGATAAAGCTAGAGAGTTTATGATTCCATTTCCACCAAGCTCGCCAAGTATGGCATTATTTAAAGATGGAGAATTGGTACACATGTTAGAGCGCCACCACATTGAGGGCCGTCCTGCAGAATTAATTGCCGAAAATCTTATGGATGCTTATAATGAGCATTGCTAAAAATTAAAGTCTATACTTTTAAAAACCACGAATTAATTCGTGGTTTTTTTGTGCTTCATTGGCATTACTATACTTTTGTAGTATGCAAAAACTATTAGCCTATCCCTTAACCATTTTATATTTTATTTGCTTTGGATTAACCTTGGTCATATTTCATCCTATACAATGGTTTTGTAAAAATATGTTTGGTTACAGAGCGCACAAAGTAAGTGTGGATTGGTTGCAATTTTTTATCATGCGTAGCTTAAATGTACTGGGCACCACATTCTCTTTTACCAACCCTTATACCATAGAAAAAAATGTACCACTTATAATAGTTAGCAATCATCAAAGTATGTACGATATACCACCCTTAATTTGGTATTTGCGCAAACACCATGTAAAATTTATTAGTAAAAAAGAACTAGGCAAAGGCATACCAAGCGTTTCTTATAATTTACGTCATGGTGGCTCTGTACTTATAGATAGAAAAGACGCCGTGGGTTCTATAAAAGCGATTGAAAATTTTGCAAAACGTATTGAACAAAACAAATGGGCTGCAGTTATTTTTCCGGAAGGTACAAGAAGTAGAGACGGAAACCCAAAACCTTTTAAGACCAAAGGTTTACTCACTATGATAGAGCATGCTCCAAATGCTTTAGTCGTACCCATTACAATAAATAACTCTTGGAAAACACTTAAATATGGTAAGTTTCCTATGGGTTTAGGGGCTCATATTTCTTTTTTAGTCCACAAGCCAATAAAAGCTAATCATTATGAGGATAAGTTTGAATTAATTAATATCGTTGAAGCGCAAGTAAAAAACAGTATATTAAAATGAAACAACTTGGGTTAATAGACGCTACAAAAGCCTTTGTAAAAGAAACACTTAAAAATGCCGAAGGAGGACACGATTGGTTTCATACCTTGCGAGTTTACAATAATGCTAAGTTAATTTCTAAGTGCGAAAATGTAGATTTATTAGTGGTTGAGCTAGCTGCTTTGCTGCACGATATTGCAGACCCAAAATTTTATGATGGTGATGAAACTATAGGTCCCAAAAAAGCTTCACAATTTCTATTACAACATAATGTAGACAGCGCTGTCATTGAGCATGTAACCCAAATTATTGAGAACATGTCTTTTAAAAATTCTTTTGATTTAGATGCTTCGTTCAGTTCTAGAGAAATGGACGTTGTGCAAGACGCAGATCGGTTAGATGCTATTGGAGCCATTGGTATTGCGCGCTGTTTTAATTATGGCGGATTTAAAAACCGTGCTTTATATAATCCGGATATTGCTCCAAATCTTAATATGACCAAAGCAGAATACAAAGCTGCTAAAGCTCCTACTATTAATCATTTTTACGAAAAATTACTATTGCTAAAAGACCAGATGCATACTTTAACTGCAAAGTCTATTGCAGAGAATCGCCATGCCTTTATGGAAGCTTATTTAAAGCAGTTTTTTGAAGAGTGGAATGGCGAAAAATAAACTAACTTTCTTTTGCTACTTCTAGAGCTGTTAGTTTATATTCAATAACTGCCATTTCTTCCCCATATTTTATAAGTTCATCTGCCGTAATATTGGTTTTGGTATTTACGTTCTTTAAGATTTCATCCCCTTGCTTTGTATAATATTCTATGGCAACATTAATTTTATCTTTCATCTCCTTTAGTTTTTTTATTGAACAATTAACTTTACCTCACTTCTATATTTTGACGCGCTTTTACCGGTAAATTCTTTAAAAAGTTTATTGAAGTGCGAAAAGTTATTAAATCCGCATTCAAAACTAATTTCTGTTATACTCATTTGGCTTTCGGTAAGTAGTTTGGTAGCATGCACTACTCTATACTCATTAACAAGTTTTGTAAAGGTTTTTCCTGTTACTTTCTTAAAGTACCTACAAAATGCTGGCACAGTCATACTTACTTTATTAGCTATATCATCAAGACTTATGTGGTCTCTAAAATGCTCGTTTACATACTTAAAAATTGTATCTATTTTGGCACTATCTTGTGGTTCGGTTTCAAACCTATAACCATCTGCATTAAGGATCGTATAGTCTTCTGCTTTTGCTAAATGATGTAAAATTTCTAGCAGAATTAATATTTTTTTAAAGCCCTCTTTTTCAGACAATTTCTCTATCTTTTTTCCTAATTTTTGTTTTGTAGGGATGCCAAATAGGATTCCGCTCTTTGCACGTTCAAACAGATTCTTGATTTTTTCCATTTCTGGAATTTTGAAAAAACGTTCGCCTAAAAACTCAGGAAGAAACTGCACTACGGTTTCAGAACCATTGACTGTAAAACGATCTGTAAACCCATTGTGTGGTAAATTAGAACCTATAAGTAAGAGTTGACTGTTATTAAAATAAGACAAATGATTACCTATATGACGCTTTCCCTTTCCTCTATTAACATAAACCAATTCTATTTCGGGATGAAAATGCCAGAACGGTTTTTTTTCTCCTATATATGCGTCATGCTTTGTAACTTTAATAGAGCTACCAAATTCTGGGCTTATTTTTTCTAAAATGGGTTTTCTTGTACTCACGACTAACTATTTTGGCACAAAGTTACTGCTTAATATACTTCATTTATATATAAAATTATCACTATTGTATGCTATTTTAACCGCTTATAATATTTATAGTTGCTTTAGGGGTAATTTAACATATAAATATGCCAAAGTTGTTGTTTTAGACTACTACTTATCAGTATACATTTGTGGTGTTAATTTCGTTTAACCAAAAAAAAGAAAAAATGAAAACACTAATTAAAAGTATTTTGGTAGTAGCAGTAATATTGGGAACATCTATAAGCTACGCAAGTGAGACTGTAAAAGATATACCGATTTTTAAGTTTGTTAATGAAGGGCATAATCTTTCTGTTACAAACGCTTCGGGAGAAGTTATTTTTAGCGGTCGTATTAAACATAGCGGTAACCTTGTTAGACTCTTTGATTTTAGTCAGCTTAAGAACGGAATTTATACTGTAGAAATCAGTAAAGATTTTGAAATTGACGTTGTTGACCTAAAAGTTGAAAACAAGGAGGTTACACTATTAGTACATACCCAAAACAAAATTTACAAACCTGTTATAAGACCTGAAGATGAGTTACTGATTATTTCAAAAATTGGCTTAGATACCAACAAAATGAAAGTTGAGCTTTACTTTGAAGATGAATTAATCCACACTGAAAAAATTGAAGGAAAAGACATCTTAAACAGAGTATATAAATTAGATAAAACCATCATTGGGAATTACACCGCCATCATTAGGTCTAATGGTAGAGTCTACTCTAAAAGTTTTAGGATATAAATTTTGATTGTTTATATATTAGTTATTTTTTTACTTCAAAAGTGGGCATAAAGCCCACTTTGTTTTTTAGAATAACTTCATCTGCCCATCTTTATAATGCTCATGCAAGCCTGTATTGAGCTTTGGCATAGATTTCTCCCTAAAATATTTTAGTCTTGCTAAAGCAATAAGGTCATTTATTTGCTTTGCTATTTGCCCTTCTCCTCGCATTCTTACACCATATCTGCTTTCGTTTAAAGTGCCTCCATGACAGTGTTCAATTTGGTGTAAAACCTTATCTGCTCTATCTGGTAGTGTTTTTTTAATCCAATCGGTAAAAATTCCTCCTATAGCTCCATTTAATCTTACAATAGTGTGTGCAATGCTCAACGCTCCAGCTTCAGAAACTGCCTTTGCCATGGGTAATATTTCATGACTATTGATAGAGGGTATTATTGTCGCCAACATTACATTTACCGGAATTCCGTTATCACTAAGTTCTTTTACGGTTTGAAGTCGTCTTTTTATAGTTGCGGTACGTGGCTCTAAAATACGTCTCGTTTCCTCTGATAATGATGTTATTGATATATTTACCGCAATTAAATTGTCTTTTGCAAGTGCTTTTAAAAGTTCTATATCCCTAAGTATAAGAGAGTTTTTTGTAATTATTGCTACAGGATGCCTATACTTTAAAAACACATCTAAGCATTGTTGCGTTAATTGAAATTTCTGTTCCGCTGGTTGGTAACAATCTGTATTACCAGACATTACAATGGTATGTGCTTTCCAGCTTTTCGTTTTTAATAAATTTTCTAACAGCTTAGGAGCATCTTTTTTAACTAAGATTCGTCGTTCAAAATCTAAGCCAGCACTGTAACCCCAAAACTCATGGCTATTACGAGCATAGCAATAAACACATCCATGCTCACAGCCTTGATACATATTCATGGAATAGGCCATGCCAACATCTGGACTTTTTACTTTATTGACTATGGTTTTAGGAAACACATTAAGATATTGTGTTTTATTATTATCTGCAACCTCTCCTTCTTTATGGCAGTACTCTAAAAAATCATTGCGCATTTCATGAGACAACTCAAAAAAACGGTTATGAATATTCCCTTGGGCTCCTCGTCCCTTAATGATGGTTTTCGGTTTCATAATAGCTAATTAAAATGCGTAAACTTGAAAAAGCAACGCATTAAAATTACCTATTTACAACGCTTTACATTGTTGAAAAGTGGTTTGGTTATTCACAAATTTTGTAGGAAGAGTATTGTAAGATGCTGACTAAATGAAAATATATAATCATTTCCCAGGAAAAACGGCTTTACGTTTTTCGAGAAAAGCTGTCGTTCCCTCGGTGAAATCTTCGGTGCCAAAACAATCTCCAAAGGCTCTAATTTCTACCTCAAAACCATTAACACCATCTTTATAATTGGCGTTTACGGCTTTGATTGCTTCAGATATTGCAACTGATGAATTTCGCATTATTTTATTGGCAATACTTTCGCAAAAACCAAGTAAGCCTTCTTGGTCAACAACATGGTTTACAAGGCCGTAGTTAAGGGCTTGGTTGGCATCAACCATACCTGCGGTCATTATCATTTCCATCGCTCTTCCCTTACCAACTAGTTGTGGTAGGCGCTGTGTGCCACCATAACCGGGAATTACTCCCAAGGATGTTTCTGGTAAGCCCATTTTAGCATTGGTGCTTGCTACTCTAAAATGGCATGCCATGGCTAGTTCTAAACCTCCGCCAAGCGCAAATCCATTTACAGCTGCAATAACGGGAGTACTTAGGTTTTCTACAAAGTCAAATAATAATGTCTGCCCTTGCACTGCTAGCTTCCCTCCTTCTTCAACATTAAAATCTGCGAACTCACTTATATCTGCACCTGCTACAAAAGCTTTTTCTCCACTTCCTGTAATGATAATTACTTTTGTTTCTGAATTTTTGTTTGCTTCATCGAAAGCATGGTGAAGCTCTTGAATTGTGTCTTTATTTAAAGCATTTAACTTTTTTGGTCGGTTAATAGTAATGATCGTGATACCGTTTTGGTAGTCTGAAAGTATATTGTTGTAAGACATAATATTGTATTAATTTTACTTATAATATCCTAAAACTAATCTAGGATGGCAAATTTATTATTTAGGAAAAGCCACAGTGAATAGTGTACCTTTTCCTTCTTGAGATGTAAAGGTAATACTTCCTTTAAAGGTTTCCACAATATTTTTCACCATTGCTAATCCTAAGCCCATTCCGCTTGACTTTGTGGTAAACTTTGGCTCAAAGATTTTAGATTTAGTCTCCTCGGCAATTCCGTTACCATTATCTTCTACGGTGATTTTAACCTCTGTCTTGTCTGAAAACACTTTAACCTTTATACTTGGATTTTTGCTGTTATCTGGTATGGCTTGTATGGAGTTTTTAACCAAATTAGTTACTACTCTAATAAGCTGCGTTCGGTCGAATTTAGCAATTATTTCTTCTGCTTCTGCTTCAAAAGAGATATAGTCTTCATTAAAAATATCTAATGCCAGTTTTACTATATGTACAACATCGAGATTTTCTGATTTTTGAGCAGGCATTTTAGCAAAATTAGAAAATGCCGATGCAATAGAACTCATGGTGTCTATCTGCTGAATGAGTGTGTTACTGTACTCATTGACCTTTTGGTGAATGTTCTCATCATTAGGGTTAAACTTGCGTTGAAAACTCTGCACACTCAGTCGCATTGGTGTTAACGGGTTTTTAATCTCATGGGCCACTTGCTTTGCCATTTCTCTCCAAGCTTGCTCACGCTCGCTTGTGGCCAGTTTTACTGCACTGGCTTCGAGTTCATCTATCATGCTATTGTAAGAATTAACCAGCGTTTCTATTTCTTCGCTTGTTGCATCAACTTGAATTTTTTTGTTGCGTTTTTCAAGCCTAGTTTCATTCATTTTATCACTTATCGTTTTTAATGATTTGGTAATATATTTTGAAATGAAATAAGCAAATACAATAGCCGCAAGTATCATTGCTAAATAGGCATAACCCAAACGCATTAAAAATTCATTAAGCTCTCTATTTAAAAAGTCATCATTTTCTAAGTATGGTAAATTAAGAATGGCTAAGTTTTTAAATTTACCATCTGTTATATAAGAGTAAGATGATTGGAAGGTTTGTCCATTTTCTTCTTGCTTACTAACATACCTATGCTCTGCGGTATTTGACAGGGCATTTAGAACTTCAGCATTAAGGCATCTATCTGACGAATCTCTTAATATGGTACGTTTGGAGCTTTTTAAAAGTTCACCTTCTAAGTCATAAAGATTGATCTGTAAATTATGAACGGCATCTATATCAAAAATGGCATCCTTAAAAATCAATGGTATGTTCTCTGTTGTTACAGGATAAGTAGTTTCTTGTATAGTAAATTCTATACTTTTTCTAATTGCTTTTTCTTTTCGTTCTAGGCGCTCTCTGTGATAATCTCTTGCTTCTTCATTATACTGATATATTGTTACGGCAGCAATTAATACAGATGCCAATAATACCAAGAGTATCATAGCAATGAATATTCGAGATCGTAGAGACAGTTTTTTAATTTTCATCAGCTTATTAATGGACTAAATATAGCAATAATCAAGCCAATTAGGCATCTGGATTTTTTTCACGTATACGTTTGTATAGCTTAAATCCTAACATTATAAGTACACCAAGAACAACTATGCCTATTACACCAAAAACCCAATTCACTGTACTTTTTAGAATCACCAAAAACACCACTGCAAAGAGGATAAAAGTGGCTCCTTCGTTCCAAATACGCATATAGTTTGAGGTTACTTTTACATCATCTTTTTGAAGTTGTTTGTAGTATATATGCGTTTTGTAATGGTATATAAAAAGCAGCAGTACAAAGGTTAGTTTTACGTGCATCCAACCTTGCTGAAACCAAGCTGGCATTAAAATCATTAACCATATCGCAAATAATGTTGCTAAAATTGCAGAAGGCCAAGTAATAATAAACCATAAGCGTTTTGCCATTAATTTCAGTTGCTTTCCCAAAATTTCTTTTTCTGGCGAAGGTTTATGAAACGCTTCAATTTGATATACAAACAGCCTTGGAATGTAAAACAGACCTGCAAACCAAGTGATTACAAAAATAAGATGAAGTGATTTTATGTAGTTGTAGTATTCCATGTAAGAGGGACTTCGAAACCTGAATGGTCACACAGAACTTGTCGCAGTGTTGTTTCAGATTATTAACGTTTAATTAGCTCATAGTTAAATCTCTTCTTCTAGGATGCTGAAATAAATTCAGCACGACAAAATTAGATTTAATCTTCAACAAATAAATAATTTAATTGCTTTTTGTTAAACGCAGCATTAAAGGCTTTCACCTCATTAGTTAAAATAGTATTAAATGCTGCTAATTGCTTTTCAATCTTGGCCGATAATTCATTTTTTACGGCTATATCTTGCTCCGTTGGCGCAAAATCTCCCATGCGCACTAATGAATTTAAGTGGCCCAATTTATTGGTTAATTTTATTGGGAAATTTAAAGGATCTTGCCCACTTCGGTTTTTAGTTTGGTACAATTCTTTTTCAATATTAGACAATTGTTCTTCCAACGCTTTGGCTTTTTCTACCAAGTCCTTTACGTTTTTGTCATCTTTATATTGCGTCTGAAAAGCACTAAGTTGTGCATTGATGTTTCTGATTTTCTTTATGGATTTGTGGGCTTCATCCATCGTTTTATTCACATCCTTAATAAACTCAAATTGTTGCTGCATATCTACCAAAGTGCTTTCTGCTCTTGGATCTGCTAAAATGGTAAATGGTTGTGATTGTTCTTCACCATTAACGTTTAAACTTACGTTATAGTCACCAGGAATTGCCCTAGGACCTTCCAAACTCGCCCACCACAAAATCATGCCTTTTAATTGCTCTGCACCATCATAAGTCATGTCCCAAACAAATTGATTTGCCCCTTTTTCTACCTTAAGTATATTCTTTTTGTCTTTGTTAGAAAAGGTTTTAATTGTATCGCCCTCGGTATCAAAATAAGTTAAGGACACTTTATCGTCTTCGTTATAATCCTTTAGGTTGAAATAGGTTATTACACCATTTGGATGATTGGTTCCCGAAGTCTTACTGCCTTTTCTACTGCCTCCTCGCATTCTGTAAGTAGCCTTTGGCTTAAAGAGTACGTTTTTACTTAAATCTGCATCGTACAATTGATGGATAAGGGTTAAATCGTCAATGATCCAAAGGCTTCGGCCTTGGGTAGCCACAATTAAATTATTGTCCTTAATAGTTGCATCTGTAATAGGTACAATTGGTAAGTTGAGCTGAAATGGTTTCCAATCGTTTCCGTCGTTAAACGATATGTACATGCCTGTTTCTGTCCCAGCATACAACAAGCCTTTACGCTTAGGATCTTCTCTGAGCACTCTTGTAAAGTGTTCTGCGTTGATGCCGTTGGTGATTTTTTTCCAAGTTTTTCCGTAGTCTGTGGTTTTGTATAAGTAAGGAGCAAAATCACCTGTTTTGTATTTAGTGCCAGCCACATAGCAGGTACCTTCATCAAAAGCACTTGGCTCAATACTGTTTATCATCATCCATTCTGGCATGCCTTTTGGCGTTACGTTATTCCAAGTTTTACCGCCATCTTGCGTTATGTGTATTAATCCATCGTCACTACCAACCCAAAGCAAACCTTCTTTGAGCGGTGATTCTTGTGCTGCAAAAATGGTACAATAATATTCTACTGAAGTATTATCTTGTGTTATTGGTCCGCCTGAAGATTTTAATTTTTCAGGATCGTTTCGTGTTAAATCTGGACTAATAATATCCCAAGACTGCCCTTCATTTTCCGTAACGTGTACATGTTGCGAAAAGGTGTACAACCGATTGGGATTGTGCTTTGAAAATATAATAGGAAAATTCCACTGAAAGCGATATTTCATGCCTTCTGCGCCATGACCCATTGGGTTATCTGGCCAAACGTTTATGGCTCTAACCGTTCCTGTTTTGTGATTGACTCTAGTGAGAAAACCATCATAGCTTCCGCCATAAACTATATCATTATCTTCTGGATCTACGGCAATATGCGCTGATTCTCCACCTGCAGTAGATTCCCAATCATCTTCTGTTATGGCATAACCGTCGGTTCTGTGTGGTATTCTAATGGTTGAATTGTCCTGTTGCGCGGCATAAATACGATACGGAAATGCATTGTCTGTTGTAACACGATAAAACTGAGATGTTGGTTGGTTATGGTAAGTACTCCACGTTTCACCACCATCATAAGTAACTTGCGCGCCACCATCATCGCCAATAATCATGCGGTTGGGATTTTCAGGAGCAATCCATAAATCGTGATGGTCTCCATGTGGTGCGTTGTAGGTGCCAAATGTTTTTCCGCCATCTGTACTTTTATGGTATCGAACATTTAAAACATAAACGGTATTAACATCTTCCGTATCTGCATAAACACGAGTGTAATACCACGCACGTTGGCGTAATTTTCGTTCGTTATTGACTTGCGTCCAAGTTTCGCCACCATCATCGCTACGGTACAAACCACCATCATCCTTATTTTCTACAATGGCCCAAATACGCTGATTATTTAGTGGTGATACTGTAACACCTATAATGCCTAAAATACCCTTAGGGAACCCTTTTTTTGTTGAAATTTCTGTCCATGTTTCACCACTATCTGTACTTTTCCAAAGCGCAGAACCCTCACCACCAGAACTCAAACTGTAAGGCGTACGCTGAACGCGCCATGTAGAAGCATATAAAATTCTTGGGTTGGTAGGATCCATAATTAAGTCAACAACGCCTGCATGTTCATTGGCGAACAACGTTTTTCGCCATGTTTTTCCACCATCAATACTTTTATAAATTCCACGTTCTTGGGTTGGCTTATAAATATTGCCCAATACAGCAGCATAAACAATATTGTGGTTTGTAGGATGAATAGTAATACGTGGCACATGTCTGGAATTCTTCAAACCAGATTCGGTCCAAGTTTTACCAGCATCTTCACTTTTCCAAATGCCATAGCCAGATGATACGTTTCCTCTCACCGTTTTTTCGCCACCACCAACATAGATGACATTTGGGTCGCTTTTAGACACTGCAATGGCACCAATGCTTCCGCCAAAAAAGCCGTCAGAAATATTTTCCCATTCGCGTCCTCCGTTTGTAGTTTTCCAAATACCACCACCTGTTGCACCAAAGTAATAAAGATTGGGTTGGTTGGGTACACCAGTAACGGCAGCACTTCGTCCGCCTCTAAAAGGCCCAAGTAATCTGTATTCTAAAGCTCCATAATCTGTTTCCTTAAAGTTTTGAGCGTCTAAATTTGTACTAAAAAAAGACAGTAATATAACTGTGAGGATGGTTGAGAGTCGCATAGTAGTTGTTTTATTTAGAATATTCTTTTCACCCTAAAATTACGGATTAAAAATTATTCGTTCTCCTTTGGAAGTAAATTTAATGTCACCTCACGATGTAAAAAGTATGCCGTTACAATGGTAGCCAACACATCTGAAATTGGAAAAGCCATCCAAACACCTAAGGCTCCATAAAATTTAGGCAGAATAAAAATCAAAGGAATAAAGAACAAGCCTTGGCGCAATAATGTAAGTAATAACGCTGGTATGGCCTTACCAATAGCCTGAAAATAGGCTGCACCTATAAGTTGAATAACTATAATAGGTGTTGCAGCGAATACCCAGCGCATGGCTGGTGGAGTTTCTTTGAGCACTTCGGCATCTGTTGTAAATAAACGCGTAATACTATCTGGAAATACCATTAAGAACACAAAGATGATAGCACAGAGTAAAATACCATATTTAATTGCTGTCATAATTACTTCGCGCACACGCTTGTACTGCGCTGCACCATAATTGAAGCCTGCAATGGGTAAAAAGCCTTGCGTAATGCCATACACAGGAAACAGGGCAAACATTAACATTCTTCCTACAATGGCATAAGCGGTTACTGAGGTTTCGCCACCCAAATCAAACAAAATATTGTTCATTAAAAGGTAAGTAACACTTACAATGGCCTGACGTGACAAGGTTACAAAGCCTAGTGAGCCAATTTCCTTAACAATAGGAAGGTCTAAACCAAAGTGTTTAATATTAATTTTTAATTCTGAATTTTTAGACAAGAAAAACCAAAGAATAAACAAAAAGCACAACATGTAAGAACCTGTGGTTGCCCAAGCAGCACCAGCCATTCCAAAATCGAAAATCTTAATAAAGATAACGTCTAATACCAAATTTCCAACCGATGGAAAAAGCATGGCATACATGGCGAATTTTGGTTTACCTTCAGCTCTAATTACTGTATTTCCCATCATGCAAAGCGCCAAAATTGGCACTCCGTAAAGTACAATTCTGTAATACGTTCTTGCAGGTTGAAAAATAGCTGCCTTACCGCCAAATGCTGGTACAATCTCATTGATGTAGAGCAAACCAAAAATGACAAAAATGATGGTAACCGTAATGGTTAGGGTAATCTGATTCCCGAAGGTTTTTAATGCTTTTATTTGATTGTTGGCACCCAAAGCCCTTGATATAATGGAAGAACCACCAATACCAATAGCCATACCTAAAGCTGCAATAAAAAACGATACAGGCAGTACAACATTAATAGCTGCAATGGCTGTTGGTCCAATCCAATTTCCTACAAAAATGGTATCTACCAAGATGTTAAGAGACATTACCAAAATACCAATTGAGGCAGGAACAGCTTGCTTAATCAGTAATTTACCAATGGGTTGATGTCCTAAATCTGTTGAAGATACCTTAGCCATTAAACGGTTAGCGGTTTCTTAGCTTCGGCCCATTCTTCAATTATATTAGAAAGTACTTGTGCAAAATCGTCTCTGTCATTCAAACAAGGTATTACAGTAAATTCCTTTCCACCAACTTCGTGAAAGATCTCCTCACCTTCCATGGCTATTTCTTCTAAGGTTTCTAAACAATCGCTCACAAAGGCCGGAGTAACGATTGCCATTTTTTTGGTACCTGCTTTTCCCATACGCTCAATGGTGCGGTCTGTGTACGGTTTTAACCAAGGATCAAAGCCCAAACGGGATTGAAATGTGGTGGAATACGTACCATTTTTTAGCTTTAATTTCTTGGCTACATTTACCGTTGTAATTTCGCATTGGTGACGGTAGCAAAACTCATGCTGTTTGCTGCCCATTTTAAAACAACATTTACCATTCATTTTACAGTTGCCATTGGTAATGTCGCTTTTTCTTATATGGCGTTCTGGCACACCATGATAGCTAAACAGAATGTGCTCGTAATCTAAACCTTCAAGTTTTTCGGCAATACTCTTTGTTAAAACATTGATGTAGTCTTCGCGATTATAAAATGCAGGTGTTCTTGTTATTGTTACTTGCGGAAAGTACTTGGCCACCAATTCATCTACTTTAACATCAATAGTCTCTGTTGTGGCCATGGCAAATTGTGGATACAACGGTATGGTCTTAATTTCAGTGCAACCTTTATCAACTAACTCCTGCAATCCTTTTTTTATACTCATGCTACCATAGCGCATGGCCAAAGCTACGGGATAATCTACCTTGCTCTGTACTTTTTCTTGCAACCGTTCTGATAAGACGATTAAGGGCGACCCTTCTTCCCACCAAATTTTCTGGTATGCTTTGGCAGAAGCCTTCGGTCTTGTGTTTAGGATAATGCCTTTCACCAGCAATGTACGTGCCCATAGTGGGAGATCAATAACACGTCCATCCATTAAAAACTCGTCCAAATATTTCTTTACATCTTTTGGGTTTGGGCTATCTGGTGAACCTAAGTTAACAAGTAAAACTCCTTTTTTCATTATTCAATATTTCTAAAACAAAAATACAACCCTTTCGTTATACAATACAATGGCTGGTATTGGTTTTATTTATAATGCTATGTTAAATACTGTTTTTACTTTTTTTGAGTTGTTATCTTTATTAAAAAATAACTATGTTTTTCGTTTTTAAACGAGTTTTAATGATTGCCTATGGCTATTTCAATGATTTAAATATCTTTACCTGTTCTGATTATAAAATTCAAAATGAAAAAAATTTTTACTGCCCTAACATTTATACTATCAATTACAGCCTTTTCACAACAGCAATATCAGGGTTTACTTTGGGAAATAACAGGTAATGGTTTAGAGAAACCATCATACCTATACGGTACCATGCACGTAAGTAAAAAAGTAGCATTTAGATTAGATGATGTTTTCTACGAGGCACTAAATAAAAGCGAGTGTATTGCATTAGAGTCTGACCCAATGACATGGCCAGGTTTTAATTATAACATGATGATTGATGAAATGGCTTCTTACAACAACCCAAAAGTAGCCTTTTACACCAATCTATTTAAGCTAACACACCCTGAAGAAATGGCGGTTAGAGCATCTGTGAGAATGGATAATGGTGCTGTAAATGCCTATTTATATAGAAAAAATAATGCTTCGGATAATTTTGAAGAGGAAACGTATTTAGATATGTTTATTTATCAGGCAGGAAAGAAAAACGGAAAAGAAATTTATGCGCTTGAAGATTTAGCTGAGTCGCGCTATTTAACCACAAAAGCAGCTTACAATGCTAACAAAAAAGACATTGATCCTTGGTTACAAAAACTTTACACAAAAGAGAACCCTTATCTTATACAAGAAAACCTTTACAGAGATAGAAACCTGGATTTGCTAGACTCTATAGGTGAAGGCTCTAACACAGAGTTTTACAGAGAGAATATGCTTTATATTAGAAACGAAAACATGGTAAATTCTCTTGTAGAGTTAATGCCAACTAAAACCGTTTTTGCTGGCGTTGGCGCAGCACATTTACCAGGAGACAAAGGAATGATTAATATGCTTCGCGAAAGAGGCTACACCGTTAGAGCTTTAACATCTGAGCAAACTGATTTTAGTAAAACCGAAAAAACAAAACTAGACAGCCTTTTTGTAGAACCTATTCTAAAAAAGCATAGTACACCAGACGGTTTTTTAAGCCTAAATACTTATGATGAATTACGCGAGTTCTCTTATGGAGGGCAGAAGTATTATTTAGATCCGGATATGACAAACGGTGCGTATTTAACAATAAACAGAATTAGTCGTTTCACTTATTTGCCAAACGAAAAAGAGAACATGACATTAAAGGAAATAGATGATTTACTCTACGAAGACATTCCTGGTGATATTGTAAAAAAAGAAGAATTAAGAGAGCCGTATCCTGGAATAAGCATCGTTAATAAAACAAAAAAAGGTGAATTTCAGAAATACCATATTTACCAAACACCTTTGGAGATTATTATTATAAAATACGCTGGTCGTAGCGATTTTGTGCTTAAACATGAGGCTGAAATATTTAACTCAATAGACATAAAAACACCTACGGATTCTATTATATCATTTGTCTCCCCAGCCAAAAAATTTCAAGTTAAGTTTCCTGAATATTACGTTACAAGTAACATGGCTAATAAAGGAAAAAAGCTATTAGAGGGTTATAAAGATGATGCTTACTTTTTTGTTGAAGAATCCACACTCCATGACTTAAGCTATATCGAAGAAGATAGTTTTGAAGCTAAATACTTTCACCACGCGCTTTATTTAAACTATAAACTTGAAGAAGCTGAAGGTGGATTCAAAAGAGGTGATTATAAAACCTATGAGTCTCGTGCTGTTTTAGACTCAACGTCTAATAAAAATTTACACTTAAAGACAATTGTAAAAGATGGCAGCTATTATCTTTTGGGCTATGTAGGCACTAACGTTGAAGAAAAAGCAGATTTTTTCAAATCCTTTAAATTCAATAAAACAGATTATTCTGGGTTTGAAAAATTGGTAGACACCTCACTTCATTTTACGGTAAACACCAATGCCAAATCTCCGTTGCCAAATCCTTATGGTTATGGATACTATGGCTCTGATAAAGACGATAAAGATTACGAAGAAAAAACAAAGTCTACAACCTACTCCACAAAAGCCAATGAGCAAATAGAAATCACCAGAACCAAATTTCATGACTTACAAATGTTTCATAACGTTGATAGTCTTTGGAAAGATGTTGATCGAAAAGCCAATGGAGCTACGCGTTATTACACACCAAAAAAGAAATTTAGAATTTTCAATAGGTCTAAGTCCAATAAAGATGGTATCTACTCCTATACATTTAATTACACGGACAGTAATAGTGCCAAGCAAGTAATGGTGAAGAACATCCTCAAAGAAGGTGTGCTTTTTGAACTAAAAACATTAATAGATTCTATTAGTGGACCCTCTAAATTTGTAACTGAATTTTACGATTCATTTACACCAATAGATACCTTAATGGGTAAAGACGTACTAAAGGATAAAACACACCAATTTTTTGAAGCACTAAAAAACAAGGATAGTATAATTTTAGAATCTTACGATCTTGTTAAGTTCAAAAAATACAATAGCAGAGATATTGTTTCTGTATTAAAAGATTTTGAATTCGATAAAGAACGTTTAAATATAAAGTCGCACTTAGTAGGTCAACTTGTGGAGATAGATCTTAAAAACAATCTAGACTTTATAAAACAACTATACTACGACAGCTACTCAGATCCACAAACCCAGTCTGCGATATTAGAAGGTTTGTTTGACACCAAGAAGAAAGAAAACTTTGAGTTGGCTATGGATTTAATGGAACGCGATTTACCACTTGGTGGTATTGGTAGCATTTTTTATAGCTACGCTAAGAAAGATTCTTTAGAGCTAAAAGCCGATTTGTTTCCTAAAATTTTACAGTACAGCACTATTAGCGAATACAAAGAAGCGCTATACGGTTTGTTGGCTCGTGTTAAAGATTCTGGTTTGATAAAAACAAAAGATTACAAAAAATATAAAAACCAGATAATAAATGACGGTAAGATAGAAGTAAAGCGCAGCCTAAGTAACAGTGGTTATGGTTACTACTCTGATGATCTATCAACTTACGTTAATTTAATTTTTCCTTATAGAAATGAACGTACTGCCAAAGACTTTTTTGATAAAATGCTCAACGTAGACGATACTTCAGCACTAACAAGGTATTATATTCTATTAGCTAAAAACAAAGAAAAAATCCCAAGCGAATTAAAGGAGAAGTTAGTAGAGGATGAAGAAAATCAATACAAACTTTTAGAAGAACTTGACGAGGCCAAGCTCTTTAATTCTATAAAGTCACTTAATATTAGTCAGCAACAATTTGCAAAATCTAAACTTTTAGGTAATGCAGATTATGAGAAAGAAAAGGATTCCCTTGTCTTTTTATTGAAACGCGATTTTAAAACTGACAAAGGTAGCAAGGATGCCGTTATGTACTTCTTTAAAATAGATAAAGATGATGACTACTCTGGTAAATCCGAAGTACTACATTACATCTCTTTTATAAAACCAAAAGACAGTAAAAAACTCATTGTCGATTATTATGATATAAGCAACAGCTATGGAACTACTGTTGATGAAACCAAAGAGCTAGACGAACAAATTGAAGAAATCATTAACCTTGCGATTTACAAAGACCGAAAACGGGTAACACCAACCTCGCGCGGCTATAATGGGTATTATGATTATTAGGTTTAATGAGAAAAACTTCGTCTTTGCTAGTCTTTTTTTATTGATCTTCGGACTTGGTTTTTCTCAAAACTTAGATAGCTTACAATTAACGAAGTTTCAGAAAGAAATAGACACCATTGAATATTCATCTGGTGATTTTAAGAAATTAAAACAACACATCAACTCTAATAGTAAAGCGCTTAAATTAATTTTCGAAAACGCCGCTAAAGGGAGCAAAAGTCACATTGAGTTACTTGAGTTTTTAAAACTTTCATTTGATGAAGCTAAGATTAAGTATGGTGTAAAAAATTTAAAGAGTCTGATTTTTTCATATTACAAATCCAACGAAATAGTAGAAAAATTCAAGAAGTTAGATTCAAGTTTTCAGGCTCAAAACAAAATATTAAAATTAGAGCAAGATTCTATTTCTAAAAAAGTAGAGTTTAGCGATGAGATTAAAAAGAGCTTGAAAATTATAAGAAACGAACAGATAGTTTAAAGAAAAACTAAAATCAAAACCCTTTTAACTACTAGCCGTTATATACTTCTTAGGCGTCGTTCCAAATTTCTTTTTAAACGCTGCAATAAAATGGCTTGCTGTACTGTAACCTACCTTTAATCCCACTTCGTTGACGTTATAGTCGCCAGACTCTAAAAGTTTGCGGGCCACTTCCATTTTATAGTCTAGTAAAAAACCATAAACCGTATCTCCATAAATCTGCTTAAAACCCTCCTTAAGCTTTTTAAGGCTTAACCCAATGGTATCTGACAACTCTTGTAACGTTGGTGGCTCAGCCATATTGGCAATAATAATATCTTTTGCTTTTTTGAGTTTAGCCACATTAACCTCATCTACCAAAAAAGGGCATTGCTCAACATCTGCATCTTCATTTCTGTTAAAATACAAACTCAAAAGCTCATAAACTTTGCCTTTAAAATACAGTGGTTTTATCGTTTGGTTAAGATTAAAACTTATCATTTGGTTTAACACTACAGCCATAGATGGATTAATGGTTCCATCTGTATAGTACTTTTTGCTTTTATTCTCATCCGATAAAAAGGTTACGTAGTTAGCATCTTGAGAAAACAAACTATGAAACTTTTTTATAGACATTACAAAAGATACCAACCATGAGTGTGGCTGCATTTCTAAATGAATCGGTAAATCGCGCTGTGGATTGTAAAGAAGCAAGGATGTTTCCTCTTTAATATTTAGGGTGTATGTGCCATTATTAAATACAAATTTAGCAGATCCTTTAGTACAAAAATGAAATTGTATGTATGTGCTATCAATCTCACGTTCAAGAATTTCAACAGTATTATCTTCATTTTTGTGTGTTAAGACAAAAAAGCCCTCTTCAATAAAAGTTTCTTCAAAAGTACCTCTAGCGACACTTTTTGAAGCTGTATTATATAAATTCATTTTAACGTTATTTAGATTCGTTCTAAACAAAGAGTAATAAAACCCTTGATTTTACTGCAAAAATATGACAAAAATCATGTTTTATTAAAAAATAAACTTAAAAAACCAGAAACGACACTTTAAGTTCTTTTAGCGTTATTTTTTTTGTAGCATCAAACATAAATTTGCTGTGTTAATTTCCAAGTCAGGTAAACGAGCGAATGCAACAACACAAAAACACATATTTTTATGCCATTGGTCTCAGCTATCAAAAAGCTGATGCCGAGGTGCGTGGTCATTTTAGCTTAAGTGATACTGCTAAACAAAACCTGTTAGTAGAAGCTAAAGAAAATGGCATAGAAAGTCTTATTGTAATTTCTACGTGTAACCGTACCGAGCTGTATGGTTTTGCTGAGCATCCATACCAACTTATACATTTACTTTGTGAAAATACGAGAGGTACTGTAGAAGAGTTTCAAGATGTAGCTTACATACACAAAGGAAAAAGTGCTATACATCACATGTTTAGGGTTGGCTCTGGTTTAGACAGTCAAATCTTAGGTGATTTTGAAATTATAAGCCAGTTAAAATTTGCGGCAAGAGCTTCTAAAAAAGAAAACCTATTAAACTCATTTACTGAGCGCCTTTTAAATTCTGTAATTCAAGCAAGTAAGCGCATTAAAAACGAAACCGAATTATCCTCTGGGGCAACATCAGTGTCTTTTGCGGCTGTTCAGTACATTATGAATACTGTAGACCACATTTCTGAAAAAAACATTCTACTTTTTGGTACTGGTAAAATAGGCCGAAACACCTGTGAAAATTTAGTAAAACACACTAAAAATCCGCACATCACGCTTATTAACAGAACAAAAACTAAAGCCGAAGAAGTTGCAGGAAAATTCAATCTTATTGTAAAAGATTACGAAAACCTTGAAACTGAAATTAACAACTCTGATATTGTTATTGTAGCTACAGGAGCACAACACCCAACGGTTTTTAAAGATCTAATTACTACAGATAAACCATTATTAGTTTTAGATTTATCCATCCCTAAAAATGTAAACGAGGATATAGCAGCATTAAAAAATGTATCTTTAGTACATATGGATGATTTGGCTAAAATTACAGATGACACTCTAGAAAAGCGCAAAGCATTTATACCAAAAGCCGAAGCAATTATAGAGGAAATTATGGCAGACTTTAACACGTGGCTTAATACCTTAAAGTTTGTGCCAACTATTCAAGCTTTAAAACATAAACTGACCGATTTAAAAAATTCGGAGTTAAATACACAGCGTAAAAAAATAGCCGATTTTAATGAAGACCAGGCAGAACTGATTACCAACAACATTATTCAAAAGATAACCAATCAGTTTGCGCACCACTTTAGAGAAGACAACGATACGTCTGATGAGAGTTTAGAACTCATCAAAAAAATATTTCAGCTAGAAGAAACTTCACAGAATGTCTAAAATTATTCGCATTGGCACACGCGATAGCCAATTAGCACTATGGCAAGCTAAAACTGTACAATCACAGTTAGAACGCTTAGGCCACAAAACCGTATTAGTACCTGTAAAATCAACAGGAGATATTGTACTTGATAAACCGTTATACGAATTAGGTATCACAGGTATTTTTACCAAGACTTTAGATATTGCTATGCTCAATGAAAGCATTGATATCGCAGTACACTCACTAAAAGATGTTCCTACAGTTTTACCAAAAGGCATCGTACAAGCTGCTGTTATAAAACGCGGCAATGTTAATGATACTTTGGTATTTAAAAACAATGAAGAATTTTTATCTGCTAGAGATGCTGTTATAGCTACAGGTAGTCTTCGCAGACGAGCGCAATGGCTTAACCGTTACCCTACACATAAGGTTGAAAACATACGTGGCAACGTTAATTCAAGATTGCAAAAACTTGAGGATAACGAGCATTGGAACGGAGCTATTTTCGCTGCTGCTGGTATTGGTAGATTAAATATTCGACCAGAAAACGCTATCAATTTACATTGGATGATTCCTGCTCCTGCTCAAGGTGCCATTATGGTTACTGCTTTAGAAAGAGATGAAGAGATCCTAGAGATTTGTCAGGAAATTAATCATGAAGAAACTCAAATTTGCACAGCAATTGAGCGCGAATTCTTAAACCGATTAGAAGGTGGTTGTACAGCACCAATTGGCGCCTTAGCTTTTATTAAAAATGAAGAAGTCAATTTTAAAGGCATCCTTCTAAGTAAAGATGGTACCAAAAAAATAGAAGTTGCTAAAGTCGTGCCTTTAGGAAAGCATAACGATTTAGCAGAATTTTGCGCCAAGTATATTATTGGTAAAGGTGGTAAAACACTTATCGACCAGCTTCATAGAAGCAAGCAAGAAACTAATATCTATTCCACAAAAAAGCTAACAGACGACCAATTGTTATTATTTCATAATGACGTTGTTGCAGATAGCAATGATGCGATTAAAATCAGCCTAAATCGTATTCCAAAAACAGTTGTTCGTAATGAAATTAAAAATGTAATCATTACCAGCAAAAATGCGGTTGAAGCTTTGCTTCATAATTTTTCGGCAATAGAATTACAATTCAAAAACATTTATTGTGTTGGCAGACGTACAAAGCGTTTAGTTGAAAAACGAATAGGCAAAGTTACACATACAGAGTCTAACGCTAAAAAATTAGCCAACTATTTGGTTGAATATATAGAAGGCACAGAGGTTACCTACTTTTGTAGTGACTTACGTTTAGATGATTTACCAAATATTCTGTCCGAAAATAACATTACAGTTAACGAAGTTGAAGCCTACCAAACCAAGTTTGATGCTGATAAAGTTGAAGCTAATGTAGATGGAGTAATGTTTTATAGTCCTTCAACAGTAGAAAGTTACTTAAAACAAAATAAAGCAACAGGTATTGCATTTTGTATTGGAGAAACCACAGCAAAAGCAGCAAGTCAGTATTTTGAAGATGTTCGCATTGCAAAAGTACCGACTGTTGAGAGTGTTATTGAGTTGGTGAATGAGCACTATGTATAAGCCCATCCCAACGTTCACATTGGGAAGGAGACCAGACCTAGCAGGTTTTTTAAACCTTGCAGGTCTATAATCTTAGATTAACTAAGATTAAAATAAATTGCTAAATCATGCTAAAAAAGCTTGAATGCAATTATAAAAATGTTTGAAACTAAGACCTAATTAAACTAGATTCTTGCTAAAGTTTATCTTGAGCGATAATCGAAAGGCAAGAATGACATAACTATGATAAAAAACGACCTATATCTAAGAGCATTAAAAGGAGAAACTGTAGAGCGTCCACCTGTTTGGATGATGCGTCAAGCTGGTAGATACCTTCCAGAGTTTATGGAAATTAAGGCTAAATACGACTTTTTTACTCGTTGCCGTACTCCAGAATTAGCAAGCGAGATTACTGTACAACCTATTCGTCGTTATGGTATGGATGCTGCTATTTTATTCAGTGATATTTTGGTGATTCCACAAGCCATGAATATTGAGGTAGAGATGAAACCTAATTTTGGTCCTTATTTACCAAATCCTTTGCGTTCTCAGAAAGACGTGGATAATGTTATTGTTCCAGATGTTCATGTTGAGCTAGATTATGTAATGCAAGCTATAAAAGCTACCAAAGAATTACTTAACAATGAGATTCCTCTTATTGGTTTTGCAGGTTCGCCTTGGACTATTTTATGCTACTGCGTACAAGGGCAAGGTTCTAAAAACTTTGATAAAGCCAAAGAATTTTGTTTTACAAATCCTGTTGCAGCTCATAATTTACTTCAAAAAATAACAGACACTACTATTGCTTACTTAAAAGCAAAAGCAGCTGCTGGTTGTAATGCTGTTCAGATTTTTGATTCTTGGGGAGGCATGTTATCTCCAGTAGATTATCAAGAATTTTCATGGCAATACATTAATCAAATTATCGAAGCTTTAAAAGACAATGCTCCTGTAATCGCTTTTGGTAAAGGCTGTTGGTTTGCTCTAGGTGAAATGGCAAACTCTAATGCGTCTGCTTTAGGTATCGATTGGACGTGTTCTGCTAAAAACGCACGTTACTTGACTGGTGGTAATATTACATTACAAGGTAATTTTGACCCAACACGTTTATTTTCACCACCTAGTGAAATTAAGAAAATGGTGCACCAAATGATTAATGAATTTGGAAAAGACAAATACATTGTAAATTTAGGTCATGGAATTTTACCAAATATTCCACTAGATAACGCCAAGGCTTTTATTGATGCTGTGAAGGAATATAGAAGCTAGCCCATCCTAACCTTCCCTAAGGGAAGAAGCTGTTATTACTACTAAATTTTAAATATCTTGTAGGCTATAAATAAAGATTTGATAGATCTAATTTATGTAACATAATAGAGCTCAAAACGTCTAGTTATATAGAGCTAAAGTTTAATTAAAAAGATTCCTGCCTTCGCAGGAAGTATTATGATACAAAACATTTTTAGAGGACTACAGGTTTATACAGGTGCTTACGGATTAATTTCAAAATTAAAATTGTGGAAATATTTCGTTATTCCTGTAATAATAAGTGTTGTTGTATTTGCTATGATTTTTGTTTCGGCTTACGGATTGTCAGATAATCTTGGCGAATGGCTGGCTGGTATTTGGATTTGGGAAACCGGCAAAACAACGTTTACAGCCATTTCAACCTTTATTGGTGGCATTGTCATTTTTGCCATAGGGCTAATTCTCTATAAGCACATTATAATGGCATTGTCTTCGCCTTTTATGAGCCCTGTTTCAGAAAAAATTGAAGCTTACTTTACTGGCAAACCTGCTAAGAATTATGTGAGTACTAATTTTAGCAAACAGCTTGTTAGAGGCATTAGAATTGGCTTAAGAAACCTATCTAAAGAACTGCTTTACACACTACCAATATTAGTTCTTAAGCTTATTCCAGTTGTAAATATTTTTTCAACCGTTTTACTCTTTTTAGTTCAGGCGTATTATGCAGGTTTTGCCAATATGGATTACACACTCGAGCGCCATTTTAAGTATAAAGAAAGTGTGGCATTTATTAGACAACATAGAGGTTTAGCTATTGGCAATGGTATTGGATTTTTACTATTATTACTCATTCCTGTGGTTGGTGTTATTTTAGTGCTGCCACTTAGTGTAACCTCAGCCTCTGTAATTGCTGTAGATTTATTGTTTGATGATGATGAAGAGATTGGTTTTGAACCTTTTGACAAAATAGACCTTAGCAAATGACATTACGCTTTAACGATTTTGAAATTAGTGCTGTACACGAAGGCGATGCCTGGAAAATTTGTAATTTTTGTATTGCCAATTCAGATCGATTAAAACGTTTTTTTCCATTAACGTTGCAGCAGAATTTAAACCCAGCGTTATCACAGTTATTCGTCGATAAAAAGGTGAAACAATTTAGAAATAACGAAGAGTTTTTATTTACTTTAAAACATTCTGAAAGCCGAAAACTAGTAGGTCTTATCTACATTAAAGAGCTCAATTGGGATGCCAAACAAGGTGAATATGCTTATTGCATTGACTACAACCTAAAGGGCAAAGGGTTAATGTCTGAAGCCATTGCAGAACTTAACACATATGCATTTAACACACTGAGATTAGAAACCCTTCAAATTATAACGCATAAAGACAATATTGCCAGTGCTAATGTTGCTAAAAACAATAATTTTGTGTGGCAAAAAACACTTCTAAATGAATATACTCCTCCAGGAGAAGCTCCCTTGGATATGGAGTTATATGAACTTTATAATATCTAGACCTAGCAGGTTTTTAAAACCTAGCAGGTCTATATTTTGAAAAATGGAAAAATTAGAAAAAGGAAAATTATATCATATATACAATAGAGGCATTAACAGTACTGTAGTTTTTAAGAATGACGATAATATGTCTTACTTCTTACAGCTTGCACAAAAGCACTTAGACTCTAAAATAAACATACTTGCCTTTTGCCTTTTAAACAATCACTATCACTTTGCAATTGAAGTCTTAGATGAAACAAAAGAAGTTAATCAAGCCCTATCTAACTTTTTTAATGCCTACACCAAAGCCTTCAATAAACAAAACCAGCGAACAGGAGCATTATTTGAAAGACCATTTAAAAGAAAAGAAGTTAAAGATGAAACATATTTAAAACAACTCATTTTATATATACATCAAAACCCTGAAAATCATAGAATAGTAACAAATTTTGAAGATTATAAATTTTCATCATATAATTCTTATATATCAAGCTTAGATTTTGTTTCTAAGGCATCTAGAGACTACATTATAACTCTATTTGATAACTTAGATAATTTTAAATACACGCATCAAACAATTATGTCTGATTTTGACACTCAAATCGATAACGAAGAAAACGCAAGACCTGCTAGGTTTGAAAAACCTGCAAGGCCTATGAAAGATAAATTTTACAACTACATACAAGAATTACAAGATACCATAACTTCTAAGCTTGAAGCTATTGATGGCAAAGCAAAATTTCAAGAAGACCTCTGGAAACGACCAGAAGGAGGTGGTGGCCGAACTCGTGTTATAGAAAATGGTAATGTATTTGAAAAAGGTGGAGTTAATATTTCTGCTGTTCATGGTGCGCTACCAAAAAGCATGCAAGCTTATTTTGGTGTTAAAGATGCTGATTTTTTTGCCTGTGGATTGAGTTTAGTATTGCATCCCAGAAATCCTATGGTACCAACCGTACATGCTAATTGGCGCTATTTTGAAATGTACCCTTCTACTGCGCTTCGAGAAGCTCAGCGTGACACGCTCAGGACAAGTTCAAAGAAGGAAATAATTGACCAATGGTTTGGTGGTGGACAAGATTTAACTCCTTACTATTTGTTTGAAGAAGATGCCAAACACTTTCATCAAACCTGTAAAACGGCTTGTGATAAGCACAACACCGACTTCTACCCAAAATACAAAGCACGTTGCGATGAGTACTTCCATAATACGCACCGTAATGAAGCGCGAGGCATAGGTGGTTTGTTTTTTGATTATTGCAAAGCAAATGATGAGATGACCATGGAAAACTGGTACAATTTCGTTACTGAAGTTGGTAATAGTTTCTTAGAGGCCTATGTGCCAATTGTTGAAAAGCGTAAAGATTTGCCATACACTCAAGAACAACGCGATTGGCAGGAAATACGTCGTGGCCGTTATGTGGAATTCAATTTAGTACACGACAAAGGCACTCTTTTCGGACTTAAAACAAATGGTAGAATTGAAAGTATTTTAATGAGTTTACCACCACACGTGCAATGGGTTTACGACCATCATCCAGAAGAAGGAAGCGAGGAAGAAAAATTGATCGATGTATTACAAAATCCTAGAGATTGGGTTTAATAATTAAAACAATATTGCTATTTCTCTTTTGTGAGATCGTAAACTCACAGCAAGATAGCCTATCAGAAAATCAATACATAACAACTTTCCCCAACAAAATATCTGCAAGGATTTCATTAGTAAATACGTCTAATAGTTTTATTTTAAATGATGTTGCAAACAATGCCACATATAAACTAAAACCTAATGTAAGGGAATATCTAGGATTTTCCGTTCTTTTTAGAAGTATTGAAATTGATTATGGCTTTTCTCCTCAAATTTTTAACGCCAATAAAGATAATGACAACTCTAAACTCTATAACCTGAACTTAAGAATGTTTTTAGGTCAGTGGATGCAAACTATTGATCTTTATAGCCAGAAAGGATTCAACTTTTCTTCTAACAATCAAAGAGTTAATCTCAACGGTGTAAAAACCTTTAAAATTGGCGGATCGACCTCATACATCCTTAATAAAGATTTTTCGTTTAGAGCTATTGGATTTCAAAATGAATGGCAAACTAAAAGTGCCGGAAGCTTTATTCCATCAATTTATTACTATTACACCAAGTATAATTTATCATTAGAAAGTATCGAAGAAGTAGCCCATTCTTATGATATTGCTCTCGGACCTTCATACTATTACAACTTTTGTTTGACTAAGAATTTTATTGTCTCCCTAGGTGCTCATGCTGGTGTAGGTTTAAATCATAGTTCAAATTTAGGAGAAGGAGATTTTACTTCAATTTTATATGACTTTTCAGGAAGAGTTGTAGTAGGTTATAATTCTGATACGTTCTTCGCCGGAATAAACTCTAACATTATATTACTTGAACACAAGATTGACGCATCCACAGTACAAGATGATACAATTACATTTTTAGAATTCTATATAGGCTATCGTTTCAATGCTCCTAAAAAATGGGTTAAATTTGCTGATGATTTCAATAAAAAATACGGATTATAAAACACTTGATACATGTTCCCAATACGAAGAAACCGAAGATTAAGAACAAACGAAGCCATTAGAAGTTTAGTTAGAGAAAACTATATAACACCAAATGATTTTCTGGTACCTCTTTTTGTGGTTGAAGGCAAAGGTGTTAAAGAAGAAATTGCTTCTATGCCTAATTACTATCGTTTTAGTCTAGACTTACTTAAAGACGAAGTAAAAACACTGTGGAGTTTAGGATTAAAATCGGTTTTATTATTTGTAAAAGTTGAAGATAAATTAAAAGACAATAAAGGTACTGAAGCATTAAATCCAAATGGATTAATGCAACGTGCCATACAAACCGTAAAAACCGTTTGCCCAGACATGTTGGTAATGACGGATGTGGCTTTAGATCCGTTTTCATCTTATGGACACGATGGTATTGTAGAAAATGGAAAAATTATCAATGACGCTACCGTTGAAGTTTTGGCCGAAATGAGTATTTCACATGCTGAAGCTGGAGCCAATTTTGTAGCACCAAGTGATATGATGGATGGCCGTATTCTTGGTATTCGTGAGGCTTTAGACCAATCTAACTTTTTAGATGTTGGGATTATGAGTTATTCTGCAAAATATGCCTCGGCTTTTTATGGGCCTTTTAGAGATGCTTTAGATTCTGCACCTGTAGATATGGTAGATGTGCCAAAGGATAAAAAGACCTATCAAATGGATTTTGCCAACCGTGAAGAAGCCCTTAGAGAAACCGAAATGGATATTAACGAAGGGGCAGATATTGTGATGGTAAAACCCGGACTTTGCTATCTAGATATTGTGAGAGATATTAAAAACACCTTTGATGTACCATTAGCTGTATACCAAGTATCTGGCGAATATGCCATGCTAAAAGCAGCAGCAGAGAAAGGTTGGTTAGACCATGATGCTGTAATGTTAGAACAGGTTACTGCCATTAAGCGCGCTGGTGCAGATATTATAACAAGCTATTTTGCTAAGGATGTTGTAAAATTGATTTCGTAAATTCGTAAAAACTTAAACAAAAAACATTAATGGGCTTACTCATATTTTACGCCATCATTTCAATTTTCTTTTCATTCTTGTGTTCTATTTTAGAAGCTGTATTACTGAGTATTACACCAACCTTTATTAATGTAAAAAAGAAAGAAGGCAAGGCCTATGCAACGGAGCTTGAAGACCTAAAAAAAGATGTAGACCGTCCGTTAATTGCTATTTTAACTTTAAATACCATAGCACACACCGTTGGTGCCATATTAGTAGGCGTGCAAGCAAAAGTGGCTTACGCAGAACTTTACGGAAATACTAAGAGAAGTGTACTGGGTATTCAATTTACCGAAGATGTTATGGTAGGTTTAGTATCTACTGTAATGACCATATTAATATTGGTTGCTTCAGAAATCATCCCAAAAACCATTGGTGCAACCTTCTGGAAACAGTTGGCAAACTTTACAGCAAAAGCATTAAACATCCTTATCTTTCCGCTAAAATGGACAGGTATATTATGGGTGTTACAATTAACCACAAAACTTATTGGTGGTAAAGGACATGGCAGTGTATTAAGTAGAGAAGGTTTTGCGGCCATGGCCGACATTGCGCACGAGGAAGGTGTTTTTGAAGAAAATGAGAGTAAGGTTATTAAAAACCTCCTTAATTTTAAAGAAGTGCGTGCCAAAGATATCATGACTCCTCGCACAGTGCTTAAAACAGAAAACGAGACCATGACAGTAAGAGATTTTTTTGAAGCCAATTCTAACATTCGCTTTTCACGAATTCCTGTGTATACCGAAAATACTGATAACATAACAGGATTAGTTTTAAAGGACGAAGTTTTTAAGGAAATGGGATTAGGAAATGGTGACAAATTACTAGCCGAAATAAAACGAAGTATCATCATTGTTAATCGCACGCTACCCATACCAAAACTTTTTGAGCAATTAGTAGAAAGCAGAAACCATATGGCTCTTGTGGTAGATGAGTATGGATCTGTGAGTGGTATTGTTACTATGGAAGATGTTATAGAAACGCTTCTTGGCCTAGAAATTATGGACGAAAGCGATAATGTTTCAGATTTACAGATGCTTGCCAGAAAAAGCTGGGAAACCAGAGCCAAACGTTTGGGCTTATTAGATGATGATAACCCTGAAAATTAATGGATACCTGCTATGTTGAGACTCCTATTGGTTTTGCCAAAATTGTTGGTAACAACAAAGGCATTTCTTCTGTTTCAATAATAGACAAGCCTCAAAATACTTCTTATAGTATTCCTGAGGTTTTACTAGATTGTGTATCTCAACTTAAAGCATATTTCAACAATCAGCTTACAACTTTCGATTTAAAATTAAATCTCGAAGGCACAGATTTTCAGAAAAAAGTGTGGAAACAACTCAAAAAAATCCCTTACGGTAAAACTATTTCTTACCTAGAGCTAGCTAAACAACTTGGTGATCCAAAAACCATACGTGCTGCAGCGAGTGCAAACGGAAAAAATCCACTTTGGATAATTATACCATGCCACAGAGTTATTGGCACAGACGGAAGTCTAACAGGCTATGCTGGTGGTTTACATAGAAAACAGTGGCTACTAAATCACGAAAGTGAATACAAACAACAAACACTCTTTTAATGTATAAATCTGGTACCGAATTTTTAAAACGTTTTTTTAAAGTATCTACCATTTATAAATATGGTTTTAATTGGTCGCCAATGTATCGCAGAACTACTGCTAAACTCATTGAGGTAAGTGACGATTTACATTTTGTAAAAATTAGAATAAAACTCAACTGGAAAAACAGAAATTATGCAGGTACCATTTTTGGTGGAAGCATGCTCTCTGCCACTGATCCTATTTATATGATTCAGCTTATACAAATCCTAGGAAATGATTATGTAGTTTGGGATAAAGCTGTTGAAGCCAGATACAGAAAGCCTGCTAAATCAACAATATATGGTGAATTTAATTTTTCAAAAGCCGAAATAGCTGATCTTAAAAATAGAGTCGCTCAAGAGAATGAAGTAGACCTCTTAAAAACCATGCACTTGGTAGACGAAGAACAAAATATAATTGCTACTTTTAATAAAACACTTTATATCGCTAAAAAGTCGTTTTACAAAGAAAAACTCAAAAACCGCAAAAACACTAATATTTCCGCATGAAATTCTTAAAAAAGCTACTCAAATTTTTAGTTATACTTATTGGACTAACCATCGCTGTACTTTACATAACAGATACAGATTACTTACTAAAAGCAGTACGTACAATTTATTTAAATGGCCATACCACAGCCTTTCTAGAGGACTATAAATACTTTGATAATAGAGAAATAAAAGCCAGTGAGAACCCTCAGCCTTGGCCAAATCACAAAGATTATAACTCTGTAAAGCCAACAGAAGTTTTGGCTAAAGCCAACAAAGATTGGGGAACAATTGCTTATGTCATCATAAAAAATGACAGTATTTGGTTTGAAAAATACTATGATGATTTTAACGAAGATTCAAAATCTAACTCGTTCTCTATGGCCAAGAGCTATGTTTCTGGTATGTTGGGCAAAGCCATTATGGAAGGTTACATAAAAGGTTTAGATCAACCAGTTTGTGATTTTCTTCCTGCATTTTGCGAAGGTAAAGCCGCAAAGATGACTGTTGGCGATTTAAGTAGCATGGCATCTGGCACTAATTGGGATGAGCGCTATTATTCACCATTTTCAATTACAACACGTGCTTATTTTGATGATGATTTAGCAAAGGTTAGTAATGGTTTAAAAGTTGTTGAAGAACCAGGACAGGCCTTTAAATACGCTAGTGGTGATACACAAATGTTAGCTATGGTTATTGAAAAAGCAACTGGTAAAAAACTGTACAAATACTTAGAAGAAAGTTTCTGGAAGCCTCTTGGAAGCGAAAACGATGTGCTTTGGCAAGTCGATAGTGAAGATCATGACTTGGTAAAAGCCTATTGCTGTATAGCCGGAAATGCTAAAGATTTTGCACGTTTTGGAAAACTATATAAAGACCATGGTAAATGGAATGGTAAACAAATATTGGACTCAGCATTTGTTGCCAAATCCATTACGCCTCGTTTTACCGAGAGTCCAGAGTATGGTTACGGTTGGTGGATGAAAGATGTCAATGGAAAAAGCTTTAAAATGATGCGTGGGCACCTTGGGCAATACGTTATTGTACAACCAGAAGACAACATTATTATTGTACGTTTAGGCCATCAAAAGTCACCAGATGCCGGTGTTGGTGCTTTTACATATGATATTAGTTTGTATATTGATGAGGCTTATGAAATGCTAGGTTTATGATTTCAAAACTCAATCTAGAAAACATATTATTCTTAGATATTGAAACTGTTCCGGAGACAGAAAAGTTTTCAGAACTAGATGCTACCAAGCAGAGCCTTTGGGAAGCTAAATCTAAATATCAACGTAAAGAAGAATTTTCTGCAGAAGCCTTTTATGATAGAGCAGGTATTTGGGCAGAGTTTGGTAAGATTATCTGTATTTCGGTTGGTTATTTTAAAATGGAAGGTGATATCCGAAATTTTAGAGTGACTTCCTTTTTTGGTGAAGAAACTAAAATTCTAAAAGATTTTAAAAACCTTGTTATTTCTCATTTTAGTCAAAACAAGCATTTGCTTTGTGCACATAATGGTAAGGAATTCGATTTTCCTTACATAGCGAGACGTATGATTATACATAACATTGAGCTTCCTTATAAACTCAATCTATTTGGCAAAAAACCATGGGAAGTACCTCATCTCGACACATTAGAGTTATGGAAATTTGGTGACTATAAAACGTATACTTCATTAAAACTACTAACCAATGTATTAGGTATTCCTTCGCCAAAAGATGACATAGATGGTAGTGAGGTCTACCGTGTATATTATGAAGATAATGACATTGACAGGATTATTGCCTATTGTGAAAAAGATACCGTTGCTGTAGCGCAGATTTTTTTACGATTACGAGGGGACCAATTACTTCATAAAAATGAAATAAAACATATATAAAAAAACCCAGAATCTAAAATTCTGGGTTTTTAATGAAAGTAGTATTTTAAAACTAGTTTTTAATAAACTTCTTTGAAATTACTTCATTACCAACGCTAACTTCTAAGAAATAAACACCTTGATTAAGTGCACCTACATTAATTTCCGCTGCGGTATTTCCTCTTAGCACTGTCTGGCCTAGCATATTTACAATACAGTAAGAAGCCTTTACATTGTCATTATCATTAAGCCTTACGTGTAAAACATCATTAGCAGGGTTTGGATAAATTGTGAGTGATACTAATCCCATTTCATCTTCGTCTCCCAAAATATCAACTCTCGTTCCGAATTCTACTTTTCCTTCTCCAGAGCAAGAAGTTTCGTAAACCTTAACATTAGAGAATGTAGAGGTATTACCAGAACCAGCATCATTGTCATTAATAAACACAAGTCTATCCATTGTTCCTGTATAAGAATCGCCAACAGGTATTATATAAGTAGTTGTACCGCTAGTATAATTGTCATAGTTAGTAACACCATAATTCTGAGTTCCGTAAAATTTAAAGTAGAACGAAGACGTTAATGAATTATCATTTTCAAATCCTATTCCATGTATTTCTCCTTCTATCGTACTGCTAAACTCTAATTCTATCACAGTATTAGCTGTTACGGTGTAAGGGAAATCAATATACTTCCAGGTGTTATTAGTTAATGTAAGTGATGCGCCTCCGCTGCCAATAGAGTTTGCACCATTATTATCTTGATTAGAGAATGAGTTAATCGTGAAATCATTAAAGTTTATAGTATCACACTCTATTCCTCCACCAGAACCATCTGTACTTAATTGTAAGTCGTCTAAAGCAAGATCACTAGACCAGCTTGAACCTGTTGTACCAACAAAACGTAAACTTATCACCTGACCTACAAAAGAACTTAAATCTACAGACTCTGAATTCCACTGATTGCCTTGATTACCAGATAAGGACCATAAGGTAGACCACGTGTCGCCTTCGTCGAGAGATACTTGTAAAGTTATTGAACCTACACTTGTACCATACATATGATTTTGAAAACTAAATGTAGCCTGTGTCTCTCCCGAAAGATCAAAACAAGGACTTTCTAAAATAGCGTTTGCATTTGCACCTATTTGTCCGTTACTACCATTGGTTGAGGCTTCTAAGAACATGTAGAAAGAACCATCTGCGCCAAAACTTGGACCTGTGTTAGAAGAAGGTGTACCATTAGCATCTCTTACCCAATCTCCATCATCTCCACTTGCTTGTATCCATCCATCACCAGACTCAAAACTTTCTGTATATGGAAAGATTGTAACAGTAGAAGTACAGGCAGAAGGTTGTACAAAAGATTCTAATAGCTGTATATCGTCAATAGCAATATCTGCTTGCCATGTGCTACCAACAAATCGATTAAATCTAACCTGAATATTACTACCAGCATAAGCCGATAAGTCTACTTCTACAGCTAACCACTGGTTACCTTGATTTCCTGTTTGATTCCAAATACTTGTCCAGGTATTGCCATCATCATCTGACAACTCAAGATCAATAGATCCCATGTCTGTGGCTCCAAACATATGATACTGAAAACTAAATACAGGATTACTCAAACTGCCCAAATCAAAACAAGGTGAGGTTATTATGGCTCTTTTATTAGGATATCCCGTGCCATTTCCTGAAGCTTCAACATAAATATAATCAGATCCTTGTGCGGCAGAAGACGGTCCTGTATTATTAGATGGAGTTCCTGCGGCATCTACTAACCAATCTAAATCATCAGTAGTTGATTGAGACCAGGCTCCAATTGAGCCTTCAAAGTCTTCTGAATATGGGTAACCGGATATTTCTGAAGCACATCCAAATGATGCGTCAGATACATTCACCGTTCTAATCACTTCATTTGCCGTGTTACCAGCAGCATCACTTACATTATAGGTTACTTGGTAAGCGCCAGCAACACTTGTATTAACTGCGCTATTAATAACGATATTCGCCGTAATGTCGCCATCTAAATTATCAGTTGCTGTGGCTCCTTGTTCTATGTAAACATCTCCAACAATTAAATCAATAATTGGCGAGCCAATTAAAACAATTATAGGAGGTGTAGTATCCGCTTGTACATTTACCGTTCTCGTTACTTGAGCAGCTGCATTTCCCGAACTGTCAGTAACGTTGTAATTAACAAAGTATGTGCCAGCGACAGACGTATTGACAACACCTGTTGTTATAATATTTGTACTTATATCGCCATCTATGTTGTCGTTTGCCGTAGCTCCTAGCTCATTATAGGTATCGCCAACATTTAAGTTTATAGGATTAGCACCAATTAAAGTAATAACTGGTGGCGTAATGTCTGGCATCACGTTTACTGTCCTTATAACTTCTGTTGCTGCATTACCAGAAGTATCGCTAACATTATACGTAACAACATAAGAACCAACAATATTGGTATCTACAGTATCGCCACCTACAACAATATTTCCTGTTATATCACCATCTACATTATCGATAGCAGTAGCTCCAAGTTCTGTGTACGTATCACCAAGTTCTAAATTTACAATTGAAGATCCATTTAACGTAATTACTGGCGCCTCAGTATCTGGACCATTACCCTCTATAATTACTGTGTAATCTTCAACTTCACCATAGGTAAAGTTATCGCAAGGACCTGGTACTTGATTATAACGCATAGAGACTCGCATACGTGTTGCGCTTTCAACCGCATTAGGAGGAATAGTGAAACTACCGCTTACAGAAGTCGCCTGAGTATTCCCTTGTGTAAAAACTTGTTCATCTGCATCATTAAAATCACCATCTCTATTAAAGTCAATCCACACACCATAAGCTTCATTATAAACTGTGCCTGTCCATGTTGGAGTAATTGTTATGGTGTATTGTGTGTCTTTAGTTAATGGTGTTGAAATATTTGTGAAGTCTGAATAAAACTGCGCCCCAGAACTATTGTCTATGGTATTTAACTGTACTCTACTAATATACTCATCATTAACATTTGTACTTGCAGAATTACAATAGTTAAGTTGAATATCTGTGGTGGTAAAATTCACTGAACTACTGTATGTTGAACTTGATCCGCTAGAGCATTTACTTCTCACTTGAGCTTCATATTCGGTTAATGCCGTTAATCCTGTTAAATTTGAAGAAATACCCGTTACTGCGATGGTACTCCAAGTTGAGGTCCCTGTTTGTCTATATCTTAAATCATACGTAGCTCCTGGCACGGCATCCCAACTTAAAGTCGCAGTTGTTTCCGCTATATTAGATGCAGCTAAGCCTGTTGGAACTGCAGCATTACATACTACTGGTGCACCAATGGTAAAATTGGTATTAGAAATATCAAAAAAGATATGATTAGAGCCTCTAACCATGATTCTATTTTGGTTACCTTGATTATTAGGTACTACAATACTGTGCGAACCATCGTTTAACACACCTGATGCCAAAATTATTGGGTAAGTATCACCTCCATCGGTAGATAGCAAAATATCAACATTAGCAGCATTGACGCCATTACCTGTTGTTCCAGCGACATTCCAGGTTACGGTTTGGGTAGTGCCTGCATTCCAAGTGACATTGGTATTTGGTGCGTTAACCACAAAGGGGCCTGCTGTGCCGTTTACTGTTATAAGCACATCATCACTATCATTAGTTCCTCCTCCGGCTACGTTATCTCTTACTGTAAGTCTAAAATTTAATACTCTGGCAACATTTGGTATCGCTTCCCATTGCCACGACGTTAATCCTGCCTTTATAGTTTCTAATCTAGGAAAATAACGATTTGGATTCGTTGTTGGTTCAAAAGACCTAAACGCAACACCAGAGGTTCCGGTCGTGCTCGGTAATGTTGTTGATGCATTGTTTTCATCGTACTGCTCCCAACAATATGTCAATACATTTCCGGGATTTGCATCTGTTGCTGAGCCCTCTAGAATAAAAGGTGTGCCTCGTGGTATTGTGTAGTTAGATCCTGCATTTGCTACTGGCACGGCATTACCTGTATTTGTATTAGTTTGGCAACTTGTAGTTTTTATATAGTTAGTAACCTGTTGTATTGATACCGCATGAAAGTATGGGTCACTATTATTTTGTACATCTGTTGAGCCTGTAATACCAGCATAACCCATTATAGTTGATCCGCTACCTGGCTCCATTTGCGCATTAGTGCCTTCATTTCCTCCAAATGTCCAGGTGTGATTGGCACCAAATTGATGTCCTAGTTCATGTGCTACATAATCTACATCAAACGGATCACCTTCTGGTGTAGTACGAGATGTAAAAGCGCTTCCTTTTTGTCCGTTAACACAAACACAGCCTATACAACCAGCATTTCCATTGTTTGAGGCACGAGCAAAGAGATGACCTACATCATAATTAGACTCACCAATAACACTTGTAAGAGTAGATTGTAGCTGACTATTAAAACCACCATTACTGTATGGATCTGTATTGGCGTTAGTATATATTAGTGTATCATTGTTTGGAATAAGAACCATAGTAACGTTAAAATCTACCTCAAAAATACCATTGACTCTAGTCATAGTGGTATTTATTGCAGCTAAGGCCTGAGCTATTGTACCACCATGATACTGAGTGTATTCGCCTGTAGTTGATACTGCAAGGCGGTACGTTCTTAAAATTGAGTCGTCTGCATTTTTCATAGTAACAGTTCCGTTCATTCTTCTATTCATCTGTTCAGATACTTCACACTCAAAATCATCATTATAGTTTATTCGATTTTTTCTGTTATAAACAATATAAGTATTGGAATTTTTCTCGAGAGACTCAATAAAAGTATTCCCTTTAGCAGATAGAATCATTGCATCACATCCTTCTGGGGAAATACTAAATCTTAAAATCGATGATGCGTCATCAACGCCCTGACCCACATAAGATCTGATTTCTGGAAAACGCGCTTGCAAATCTGGATGCATTACAGATGCTTCCTTAATTAAAAAGCGCTCTAACTTTCCTTGAGAGTTAGGAAAAGACAGAATTGTATTAGAATTTACTGAGAATTGGTTTCTTTGTAAAACACCGTCTAAGGCGTGCCTTAGAGCTTGGGTATCTAAGCTAAACACTTCAAATTCTTTCAATGTTTGGTGGCTTTGTTTTAGAATTTCTCTAGGATTAGAATTTTGCTTTTTCCAAAAGACTTTGTTTTGAGACCATATCGTGGCCATTCCCATCATTGTGATGAGAAACACTAATTTTATTTTCATAATGTTAAGGAAAATGGGTTAATTAATAGCTTTCATTGCTTCAAATTAGTGTTTTTAAAAAAAATTTTATTTCTATTTCTTGATTTTTATATGAAAAACCATAAAATATGCGGAAAAACCGTAATCCAAAGTAAGAATACATTTACCCTATGGTATTGAAAAGAAAATTTATAAGCATTTTTGGATGTTGATTTTGATTATTTTTACATAATGACGAAACAAAATTTACTTAAAGTTAGTAACCTTTCTATATCATCCTTTAGTCATGATGAAGAGCAACAGCTTATTAATTCTATATCATTTTATATAAACCCAAACGAAATACTAGCTGTTGTTGGTGAGTCTGGGTCAGGGAAATCGATATCGTCCTTGAGCCTTATGGGATTACTCCCAAAATCAGTCCTTAGGGTAACTTCGGGTTCAATTATGTTTAATTCTATAGATTTAACCAGAATTACAGATAGAGAATTTCAAAATATCCGAGGAAAAAAAATTGCTATGGTCTTTCAAGAACCTATGAGTTCTCTAAATCCATCCATGCAGTGTGGTAGACAGGTTAAAGAAATTTTGCAGCAGCACACCTATTTATCTAAACCCAAAATAAAGGATGAAGTCATTTCGCTTTTTAAAAAGGTAAAGCTGCCAAATCCTAAACGAATATATAAATCATATCCACACGAAATCTCTGGTGGGCAAAAGCAACGGGTTATGATTGCTATGGCGCTTGCGTGCAAACCTCAAATTCTAATAGCTGATGAACCCACTACAGCTCTAGATGTTACCGTTCAAAAAGAAATAATATTACTTCTAAAAGAATTACAGAAAGAAACTAAAATGAGTATTCTGTTTATTTCTCATGATTTAGCTTTAGTTTCCGAAATTGCAGATAGAGTGCTGGTAATGTATAAGGGTAAAATAGTTGAACAAGCCGATACTACTTCGATTTTTAAACACCCTAAGAATAATTATACCAAAGCCCTAATAAATGCAAGACCCTCTACAAACTCTAGATTAAAAAAATTACCAACGATTTCCGATTTTATGAAAGGAGATGTTGATAATAGTAGCATGATCTCGAGTAATGAACGAATTGCTAATCATAAAAAACTATACGCTCAAGAACCACTTCTCGAAGTCATTGACCTCGAGAAAACCTATTTTTCTAAAAAGGGGTTATTTTCAAAAGATACGGCATTTAAAGCTGTTGATGGTGTTAGCTTTAAAGTATATCCTGGCGAAACTATGGGCTTGGTAGGAGAGTCTGGATGTGGTAAATCTACTTTAGGCAATGCTATACTTCAATTAGATAAGGCCACTTCAGGAAGTATTATGTATAAAGGACAGGATATTACTAATTTGAGCACAGCTGAAATTAGAGCGTTAAGAAAAGATATTCAAATAATCTTTCAAGACCCATTTGCTTCACTTAACCCAAGAATGACTGTTGGAGATGCTATTATGGAGCCCATGAAGGTGCATAATATTGGTAATTCCTTTAGAGACCGTAAAGAAAAAGTTTTAGAGATTTTAAACAACGTAGGTCTAGAAACTTCCTGTTTTTATAAATACCCTCATGAGTTTTCTGGTGGTCAACGACAACGTGTTGGTATTGCCAGAACAATTGCGCTACAACCTCAACTTATTGTTTGTGACGAATCTGTTTCTGCTTTAGACATTTCAGTCCAAGCCCAAGTACTTAACCTTCTAAACGATTTAAAATCTCAATTTGGGTTTACCTATATCTTTATCTCTCATGATTTAGCAGTTGTTAAATACATGGCAGATCAATTAATTGTTATGAATAAAGGAAGAATTGAAGAAATTGGAGATGCAGATAAGATTTACAATTCTCCCGAAAAAGAATACACAAGAAAATTAATTCATGCCATCCCAAAAGGGTTATAGCATGAATATTTTCTTAGTTAACTTTAAAACACCTGTAATTACTCTCATTGTGTTTTTTAAGTTTGAAAACAATACGTTTTCATTTAAAGTAGGTTCTGGTAGATTTGATTTGGTTTTCATAAGCTTTAGTTTATGCTAGATTTGGGGCAAAATCTATAAATTAAGTTTATGGTAAATTGAGGTTACTTTAGTTGTTGATTTGGGATGGCTAATATCTAATTATTTTTCAAAATATCAGTTTAAATGCATCATAAATCGATGAAATGCATTTATTTTTAACATTTTCAATTCATTTAGTCTATTTTTCTTACAAAAAAGCCACATCATATGACGCGGCTAAATGAAGCTTGATAAAAGTATTATACTAAATCGCCATTTCAGGTATTTCACCTTCAACAATTAAATGTCCCTCTGTAGCATTTTTTATATCTTCTACTGAAACACCCGGAGCCCGTTCTAATAATTTGAAACCTTTTTGTGTAACCTCAATCACAGCCAGGTTAGTTACTATTTTCTTTACACATCCAACGCCAGTTAAGGGCAAACTGCACGATTTTAAAAGCTTTGACGCACCTGCTCTATTGGTATGCATCATGGCTACAATTATATTTTCGGCGCTCGCAACTAAATCCATGGCTCCTCCCATTCCTTTTACCATTTTACCAGGTATTTTCCAATTGGCTATATCACCATTCTCTGCAACTTCCATAGCACCAAGTATAGTTAAATCTACATGTTGTCCTCTAATCATTGAGAAGCTCATTGCGGAGTCAAAAAATGAAGCTCCTGGTAATGTTGTAATGGTTTGCTTTCCTGCATTTATAATATCAGCATCTTCGTCACCTTCAAAAGGAAACGGTCCCATTCCTAAAACGCCATTTTCACTTTGAAACTCTACTTCTATATCGTCTCTTACAAAATTAGCTACTAGTGTTGGTATACCAATACCAAGGTTAACATAATAACCATCCTTTACTTCTTTTGCAATTCGTTTTGCTATTCCGTTTTTATCTAACATAACTAACTCCTTTGTCTTACAGTTCGTTGCTCTATTCTTTTTTCGTAGTGAGCACCTTTAAAAATACGTTGTACAAATATTCCTGGAATATGTATCTGATTGGGATCTAACTCACCAACAGGAACAAGTTCTTCCACCTCTGCAACAGTAATGTTGGCTGCACCACACATATTTGGATTAAAGTTACGCGCTGTGCCTTTAAAAATTAGATTACCAGCCGCGTCGCCCTTCCAGGCCTTTATAAAACCAAAATCGGCTTTAAAAGCATGTTCTAGTACATACATTTTACCGTTAAATGCTCTGGTTTCTTTTCCTTCTGCTACTTCTGTGCCGTAACCAGCAGGTGTATAAAATGCAGGGAAACCTGCCTGTGCCGCTCTGGCTTTCTCAGCTAAAGTGCCTTGAGGTATTAACTCTACCTCTAACTCACCAGATAGCATTTGTCTTTCAAATTCATCATTTTCTCCAACATAAGATGAAATCATTTTTTTTATTTGTTTTTGTTGAAGTAAGAGGCCTAAACCAAAATGGTCTACGCCTGCATTATTGGAGATACAGGTTAATCCTTTTACATTTAACTTTACGAGTTCTGCAATGGCATTTTCAGGAATGCCAGATAATCCAAAACCACCAAACATAAAGGTCATATTATCCTTTACACCTTGCAAAGCTTCAGTAACATTAGCTACTTTCTTATTAATCATGATTGTGTATTTTACCTTTTTGGAAAAATACAAAACAATGCTATAAATTAATAGTTTCTGGTAAAATAAATAAGGAGATAACTATGGAGTTATTATTCAAAATCTATTTCAATGTCTTCATCTTCTCTCTCATCTGTATAGTCACTGAGGTCTCCTTCGTCTTTAGCCGTACAATCTATATTAATTGATAATTCTGAAGGCTTTTCGAACTCATCTTTTGATACATCTAATGTTTTGTCTGCATAACAGGCTTTCATATATAATCCCCAAATTGGTAATGCCATAGAGGCTCCCTGACCATAGTTAATGGACTTAAAGTGTGCAGCTCTATCTTCTGCTCCAACCCAAACACCAGTAACTAAGTTTGGTACCATACCCATAAACCAGCCATCGCTTTGGTTTTGAGTAGTCCCTGTTTTACCTGCAATAGGATTTTTAAATTCGTAAGGATAGCCGGTCATTATCTCTTTGTAGACTGCAGATTTTTTTAGCCAGTCGGAATTATGTCTTAGCCGTTTTCCTGAACCTGCTTGAGTCACTCCTTCCATGAGGTTGACTGTAACGTAAGCAACCTCTTCGCTCAATACATCTTTACTTTCTGGTGCTACTTGATATAATACTGTTCCGTTTTTATCTTCTATACGTGTTACCATTACGGGTGTATTATATACACCTTTATTTGCAAAGGTTGAATATGCTGCAACCATTTCGTAAACACTTATATCTGGTGTGCCTAAAGCTATCGCTGGTACAGGTAAAATATCTTGTTCTACTCCTAATTTCTTTGCCATTTCTACTACTGGTTGTGGTCCTATTTCATTCATTAAACGGGCTGTAATAGTATTTGTAGAACTTGCTAGCGCATCTTTTAGAGTTTGTTTGCCAGAATAATTTCCGTCGGAATTTTTCGTTGTCCAAGATTCTGGATTTCCAAATTTATTGGCCTCTATAGTAATTGGAGTTCTTGGAAAAGAATCGCATGGCGACACCTGTAACTGATCTATGGCTGTGGCATATACAAAAGGTTTAAAGGTAGAGCCTACTTGTCGCTTTCCTTGCTTTACCATATCGTACTTAAAATGCTTGTAATTCATACCACCAACCCAAGCTTTTACATGTCCGTTAGTAGGATCCATGGACATCATACCAGGACGTAAAAAGGATTTATAATAACGCATGGAGTCTATGGGTTTCATAACTGTATCTACTTCACCAGGCTTACCATCAATCCATTTAAAAACTGTCATTTCAACAGGCTTATAAAAGGATGCTTCTATTTCTTTATCTGATTTACCTTGCTGTTTTAGAATCCTCCAACGCTCACCTCTTCGCATTCCGGCTTTCATCAAATCGTTGACCTCAGATTTTGTTAATTCTAGAAAAGGTGCCGTAGGGTTTCTATCTGGTGTGTTTTGGTGGTCAAACTCTGCTTGCAGTCTTGGCATATGCAACTCAATAGCATCTTCGGCATATTTTTGCATGCGCGAATCAATGGTAACAAACACTTTTAACCCATCACTATACAAATCATATTTAGAGCCATCTGGTTTTCTATTGCCTTCTTCTTTAGCCCAATCTTTCATGAAAGCTCTGAGGTATTCTCTAAAATAGGTTGCAATTCCTTCTCGATGAGATTCTGGTGTATAATTAAGATCTAGTTCGGTTGCTTGAAGAGAGTCTTTAACTTCTTCTGTAATGTAGCCGTACTTATGCATTTGCGCCAAAACAACATTACGTCTGTTTTTAGTACCTACAGGGTTTTTATGAGATCTAGGGTTGTATAATGAAGAATTTTTGAACATCCCAACCAACATAGCTGACTCTTTAATGTCTAAATCTTTAGGTTCTTTTCCAAAATAAATCCTAGAAGCAGAACGAATACCATCTGCATGATTGTTAAAGTCATAAATATTGAAATACTGAGTTATTATTTCCTCTTTAGTATATTGACGTTCTAGACGTATAGCAATAATCCACTCTCTTACTTTTTGAAGTGCTCGTTCTAATTTATTTTGAGACACCTGATCCGTAAATAATTGTTTTGCTAATTGCTGTGATATTGTACTAGCACCACCTCCGCTACCGAGTGTAAATATAGCACGCAAGGTTCCTCTTCCATCAATGCCTGAATGGTCATAAAAGCGAATATCTTCAGTAGCCACTAAAGCATCGACTAAGTGCTTTGGTAAATCGTCATATCCTACAGGTGTTCTGTTATCATCGAAATAAAATTTACCTAATGTTACACCATCTGAAGAAATAATTTCTGTGGCTAAATTAGTTTCTGGATTTTCTAATCTGGTATGGTCTGGCATTTCCCCCAAAAGTCCCCAAGATGCTAAGAGAAATAGTAATACAACCACTAGAATCCCACCAGCAAACAGCATCCAAAACCATCTTATATATTTATAAAAATTTACCGTTTCTGTTTTAGATTTTGTTGTCTTCTTTTTTGCCATAACACCTAATTTTGAGCTGATTCTACCCTAAAACCTATATCTGTAATTCCTTCTAAATTTTCAACACCATTGACCTCTCCGTTTTTTCGCATGGCATGTTGAATGTTTATGTTATAATATCCTTCTTCTGCAAACTTAAATGGGGCTTTATAGCCTCGATACCAAAGTTTGTTTTCTTTAATATCTGTAAACCCCGAACCCAAGAGTTCTCCGTTTGGCGCAGCCATTTTATACTCTAAAGTGTCCTTTATTGCTTTGCCATTAGGGTAATTTAACTCTACAATAAGAAACAAATTACTAAATGCATAATCATTATTGTTTCTTAGATTAACGTAAAGATTATAATAATTGGTAGTGTCTGGCGCTTTAAAATTGAACGTTGTTATTGAATCTTTATGCCATTTACTTGGAACCGATTTATATGCATCAAACACCGCTTTAGAGTCGCAACTTGAAGCCAAAAGTAAACTCACAAGCACTACTAGTAAGACGTTAGTTCTTTTTTGCATTTTGTTTTTGATTACGGTTTTTGTTCCGGTTTTTATTTCTGTTCCTGTTCTTGTTACGTTTCTTTTTAGGTTTTGGATTATCGAAACGTGTTAAACTGTCTTGACCAACAACGTTTTCAAATTCTGTTTTAGTGTCTTGTAGGTGTTCTACAGCATACTCTTCGAGACTAGCTACTTTTTCTTTTTTCTTATTTTTTGCAATTATTTCATTGGCTTGATCTGTTGTAATAACATGCCAATTCATCCATTCACCTTCGTAGGCATACCACATTAAACCCTTAAAAATATCTGTCTTTTGGCACACCGCAATACCTTTTTCTGTATGTAACTTTGTGTCGTTTTTAGGAAACGCCTTTAGGGCGTCTAAATAGGCATCTAACTCGTAGTTTAGGCAACATTTTAGCTTACCACACTGCCCAGCTAATTTTAAAGGGTTTAAAGATAATTGCTGATATCTAGCTGCTGAAGTACTTACGGATCTAAAATCGGTTAACCAAGTAGAACAACATAATTCTCTTCCGCAAGAGCCAATTCCGCCGAGTCTTGCTGCCTCTTGTCTAAAGCCAACTTGGCGCATTTCAATTCTTGTTTTAAACTCTCTGGCAAACACCTTAATTAACTCTCTAAAATCTACGCGCTCTTCTGCTGTATAATAAAACGTTGCCTTGCTACCATCTCCTTGGTATTCGATATCAGAGATTTTCATTTTAAGATTAAGGTCTATGGCAAATTGACGTGCTTTTACCTTCATGGCTTCTTCTTTGTCCCTAGACTTAGACCAAATATCTATATCTTTTTGCGAAGCTTTACGATATATTTTTAAGACATTTTCTGGGTCCTTTATATCAATTTTTTTACGTTTCATCTGTACGCGCACAAGTTCGCCAGTTAAGGTTACCATACCAACATCGTGACCAGATTTTGCCTGTGTAGCAACGATGTCACCAATGCTCAGCGTAAGATTTTCAGTGTTTTTGTAGTATTGTTTTCTTCCGTTTTTAAAACGCACTTCAACACCTATAAAAGGTTCTTGTCCGTTTGGAAGCGACATGTTAGCCAACCAATCAAAAACAGTGAGTTTGTTGCAGCTATCTGTACCACAAGTCCCATTATTTTTGCATCCTTTTGGTTGACCGTCTTTATCAGTTGTGCAACTGTTGCAAGCCATATTAAAACTATATATTGAATTTAAGCAATATGTGCTTAAATAAAGGATTCATAAAAATATTTAATGAGTAAAGATACTATTATTTCTTTAGTTAACTAAGCCAACTTTATAGAAGTAAAAAAACTCTTTTTTAAATATTTTAATGTATAAATGCTCACATTTTTAAATTCTTGCGATGTAATTAAAATCAACATTTAAAATCATGAATATAAAAACTACTTTATTAACTCTACTTGTAGCTTTTAAGCTAGGCTACTCTCAAAATTCTCCATCTAAAGTCTATGGCGGAGAGTTTATTAGAAATACTGACAACTCAGTATGTATAACAGATGAGCAACGCAATGCTATTTTTAAAGAAATAAATGAAAATCTAAAATTATTAAAGCGCAACAATAATCTAGCCTTTAATAGTGCTAAAAGAGGAAATCATCCTCTCTTTACATGGCCTGTTACGAAAGCGTCTAACGTAAACTATAATTCTATTTGGGCAATATCTAACTATGTAGATCACAACCCAGGTGCACCAAACCAGCTTACTGATTACAATTGTGGAACCAAAACTTACGATACTGCCAGCGGTTATAACCACCAAGGCGTAGACATTTTTTCATGGCCATTTACTTGGTACGCCATGGATAATGATCAGGCAGAAATAATTGCCGCTGCTGCCGGGCAGATAATTGCCAAGGGAGATGGCAACTTTGATCGTAGCTGTGACTTTAACACTACAACGCCATGGAATGCGGTCTATGTTCAACACAGTGACGGAAGTATTGCTTGGTATGGTCATTTAAAAAACGGATCTTTAACCACAAAGACTGTCGGAGATATGGTAGCACAGGGTGAGTTTTTAGGAATTATGGGAAGCTCTGGTATTTCTACTGGTCCACATTTGCATTTTGAGGTGCATACAAACAGCTCCTATACGCAATTAGTAGACCCTTATGCTGGCAATTGCAATACCATGAACATGGATACTTGGTGGCAATCTCAAAAACCCTATTTAAATCCTGCTGTAAATGCAGCATTAACTCACACTGCAGACCCAGTATTTAATGCTTGCCCGACAACAGAAGTTCCTAATCTTAGTAATCAATTTAATCTAAATGATCAGGTTTTCTTTACTGTTTTTCTTAGAGATCAAGAACCAGGTTCTTCATTAAATCTTAGAATTATAAAGCCAGATAATACAGATTTATTTAATTGGAGTTACAGCCTAACGGACTACTATCAGTTTTCGTGGTGGAGGTGGAATGCTTTTCCAAACATCGAAGGCGAATGGAAGTGGGAAGTTACGTATTTGGGAGAAACCATAACGCATACTTTTAATGTAGGAACATTAAGTGTTGAAGATGTAACCATTGAAAATACTTCGATTTATCCTAATCCGTTTAATGACATTATAACTATCAATTCTGCAATAAAAATTGAAGAACTGGAAATTGTGGATGTGTCTGGTAAATCTGTTTTAAAATTAAAAGAGAGCACTTCTGAAGGTATAAAACAAGTTAATTTATCTTATTTATCTAACGGATTGTATTTTGTAACACTATATAGCAAACAAAATGAGCAAAAAACTGTTAAACTCATAAAGAAATAGGTAAAATATTATGAATTAAAAGCGTGCTTTAGTACTAAAACTGAAGCACTTTTCTTTAATATCTGAGATGGTGACAGTACTAACTAAAACGATTACGGGTACTATGCTATAGCCCAATATTACACAAACACCTTAACTCTTAATTAAACTCTATTTCGTAATTAAGTTTGTTAGACAGTGATTTTAGTTGAGACTTCGTTTTAAATATATTAGATAACAATAATTTACTCCATCCTATCTTTTTGGAAAAATCATTAAAGGATTCTTTGCGCCAATTAAAACCTTCCTTCCAAAATTTATTAGGCGAGACATAGCAGAAGGTGTAATCGAAAACAAAACTAGAGTTATTTTCTCCTTTTAATACAGATAAACTATCTGGTGCCATTAAGGTAATATGATGACTAGAGCACTGTTGCCTCACATTTTTTATAAGGTCTAAATAATCATCTTCTAAAGAAGAAACATCAAAGTCATTATACTCAGTATTTCCTATCTTTTGAATTGGTCTTAATTGAAGAATATCAAAACTTTCACCATTAAAATACTTAAAGAAATCCTTGAGTTCGTAAAAGTTATCTTTATTAAAGGTATAGTTTATTCTTACCTTAAAATCATAGGTTTTTTTAAGCGCAACAAAGGCATTTAAAGCATTCTGAAATTTTTCGTAATTGGCTTTTTTCATGAAGCTTTCATAACTCTCTTTGGTTACTCCATGAAGCGAAATGGTAAACTCATTAAGTCCTGCTTTTAAAAGCGGCTCAATGTTTTCTTTAGTTAGTAAGTTTGCGTTTGTAGTTATAGAAATATAAGGTACTTTATATTGTTTTCCTAGTTCTACAATTCTTACTAAATTTTTATATAATGTTGGCTCGGTACCACAGCCTATTTGCAGTTTTAAAGCACGATTAAAAATCGTTTTTGCAACCTGTTCTAAATCGTCTTCTTTAAACTGTCCTTTAAGTGTTTTTACATAATCTGCATCTGTGAAATAACACATTTTGCAGCGTAAGTTACAAGCTAATACAGGATCTAAATTCACCGCTAAATAGCGCTTGTTGAATTTATGTAGCAGATAAAGCCCTAAAAACTTAATTCTATGGCTTTTTATTTTTCTGTTGAGCTGTAATAGCTTATAAATATTCATTTATTTAGCGGTATTACTTTGTGCTTCAAAAATGTTTCGCAAATCCTTTTTGTATGGTAAGTGATCTGCTCTACCCTTTTTAAATATATCATTGCTGTTACCCTGTCCTTTACGTAATGCTTTTTGTTCTTCGTAAGGCAGTTTTATGATTTCCTGGCAATGTGAAGAACAACAGTTGTCCATTTTTTCTTTACACGCATCACATTGAATAAATAATAGGTGACAAGCTTCATTAGCGCAATTGGTATGTGTGTCTGCTGGTTTTCCACATTGGTGGCAGCTAGCAATAACATCATCACTAATACGTTCTGATCGTCTTTGATCGAACACAAAGTTTTTGCCTATAAACTTGTTTTCTAAACCTTCAGATTCTACCTGACGTGTATAATTTATAATACCTCCTTCTAGCTGAAACACATTTTTAAATCCTTTGTGTTTATAATAAGCACTGGCTTTTTCGCAACGAATACCACCCGTACAATACATCACTAACTTTTTATCTTCCTTGTGCTCTCTAAGATCTTCTTCAATTAAATCTAAAGATTCTCTAAAGGTGTCAACATCTGGTGTAATAGCATTTTTAAAATGACCTATTTCACTCTCATAATGATTTCGCATATCTACTAAAACCGTGTCTGGATCTTCAATAAGCGCATTAAATTGCTCGGCATTGACATGAATACCTTTGTTGGTTACATCAAACGTATCATCATTAAGACCATCAGCTACAATTTTATGGCGCACTTTTACCTTTAATTTCAAAAAAGCAAAATTGTCATGCTCTATGGCTATGTTTAATCTTACATTTTCTAAAAATGTAATAGTATCTAAATGATTTTTAAAGGCTTCAAAATTTTCTGCCGGAACAGATAGTTGGGCATTTATACCCTCATGAGCTACATAAATCCTACCCAAAACATCGAGCTCATCCCAGGCCAAAAACATGTGGTTTCTAAATATCTGTGTGTTGCCAATTTTGGCGTACTTGTAGAAAGAGATCGTTAAGCGTTCTTTTCCCGCTTTTTCGATAAGTTCTGCTCTTTCTTTAGCACTTAAGTTATTGTACAGTTGCATGCTATACTAATTTTAAGGTTAAAGAATTATAAAGTACATCGTCGCTAAATCTATGATGTATCTGGGCACAAAGGTATTATTTTTAGACAACTAGCATAAAAAAGCACCTTGAATTTATCAAGATGCTTTTTAACTAACCACTAACTTAAAACTTTTCTGAAAAAGTAAATCTATCTTAGGCACTCAGCTACTGGTAAAACCAGTAGCCTCATTACCTATACCTTATTATAGAAAATTAAAGAACTATTCAGCCTATCCCTAACTTTTAACTTAAGATATTCATAGCAATTATTTCCTTTTTCAATTAGTAGATGTAAAAAGTGTAAAATGGTTGCGTCAAATCTTTAAAAAAATAAAATAAGTGGTATTTTTGATAACAATATAATTTAGAACATAGAAAGAAATGAGTAGTGAAAAAGATGCAAAGTTAAAAGCGCTAAAATTAACCTTAGATAAGTTAGATAAAGCCTACGGAAAAGGAACCGTAATGAAAATGAGTGATCAAGCTATTGTAGATGTAGATGCTATATCTTCAGGTTCTTTAGGCTTAGATATTGCTTTGGGTGTTGGTGGTTACCCAAGAGGAAGAGTTATTGAAATATATGGTCCTGAATCTTCTGGTAAAACAACGCTGACATTACATGCTATCGCAGAAGCACAAAAAGCTGGTGGAATAGCTGCTTTTATTGATGCAGAGCATGCCTTTGACCGTTTTTATGCTGAAAAGCTTGGTGTAGATTTAGAAAACTTAATCATTTCACAACCAGATAATGGCGAGCAGGCTTTAGAAATTGCAGATAATCTTGTACGTTCCGGAGCTATTGACATCGTTGTCGTGGATTCTGTAGCTGCATTAACTCCTAAAAGTGAAATAGAAGGAGAAATGGGAGATTCTAAAATGGGCTTACACGCACGTTTAATGTCTCAAGCCCTAAGAAAGCTAACAGCTTCTATTAGTAAAACAAACTGTACCATGGTATTTATTAACCAATTGCGAGAAAAAATTGGTGTAATGTTTGGTAACCCAGAAACAACTACTGGTGGTAATGCCCTAAAGTTCTACGCTTCAGTACGGTTAGACATTAGACGTTCTACTCAGATAAAGGATAGTAATGGTGATGTAATGGGTAATAAAACAAGAGTTAAAGTTGTAAAAAACAAAGTTGCTCCACCTTTTAGAACTGCAGAATTCGATATTATGTATGGAGAAGGTGTTTCTAAGGTTGGTGAAATTTTAGATTTGGCCGTTGACCACGATATTGTAAAGAAAAGTGGTTCATGGTTTAGTTACGAAGATACCAAACTGGGACAAGGACGAGATGCTGTTAAGTCATTAATTAAAGATAACCCTGATTTGATGGATGAATTGGAAGAAAAAGTTCGAGCCTTAATTAAAGATAATCAGTAAATTATAAAAAAAATCCTGCTAAAACAGGATTTTTTTTGTTTTAAGACGCAACCCTTTTACTCTTTTTGCATCTATTAAACGGAATTAATTATGAAAAGTCATGAAAACGTATGTTTATTTACTTCTCGTGCTTGTTGTTGGCTTGTCAACGTCTTGCAACGTAGACAATGAAGATCCAGTAGTTCGCACTGAGTTCATGCCCATTATTAATGTAGCAGTCCCAGATCACTTTGTTCAAGGAGAGACTTACGAAGTTTTAATGTCTTACCTTAAACCAAGCTCCTGCTATGTTTTTAACAATATTATTTTTGATATTGAAGGGCACGAAAGAACTGTATCTATTTTAAATACAGTTTACCAAAATGATAACTGTACAATTCAAGACGAATTAACTACTGTAAGTTTTGACCTAACGGTCTCTGGAGATGAGATTTATTTATTTAAATTTTATCAGGGCAAAGATGAATTTGGTATTGATCAGTATCATTTAGTAGAAGTTCCTGTTGTTAGTAACAGAGCATCCAAAACTGTCAATAAGAAATAACTATTAATTAATTCCTTTAAAAATGTGAGTTTAGAACAACTCATAAAAAAGTGTATAAATCAAGATGCTAAAGCTCAAAGCCAATTATACAAGCAATATGCAAGTAAACTATTTTCGCTTTGTCTTAAGTACTCTAAAAATTATGCAGAGGCAGAAGATAATCTGCACGACGCATTTATAACTGTATTTAGTAAAATAGATCAGTATAAAAATAAAGGTTCTTTTGAAGGTTGGTTAAAACGTATAGCAATTAACACCTCTTTACAACGCTATAGAGAAAACGTTGGTGTTTTTGATATTGTTAACGAAGGTAATATTGAAGATGTTACTGTTGATATTAGTAACGAAAATTTAAGTATCGATTTTTTATTAAAAATTATACAAGAATTACCAGACAGGTACCGATTGGTGTTTAACCTATACGTATTAGATGGCTACTCTCATGTAGAAATAAGCGAATTAATAAATATCTCTACAGGAACCTCGAAATCTAACCTGGCAAGAGCCAGAATGATTTTAAAAGAAAAAATAGAAGATTACAAAGCGAATATAAATTCGCAATCGTTATAAAATGAACGAGAAGAAAAATATAGACAGACTTTTTCAGGAAAAGTTTAAAGACTTTGAAGTAACGCCTAACGATGCTGTTTGGAATCGCATAAGCGAAAGTCTGCCTAATAAAAAGAAAAAGCGTAGAGTTATAGCTCTGTGGTGGCAAATTGGTGGTGTTGCTGCTGTAATTGCCTTACTTTTAACGGCAGGTGTATCTTTATTTAATTCATCTGATGACAGTGAAGTATTGCCTATAATTGTAGATACTGAAAAAATAGAAGACAACTCTAAAAAAGATACTGAATTAAAAGGTTCTAATGATCACAACAACAGCTTGGATAGCGGTTCACAAGATATAAATGTAGCAGATTCTAACGAGAATGAATCATATAAACCTAACGGAAACGAACAATCTTTAATAGAACAAAACAATACAAAAGAATTAATTTCTTCTAAAACCAATAGGTCAAAAACTGTTGCTAATTCAACTGAAAATAAAACCGATTCAACTTCTAATGCTCATCAAAGTATAACTCAACTGAATAACGAAAATAACAGCAGTGCCATAGCTTCAAGCAATGAACGTTCTGAAAATAAAAAAGAGGAACAAATCATTAACGATTCTGAAATAAAATCTGTTATCAAGAATACTATTGATAATAAAAACTCAGCAGTAACAGACAATACATCACCTAATGACAGTGAAAACAATTCAGACACTGAAAATAACAAAGAGCTAGAAAAAGACACTTCCGTATTAATAGAAGATAACCAAAAAGAATCTATTCTAGATGCTATTGCTGACAACAGCAATAATGAAGAAAATATTGATGAAAAAGAAAAAGAAGATGAACAAAACAGGTGGAGCATTGCACCAAATGTTGCGCCTGTTTATTACAGTTCTCTTGGCCAAGGCTCATCAATAGACCAGCAGTTTAACAACAACTCTAAGAGTGGTAATATTAATATGAGCTATGGTATTACAGGCTCTTATGCAGTTACCAATAAATTAAAGGTAAGAGCAGGTATTAATAGAGTTAACCTTAGTCAAAGTACCTCTAATGTATTTGCGTTAAGTGGCAGTGAGTTTGCTTCTAGAAACGCAGAAGTACCCAGAGGAAACATTGATGTTAAAGGTGGTTTTGAAAATATTTCATTAATGAGCGGTAATATGTTTGACAGAAATTCTGCCCCAGAAATATTTAACTCAAGAGCATCTGGAAATATTGAGCAACGTTTTGGGTTTATAGAAGTTCCTTTAGAATTAGAATACCGCTTGGTAGCTAAAAAATTTGGTGTAAACGTTATCGGTGGATTCAGTACGTTCTTCTTAAACCAGAACGAAGTGTATGCAGATATTGATGGTGCTACTACATTAATTGGTGAAGCTAACAATATGAACACCACTAGTTTTAGTGCCAATCTTGGGTTAGGTCTTAATTATAGTTTATCAAAACAATGGAATTTTAATCTTGAACCTCAGTTCAAGTATCAAATAAACACATTTAATAACACCTCTGGTAACTATAGACCATTCTTTATTGGTTTGTATACGGGATTAAGTTATAAGTTTTAGGTTTATATTTAGGTTAGGTTATTGCAAACAAACAAAGCAATGATGAATGCAATGATGACAAAAGCTACTCCTGGTTAGAGTGGCTTTTTCTTTTATTAAACTTTAGACAAGCTTTTATTCAGTTCTGTTAAAATAACTGATCTTGCTTTTTGATTTAATGCTTTTGTGTCTTCTACCCTTAAGTTTTCTGTTTGAAGAAACTGATGAATCTTCGCTCTCATTATTCCTGGACCACCACTAAAAAAAGTATATGAAAACCGTTTTTTATTATCGTAAAACGTTAAAGGCACTACAGGTATCTGATGATTTATTGCTAATCTAAAAGCACCATCTTTAAACGTGTCTAGTACAATGTGTTCTTCTGGCACTCCTCCTTCAGGAAAAATACAAATGCTCAACCCTTGCTTCAATCGCCTTTGTGCTCTTAAAAAAACAGCTTGTCTGCTTTTAGCACTGCTTCTATCAACCAAAATACAAGTGCGTTTATAAAAAAAGCCAAACAATGGAATATTAGCCAATTCTTTTTTACCAACAAAAACAAAAGGGTTTTTTACAGCAGCCAACATTAGCATAATATCCGTCATAGACGTATGGTTGGCTATAACCATATAACTTTTTTTGGGATCTAGATTTTGATCTTTCAATATTTTGTAATGAAACCCCATTCCTACCAAAATAAACTTAGCCCAAAGGCGCGCCAACTTAAAAAAGAATGGATACCACTTTTCTCTAGATATTGAAATTAAAAGAATAGGAAATAGCACAATAATTGGCAATGCTACTAAAATATAGAACCAGATACGGTACAAAAGCCAAAAGGGATATTTCATTACTGCCATGGCATCAAAACTAAGTATTTAATTCAAATAGCTTCTTATAGTGCTGCTAAAAAATTTATCTTTGCTTTCTAATTAAAAATTAAGTTTAATAGCTACGTTTTTACTTATTGCCAGGCTCAGCTTTTCCAAGAACAATATTTAAAAACGTAGTTTTAAAAAGATACCTGCTTACACAGGTAATATTATGGCAAGAATATTAACAGGTATACAAAGCACAGGAACACCACATTTAGGAAATATTTTAGGTGCAATATTACCAGCAATAGAAAAAGCAAAAGGTAAAAATAATGATTCGTATTTATTCATTGCAGATTTACACTCATTAACCCAAATTAAATATGCCAAAACTTTAAAAAACAACACCTACTCTACAGCGGCAACCTGGTTAGCTTTTGGTTTAGACATAGACAAAAGCGTCTTTTATAGACAAAGTGATGTTGCTCAGGTTACTGAGCTCGCTTGGTATCTTAACTGTTTTTTTCCTTTTAAACGTTTAGAATTGGCACATAGCTTTAAGGACAAGGCTGATCGTTTGGATGATGTTAACGGAGGTTTATTTACCTACCCTATGTTAATGGCAGCAGATATTTTATTGTATGATGCCGAAATAATACCTGTTGGTAAAGACCAAGAACAACATATTGAAATGACTCGAGACGTCGCATCTCGTTTTCATGCAAAAATGGGCGACGGTGTTTTTGTACTCCCAAAAGCTGATATACAAAAAGAAACAATGCTAATTCCTGGCACTGATGGCGAAAAAATGAGCAAGAGCAAAGGGAATATTATCAATGTATTTTTACCAGAGAAACAGTTGCGGAAGCAAATTATGTCCATACAAACGGACAGTACACCTTTAGAAGACCCAAAAGATTGGAACACTTGTAATTGCTTCGCTATTTATAGTTTACTAGCTTCTAAAGAACAAATAACTGAGATGAAAACCAATTATGAAGGAGGTAATTACGGTTATGGTCATGCAAAACAAGCACTTTACGAACTTATTTTAGAGCGCTTTGCAGAGCCAAGATCGCGTTATAGTTACTACATGGAAAATCTCAGCGAGGTAGATGAGGTATTAGCCAAAGGAGCTGCCAAAGCTAAGCTTGTTGCTGATGAGGTATTACAACGTGTAAGGGAAAAGGTTGGGTATTAAATAACCTCAAACTGCTTACCAGGCAAAGGTCTTACCACACCTTTTAATTCCATATTTAGTAATATTCCCGCTAATTTATAGGTTGGTATTCCGCATTGATGCGCAATAACGTCAAGTAATTCTTTGTTGTGGTCTTTTAAGTAGTTATAAACAATTTTCTCATCAGGTTCTAACTCCACAAAAAGCTGCTTTTGCACTACTGGCTTGCTTGCTGAGCCTGTCGAAGCATCACCCTCTAATTGCCAATTCAATAGATAAGGTACATCTAAAGGATTAGATAACAAATGTGCTTTTTGAAATTTTATAAGGTTATTACAACCAACGCTTTGGCTATCTGTTGTTCGTCCTGGTACAGCAAAAACTTCTCGATCGTAAGAATTAGCAATATCTGCGGTAACCAAACTCCCACCTTTTTCTGCAGATTCTATCACAATGGTGGCTTCACTCAACCCTGCAATAATTCTGTTACGTTTTAAAAAATTGTTTCTATCAAAGACGTCTGTACTCCAGAAGTCTGTAAAAAACCCACCATGATTTTCTACTTGAGCAACGTACTTTTTGTGAACTTTAGGGTAGATTTGATTTAAACCATGTGCCAAACAACCGATGGTTTGTAAATTTTGTTTTATGGCTGCTTTTTGAGCTGTAATATCTGTTCCGTAGGCAAAACCAGATACAATAATTGGGTTATAAACCGCTAAAGATTCTACTAATTTTTCACAAAAGGCAACACCGTTTGTTGTAATCTTTCGTGCACCGACGATGCTAATGATGTGTTGATTTTTTATATTAATATTACCCGATTGAAACAATACTATTGGCCCATCAATACAATGTTTTAATCTTTCTGGGTAAGCGTCTTCAGTAAAATAATGTACCTTTATATTATTCTCTTTAATAAAACGTAATTCATTTTTGGCTTCTTCTATATGAATAGCATCAAAAAGCCCTTTTATAGTCACTGTACCAATACCATCAATCTTTAAAAGGTTAGTCTTTTTTTCTTTAAAAACAGCCTCTGCAGAACCACAGTGATTAATCAATTTTTTTGCGGTAGTTGCACCAATTTTAGGAACGTGTTGAAGCGCTAGAGCATAAATTAAATCTTGTTCCGTCATTTTTAAAATATTGATTTACAAACTTACAAGAAACTAAAATTTCTGATGTTAATAACTAAACTAACTTAAACTTTTTTCACTTTTAAAAATTTTTAACTTTGTTTTTATATGCAATTAGAAACTTACATTAGCGACCTACTATACAGATACGACTGTATTACCGTACCGCAATTGGGTGCTTTTTTAACTAACCGTGTTTCGGCAAGAGTGCACGATACTACACACACGTTTTATCCACCTAAAAAAGTGTTATCATTTAATGAGCAATTGCAAAATAATGATGGGTTGTTAGCCAACTATATTGCCGAAGTAGAAAAAGTACCATATGCAACCGCTAACGACAAGATTGTTAAACAAGTTAAAGCCATAAAATCTTATCTTGTTGAAGGTGAAACTATTCAGTTTAAAAACATTGGAGAGCTTGTTCTAAATACTGAAGGTAAAATAGTATTTAATCCTTCTAACCATATAAATTACTTAACAGATTCTTTTGGCTTATCGCATTTTACGTCCCCAGATATTAAGCGTGAGGTATACAAAGACGTAGTTGAAGCTATTGAAGACACTACACCTATTGCATTTACACCCGAAAAGCGTGCTAACAATAACTGGTTAAAATATGCCGCAGCAGCTGTAATCGTTTTAGGGTTAAGCGGTTTTGGTGTCTTTAAATACTACAACAATACCATTGAAAATCATAATCAATTAGCACAGGAAGAAGCGAACGCACAACTTGATGCTAAAGTACAAGAAGCCACTTTTATTATCAGTAGTCCGTTACCTGCCGCTACCTTATCTATTGAAAAACAGACTGGTAATTACCATATTGTTGCCGGTGCCTTTAGAGTTGAAGCTAACTCCGATAAAAAGGTAAATCAGCTTAGAGAAAAAGGCTATAAGGCCAGAAAGATAGGTAAAAACCGTTATGGTTTGCACGAGGTTGTTTATGCCAGCTTTGAGACTAGAACAGAAGCTCAAAAAGCACTTTATAATATTAGAAATGAGCACAACAAAGATGCTTGGTTACTGATTAAAAAATTAGATTAACCTTTTCTTATCCTTTTATTTACTTAAATCAGCATATCTTTGCACAAATTTTAAAAATTTATGCAACCAAGAACCGCATTTCAGTCTAAAACTGTTGTTACAGACCTTGTTTTACCTAGCGAAACCAATCCTATAAATAATCTTTTTGGCGGTGAATTACTGGCACGAATGGATAGGGCTGCGAGTATTGCTGCCAGACGCCATTCTAGACGTATTGTTGTAACCGCATCTGTAAATCATGTTGCATTTAATAGATCTGTACCACTAGGTAGTGTCGTTACAATTGAAGCAAAAGTATCACGCGCCTTTACCTCATCAATGGAAGTTTATATGGACGTGTGGATTGAAGATCGTGAATCTGGTGAGTGTATAAAAGCCAATGAAGCTATCTATACCTTTGTTGCGGTTGATGAAACAGGTAGGCCTGTAAAAATTCCGGAGCTCGTGCCAGAGACAGATTTAGAAAAAGAACGCTTTAGTGCAGCTCTACGTCGTAAGCAATTGAGTTTGGTATTGGCAGGTAAAATGAAACCTTCTGAAGCAACAGAACTAAAGGCGCTTTTTGAGTAGTAGATTCTGAATCAGGTTTAGAATGACAAAATTGATTTGAAATGAAAAACTGCCTGGCTGAATTTATTTTAGTGTCTTATTTTCATTCTTATTAAACCTTTACTAAAACCAATAGTCTTATCATCAATCAAATGTATTAATGATGAAATATTTAGTTTACGCCTTAGTTTTAGTATTTGCTTTAAATTTAAGCTCTTGTGCAAGACGTGTTGTTGTAGCACAACCAGCATCAGTAACTGTAGTTAAGAAATTACCAAGACAATACAAAGTGGTTAGAGTAAAAGGGAAGCGCTATTATTTCTTTAACGGCAACCATTACCGAAAAACAAGAAATGGATTTGTACTGGTAAGAGTTTAATTCTTAGCTAACCAATACTCAGGATTTAGTTTTTGGTCGTTCTTAAACAGCCTAAAATCTAGAAGACTTTCTCCCGTAACTTTGCTGGTAAATACCTTACCAATGACTTGTCCTGTAGTAATTTTATCTCCAGGTTTTACAAAAACTTTTGAGAGGTTGTAATAGATAGTAACATAATTTCCGTGTCGTACCATAATGCCTGGGTTGGCATTTTTTACGACAATAATTCTTGAGACTTCGCCATTAAAAACGGCTTTTACATCCGCATTATTTGTTGTTGCTATTTTAATCCCAGAATTATTAACCTCTACTGTATTGTCGGTAAGCGATCTTGTTTTACCAAACTTACCTTTAACAATTCCTCTTTCAACCGGCCAACCTAATCTTCCTTTATTGGCTTCAAAGCTTTCCCCAACAATTTTGTCGGCTGGAGTTAAGACAAATTTTCCGGTACTAGAATTCTTTCCTGCTTTAGCATTCGATGCAGCAATGGCTTCTCTAATTAATCTGTTGATTTCCTTATCTAATCGATCTGCCTCTTGTTGTTTTTGTTTTATTTGAGAGGCAAACTTTGTCATGTCTGCCTTTATAATTGCCATTAACTTTTCGCGATCCTCTAATTCTTTTTCAAGCTCTCGTTTCGCAATTCTATTTTCTTGAATTAATTTGTCTTTATCTGCTTTTTGCTTAGATAATTCTAAGTTCAGGTCTTGTAACTCTTTTGTTTTCTTCTTTATCAGTTCTCCTTGCTCCTTTTGATAATCAGCATATTGTCTAATGTATTGCAGGCGTTTATAAGCTTGTTTAAAATTATTTGAAGACAACAAAAACATCACTTTACTTTGCTCAGATTTACTCTTGTAAGACTTTACAATCATGGCAGCATAATCGTCTTTTAATTCTTGCAATTGCCCTCTAAGACTTGTTATTTCTTGCTGATTGGCATTTATTTCTCTGGTAAGCAAATTGGCTTGCTCATTGGTAATTCTTATGAGATTTTGTCTTCGTTGTACTTTATAGTTAAGATCTTCTATTAACGAAATTTCAGATTTCTCCTCTTTCTTTTTACCAGCATAAAACGCTTTAAACTGCTTTATTTCTTTGAGTATTTGTTGACGTTGCGCTTCAAGCTTTTTCTGTTTATCGCTCTGTGCAATTAATAGGCTAGACGAAAATAACATCACTAATACAAATGCAAAACAAATGAAAGTTTTCATTTTTTTAAAATTAAGAGGTTTCTCGTCGTTCATGCTTCACTGTGTCGAAATGACATTTAATTTACTTAATAACTATTTCTTTATATCCTGCTGGTATTTTAAAAGGAAATCTAACATCTTCATTCAATGTTAACGATTTAAACTCCATAGTAATGGTTACTTGGTCTGAATCTTCAACAGCAATAATTCTAATATCTTTTGGTAAGATTTGATTTTTCACTTCTTGATACGATTTATAATCTACCTGAAGAATACGCTTTTTTAATTGCTGAAACAATTGCAAACTATCCATTTTAAAATGCGATGGATTAATTAAATAAAACAACTCTAATAATGCGTTTTGGTCTTTGGGTTGCAAAGCATACGAGTTTTCGTTAACAGAAACCTTGTGTGGTTCACTTTTTAAATCAAATATAGCCTGTCCCAGTAAGATATTCTGTACTCTGTTGAAATCTAAATCCACGCCTACAAAATCACTTAACAATTTATAATCTCCATCAAAGTATTCGTTATCGATTTTATTGTAAAAGCGCACTTTTTCTGGCGTTATCATCATACGTGCTACACCAAATGAAGCACTCAACCAAATGGTTTTATCTTTTTCTATTCTAATATTAAAGGTGTGTCCTTGTTCTTTTTGGTCTTGAATGAGTTCTATTTTTACTTTACCACTTAACGTTTTAAAATCTGCATTATTTTTTTGATGCTGTTTTATCACTTGCTTAGCCGAAAGCTTATCACTTGCTTCACCTGAAACCACAATGCTTTTGGTGGATTTACAGTTTGTAACAAATAACAGCATTGCTAAGGCAAATACGATTTTGAATGTATGATGTATTTTGTCGTTTAGTTTTTTCATTCTCTAATGAGATTCCCACTTTCGTGGAAATTTTATTGTTGTGCTTTTATGTCTCTTGCTTTTTTAGCAAACGCTTCAGACTTACTTATATTATTAAGGCCTTTGTGAGCTATGCTTAATTCTGTATAAAAATCGGACTCCATTTTAGGGTTTTCAATTAAATAATCTAATCCTATTTCTAAGTTGTCTATTGCGTTTTTAAAATTGCCTTGTTTATTGTTTGCTACTGCATTTACTAAATATAAAATAGGTTGTGCAGGATACAACTCCAATGCTTCTTTGCTACCCTTAATCACTGCATTATAATCTTGAAGATCTATTTGTAACAACAACACATCTTTTATGAGCTTAAAATCATTTGGGTCTTGTTTAAGCGCTTCTTTAAAGTTTTCTAATGCTTTTGCCTTATCGCCTGACTTTAAATAATACTGCCCTAAGTCACTGTGTGTTTGCGCATCTTTATTATCATCTATCAAGGCTGTAATCTCGACTAAATCTGACTCATATTCTGGGTTATTAGCTACAAAACCAACAAAATCCTTCAGAACTTTTGCCTTAGCATCTGCATTAATTTCTGGACTAGTTAGAGCTATTTTTACAGAGTTTATAGCATCTTCTACTTTACCGTCTTGTAAATAGAATTTATACAATGCCAAATGCACAAACTTCGAGTCTGGTTTGATCTTCAACAGATTTTGAGCAGCTTTATAAGCTTTTTTTCTGTCTCCCGTTTGGCTATATCTGTAAATGAGTTTAAGATGGTTTTCTTCGTTATTTGGGTTATTGGCTACGCGTTGCTCCAGATTTTCAATTCGGTCGTCTGCATTGCCTGTAATGCTATAAATCTCGTTACGCATTGCATCTCTGGCTTCGCTAACACCTAATTCTTCATCTAACTCATCTAAAAGGTTCAACGCTTGTCTGTAGCGCTTCTCTCTAATGTATAAACTTGCTAAATCTTCTTTATAATCTGGATGATATTTTACCAACTGCTTAATGGTTTTAATGGCATTATCTATATCATCTTGCTGAAAATACACATCATACAACTCATCTAAAAACCACTCGTTGTCTGGTTGCATACTGATGGCTTTTTTTAGATTGTCCTCAGCAGCACCAAAGTTTTTGAGTTTGTTGTAGTTTTTACCAAGCTCAAAATAGATAATAGGCTTTTTAGAGTCTAGATTTAAGCATTTGTGAAGTGCTTCAACAGCTCTCTCATAGTTCTCAATCCCTTTTTGTTTTAAGGCTTCAAAAAAGTGCTCTTGAAATTCGTCTTCAACATTGCCTAAATCGTCATCTGGTCGTTTATTAAAATCAACTTGAGCCATAGCAAAGCTTGGTACTAAAAATAGTACGAGTAGAAGTTTTGTTATGTGTTGTTTTAATTTCATGTTTAGATTCTTCGCTAACGCTCTGAATGACATATTAGTTTCAAAAGTTGTCCCAAACATTTGATAATGAGATTCCTGCTTTCGCAGGAATGTTACTCAATTACAGTATAATCTCCAATACTAATTTTGGTAAACTCTCCATTATACTTTACGTGGTTACCAATCATAGCTTCGTCTAAATTAGCGTTTTTAATAGTCGTCTGATTCTGAATTAAGCTATTTTTAACGGTTGAATTTTCGATAACGCAATCTTTACCTATAGAAACGTTAGGACCAACCGTAGCGTTCTTTAAAACCGTTCCTTTGGCGATGAAACACGGTTCAATCACTTTTGAATTCTCTAAAACGACAGAATCGTCAACTAATTGCTCTTCGCCATCTGCTTTTAAAAAGCCTAGCATCTTGGTATTGGTCTCTAGCGTTACGTTTTTGTTTCCGCAATCCATCCACTCATCAACTGTACCTGTTTTGAAGACTTTACCATCTGCCATCATGCGTTTTATACCATCGTTGATTTGGTATTCGCCACCATTCATAACATTTTCATCTAAAACTTCTTGAAGCTTCACTTTTAAAACGGTAACATCTTTAAAGTAATAGATGCCGATTACAGCTTGGTCACTTACAAAAGTTTCTGGTTTTTCAACAAGTTCAACAATCTCTTGATTCTCGTTTAACTTTACCACACCATAAGCCTCAGGATTATCGACTTGCTTAGTCCAAATCACGCTATCTGCACTTGGGTCTAAATCGAATTCTGCTCTAATCAAGGTATCTGCGTAAGCGATTACCGCAGGACCTGAAAGTGACGGTTTGGCACTCATAATGGCATGGCCAGTTCCCAATGGTTGGTCTTGTCTGTAGATCGATGCTTTAGCTCCTAAATCTTCAGCCAACTCCGTTAAACTTTCAACAACATCTTCTCCAAAAAATGCTGGGTCTCCGAGTACAAAAGCAACTTCTTCTATAGGTTGCTTTAATACTTTTGCTATGTCTTTTACCAAACGATGTACGATGGGTTGACCTGCTACCGGAATTAATGGTTTTGGAACTGTTAAACTATGTGGTCTAAGACGCGAGCCTCGACCTGCCATTGGTACTATTATTTTCATTTTTACTGCCTGCGAAAGCAGGTATCTTTTTTATGTTAAACCTAATTCCTACGAAAGTAGGAATCTCTTTATTCTTTTTTTTAAAACACCCCTAAAGTCCCCTCAAGGGAACAATTCTAAAATCGTGAATCGAAATTCTCCAATCATTTTGTTCCTGTGCTTCCAAAACCACCTTTTCCTCTATCTGTTTCAGAAAGTTCTTCAACTTCTATCCACTCTGCACGTTCGTGCTTTGCGATTACCAATTGTGCTATGCGTTCACCATTTTGAATTATAAATTCTTCGTTAGAAAGATTTACTAAAATAACTCCTATTTCACCTCTGTAATCTGCGTCTACTGTTCCTGGTGCATTGAGTACTGTGATTCCTTTTTTTGCCGCCAGTCCACTTCTTGGCCTTACTTGGGCTTCGTAACCAATTGGCAATTCTATAAACAAGCCTGTGCCTACTATGGTGCGTTCAAGTGGTTTAAGAATTCTATCTTCGGTAAGGTTGGCTCTTAAGTCCATACCTGCGGAGGCTATAGTTTCGTAATGCGGTAAATCGTGAATGGATTTATTTATGATTTTAATGGTCATTCTTATCGTTTTAATACTCTTTTTAGTTGTTTCTTTTCCAACAACATAACGAATCCCAAAAATACAATTAACATTGTAATACCTACAAGATATTGCCCTCTATATTGATAAAATGATAACATTGATAATGCTATTGAAATAAAAAGGTACAGTCCTATTTTTTTGAGGTTGTATGGTATTGGGTAGTATTTTCTTCCGAAGTAAAAAGATAACAACATCATTGAAGAATAAGCCACTAAAGTTGCTATTGCTGAGGCTTTATAACTGTACGTTTTTATAAAGAGAACATTAATTATTAAAGTAACCAATGCACCTACAACAGAAATATACGCCCCAAATTTGGTCCTGTCCGTAATTTTATACCAAACGGAAAGATTGTGGTAAATGCCCAAACAAAAATTGGCCAGAAGAATGACGGGTACTATCCACATCGCTTCCCAATAAGCTTCACTTCTAATTATAAGAGGTTTTATGACGTCTGCGAATACAACTACTGCTAATAATATAATAGAACCAAATGCCACAAAAAATTCTAAAATATTAGCATAATGTTTTTGTGGGTTTTGAGTCTTGGCGTGGCTAAAAAAGTAAGGTTCTATGCCTAAGCGGTAAGCTGTGGCAAAAAGCGTCATAAACAGTGCTAGTTTATAACAAGCAGAGTACATTCCTATTTGGCCATCTGCAATATCGGCTGGTAAAAGCTCTTTGAGTAAAATTCTATCAAATGTTTCATTTATGGAAAAAGCAATTCCTCCTACCAAAATTGGCATAGCGTAGCGCATCATCTTTTTCCATAATACTTTATCGAAACTATATTTGATTTTTGCATAAAACGAAAGCATAGCTATCAGCGTGACAGCACTAGCAACCAAGTTAGCTATGAAAATATAGCTGATTTCAAAATTAGGCCTGTAAATTATATTGAATATGCCATTGCTTTGTGCTAAATCTTTTAATACCAGAAGAAAAAACAAATTCAAACTAATATTAATGACCACGTTCATAATCTTGATGATGGCATATTTCATTGGTTTTGCATTTGCTCTTAGCCAAGCAAACGGAATTATGACTAGTGCATCTAATAGTAATATCCAAATAACGGTACTGACATATTTTGCATCAATATCAATTAATTGAGAAATCTGATTTTGAAGCAATAGTGCAACAAGGAAGAACAAAAATGATGAAAGCATTAAGGATATGGTCGATGTGCTTACTACGTTTTCTTTGTCGTCTTCCATGTTAAAAAAGCGAAAAAACGCTGTTTCCATTCCATAGGCTAGTATTACATTGAATAACACGAAATAAGAAAAAATGACTGATACCTTTCCATATTCCGCAGGATTTGCGAGAACAGCTTCACTTGTGTAAAGAGGCACCAAAAGAAAACTTAACATTCTAGGTAATACGGTTGCAATACCATAAATGAATGTTTGCTTGAAAAGTGATTTAAAACCGCTCAAATTGGATTATTATAATTGATTTCAAAAATATTAAATATAAATGGCTCTAAGGTTACCCAAATAAAAAAGCCTCACTAAAAGTAAGGCTTTACAATTGTTTATTGAATTTTAATTGTCTTTTAGATCGTCATCTAGAGTTGCCATGCTGTTTGAATTGCCTCTTGAGTAAATAGATGGCGGTCCATTTTCATAGTATGTACCTGCAACCTCGCTTAGAGAAACTATTTTATGATATTTGGTTTGTCCGTTCTCTGAATAGCTAATAACGCACTCATTGTCCTTAAGATCAAATGGGTAACCAGCAGGTTTTTCTGCCTTATGAAACGTATAGTTTTGTGAAGGATTTTTAAGTACAGCCGTGTATTTATTTCCAGTTTTAATTAGCTTTCCTTTTAGATTTCTAAAATAAACATCTTTTAAAACTACATTGTCATTAACATTAGAAACCGGAACAAAAATATTGATTCCTGTACCTCCCACTTTGATTCCTGCATACCACTCTTGAAATACTACAGACTTCACTGTAAAAGGTGTTTGCTGTTCAAAATTGGTTGTAGCTACCTTAGGGCTAGCACACTGAAAAAAAGAAGACAATGTAAAAGTGAAAACGATGGCATATATTGCCTTTTTTAGATTCTTCATTTTAAGTAGGTTAAGATTTGGAAAAGCAATATATCTAAAACCTATGTATAATATCGATTATTTTAAACAATAATCGACTAAATGCAATTTACTGTAAGATTTATACTAAAAAAACCACCTCTTTGAGCTGGTTAGTATTATTTTTAAAATATACGTCCTAGTTGTTTAATGCTTCTGCACCACCAACAATTTCAAGGATTTCATTGGTAATTGCGGCCTGTCTTGCTTTATTATAGGTCAATTTTAATTGATCTCTTAGCTCTTTTGCGTTATCTGTTGCCTTGTGCATTGCTGTCATACGCGCGCCATGTTCCGAGGCAAAAGAATCTCTAATTGCTTTGTATAACTGCGTTTTGAGAGACTTAGGAATTAATGTTTCAACTATTTCTTGTTTACCAGGTTCAAAAACATAATCTAGATTTGTGTTGGCGGCACTCTCTACAGGAACAATTGGTAAATACTGTTCGGTCATTACAATTTGTGTTGCTGCATTTTTAAAGCTATTGTAAACCAATTCAACCTTATCAAAATCGCCCTCAGTGAATTTTTTCATTACCATTTCAGCGATTTCGGCGACATTATCAAAAGTTAAATCATCAAAAATTTCGCTTTTGTTAGCAACGATATTCGTTTTCTTTTTAAAAGCATCATTTACTTTCTTTCCTATAGTAAGTATTGATACATCTTTGCCAGCATAAGTTTCTGACAACAGTGTATTGGCTTGTTTTATGATATTAGAATTAAAAGCTCCTGCCAAACCTCTATTAGAAGAAATAGCGATTATAAGTACTTTATTAACTTCACGCTGTTCGGCAAATTTACTTCCGCTGTCAGCATCTAAAGTAGCGCTCAGGCTTTGAAGTAATTCTGTTAGCTTGTTAGAATAAGGACGCATTGCGGTAATGGCATCTTGCGCTTTCTTCAATTTAGCAGCAGATACCATTTTCATAGCACTGGTAATCTGCATCGTTGAAGATACCGAAGATATTCTATTGCGTATTTCTTTTAAGTTTGCCATAATTAGTAATTAGTATTGAGTATTCAGTAGTGAGTGCTATAACATCTCACTACTCAATACTAAAATCTATTTATTATGCTTTGAATTTTGCAGAAAGGTCTTTTGCTACTTTTGTTAAAGTATCAATAACCTCATCTGTTAATTTACCAGCTTTTAATGTATCTAAAGTATCTCTATGCTTAGCATTTAAGTACTCTATGTAATCTCTTTCAAATTCTTTTACCTTCTCTACAGGAACATCTCTTAATAAATTCTTAGAACCTGCATAAATGATAGCTACCTGATCTTCTACAGTAAATGGATCGTTTTGCGCTTGCTTTAAGATCTCTACGTTACGCTTACCTTTTTCAATTACGTTTAAAGTAGCTGCATCTAAATCTGAACCAAACTTAGCAAATGCTTCTAATTCACGGAACTGTGCTTGGTCTAATTTTAATGTACCTGCTACTTTTTTCATAGATTTAATCTGAGCAGAACCACCAACACGAGATACAGAAATACCTACGTTAATTGCAGGACGTACACCAGAGTTAAATAAATCTGACTCTAAGAATATCTGACCATCTGTAATCGAAATTACGTTTGTTGGGATATATGCAGATACGTCACCAGCTTGCGTTTCAATAATTGGCAATGCTGTTAAAGAACCACCACCTTTTACGATTGGTTTTAATGACTCTGGTAAGTCATTCATATTCTTAGCGATTTCATCATCTGCAATCACTTTTGCAGCACGTTCTAATAATCTAGAGTGTAAGTAGAAAACGTCACCTGGATACGCCTCACGTCCTGGTGGACGACGTAATAATAAAGATACCTCACGATACGCGACGGCTTGTTTAGATAAATCATCATAAACAATTAATGCTGGACGACCAGTATCTCTAAAGTACTCACCAATAGCAGCACCTGCGAAAGGAGCATATACCTGCATTGGAGCAGGATCTGATGCGTTAGCCGCTACAATAACTGTATACGCTAGCGCACCTTTATCTTCTAATGTTTTTGCAATGTTTGCTACTGTCGACGCTTTTTGACCTACAGCAACATATACACAGAATACAGGCTCACCTGCATCATAAAATTCTTTTTGATTTAAGATGGTATCGATACAAACCGTAGTCTTACCTGTCTGACGGTCACCAATAACCAACTCACGCTGGCCTCTACCAACAGGAATCATAGCATCTACAGACTTTATACCCGTTTGTAATGGCTCATCTACTGGCTGACGGAAAATTACACCAGGTGCTTTACGCTCTAATGGCATTTCGTATAAATCACCACCGATTGGTCCTTTACCGTCTATTGGGTTACCAAGTGTATCAACAACTCTACCAACCATTTCTTCACCTACTTTAATAGATGCGATACGATTAGTACGTTTTACTGTTGCTCCTTCTTTAATTTCTTTTGAAGGCCCTAACAATACGATACCAACGTTATCTTCTTCAAGGTTAAGTACGATACCTTCTAAGCCACCTTCGAATTCTACTAATTCTCCGTATTGTGCATTAGAAAGTCCATAAGCACGTACAATACCATCACCAACAGTTAATACTGTTCCTACTTCGTTTAATGAAGCACCTGCTTCAAAACCTGAAAGTTGTTGTTTTAAGATTGCTGATATTTCAGCTGGTTTTACTTCTGCCATTTTATTATGTTTTGCCGTAGCGTCGCTTCGAGAACCTCAGCGACCAGCTATTTTAATTTAATGTAAATTCTCTTTTTAAATTATTTAGTTTGTTAGCAATACTTGCGTCATATTGCAAATCGCCAACTCTTAGGATAAAACCTCCTAAAATAGATTCATCAACCGTGTTTTCTATTTCTGTAGTTTTACCTGTAAGCGCTTTTACTTTAGCTAACACTTTTTCTTCTAATTCTTTAGTTAGTGGTGTTGCTGAAGTTACTTTAGCTATTTGTGTGTCCCTTAACTGATCGTATAATTGTGTGTATTTATTAGCAACATCTCCTAATAGTGCCACTCGCTTATTTGCAATTAAAGTATCTATTAAGTTTGTTGTAGCAGCATTAACATTTTTAAACACTGAAGTTAACACTGCTTTTTTGTCTGCAGATCTAACAATAGGATTTACCAAAACTGCATTTAACTCACTGCTTTCTGCAATAGCATTTGCAATTTGCTTCATATCAGTATTAACAGCTTCAGCCACCTTATTGTCGGTAGCTAAACTTAGTACTGCTTTTGCATAACGTATTGCTGCTCTAGACTCTGCCATCGATTATTAGTTTAAAGTGGTTTCACCTAACATATCTTCAACAAGCTTTAATTGTTTGTCTTTGTTAGATAACTCTTCGCGTACAACTTTTTCTGCGATCTCGATAGATAAACCAGCTACGTGACTTTTTAACTCTGCCATAGCAGTTTTCTTTTCGGTCTCAATAGCAACCTGAGCTTGCTCTATCATTTTGCCAGCTTTTTCTTGCGCTTCGTTAGTAGCATCAGAAATGATTTTATCTTTCATCTCTCTGGCTTCTTTTAAAAGTGCTTCTCTTTCAATACGCGCTTCTTTTAATAAACGCTCGTTATCTGCGTTTAGGTTTTCCATTTCTTTTTTAGCATTCTCAGCTGCATCTAATGCACTTTTAATGCCTTCCTCTCTATCATTTAAAGAGTTAAGAATTGGCTTCCACGCAAACTTCACCATTAAAAAGATTAATAGTAAAAACAGTATGGTTTGTACTATAAATAATCCTGGTGAGAAATCGTTTAATAATTGCTCCATTATATATTTACTTTGATTTTTTTAATTTTTTGTAAAACACGCTCCTGCAACCAACCGTTGCAGGAATTCGTGTTTATTAGTTTGCATTTTCGATTCTTATTTTCCTAAGAATAAAGCACCGAATGCTAAACCTTCTAATAATGCAGCGATAATAATCATCGCAGTCTGGATCTTACCAGTTGCTTCAGGTTGACGCGCAATACCTTCCATTGCACTTCCACCAATTTTACCTAATCCGATACCAGCACCGATTACAATTAAACCTGCACCTACTAAATTTGGAACTGTCATAGCCAAATAATTTAAATTAATTAAACAAATCTATTAGTGATGATCGTGCTCTTCAACAGCCATACCTATAAATAATGCTGAAAGCATTGTAAAGATATAAGCCTGTAAGAACGCAACCAAAACTTCTATTAACGTGATAAAGAATGACAACACAAGTGATAAACCTGTTGCACCTACTGTACCTAATTCATTCTTTAATGTGAACATAATCGCAATTAAACTCATTACTACAATGTGACCTGCTGAAATGTTTGCAAACAAACGCACAAGTAGTGAAAATGGTTTAATTAAGAAATGGCCAGCTAATTCTATTACTGCCAATACTGGTTTTACAAAAATTGGCACTCCTGGCATCCATAATACGTGTTGCCAGTAATCTTTTTTAGCACTAAATGTGTATATGATTAAGGTTAATACCGCTAAAGCTGCAGTAACGGCTAACTGACCTGTTACATTAAAACCAAATGGCATTAAACCTACTAAATTCATTATCCAAATAAAGAAGAATACCGTTAATAAGTAACCTGTAAATCTTCTGTAGTGTTTGTCTCCAATGTTTGGTCTTGCGATTTCGTCACGTACATAAACCACAAGTGGCTCTAATACTCTACCAAATCCAGTTGGAATGCTTCTGTTTTTATATTGCTTGGCTAACCTAGAGAACCAAAACAACATTAAAAGACCTATGATTAAAATACCAAACACACTTTTTGTGATGGAGAAATCTAAAACTTTGTGAGCGTTTGTTGGGTGATGGTGGTCGTCAAAATTTACGGTAGTTGCACCTTCTTCTAATTCGTAAATCTTACTGTGAATCTTAACAAACCTAGAGTCGTTCTTATCTACTATGACCTCCCCTGAATCATCATGGTGAAATGCAGAAGACATAAATGTTGTTAACCCGTTTTCACCCCAAACAATTACAGGAAGCGGAAAACCAACGTGTTTTCTTTCACCATCGCTAGTGTATGAAAACAAATGAAAGTCGTGAGAATCTTTTAAGTGATGAAGGATGTAATCTTTAACCTCTTGCTCAGTATCTACAATTCCTCCGTCTTGCGATTTTACAGGATCACTAGCATAACCAAAAAAAGCTGTTAACGCTAATACAATCAGTAAGTAAGATTTGATAGGTTTATTTGCTATCTTCATTTTTTTCTTTTGAAAAATATTACTCTAGATAAATTCGGCGCAAAAGTACATAATTTATTAACAATTAAACCAATTTTATTGAGATAAATTAGAAAGAAGTTTTGTTTAGGATTTTTGCCACAAAAAACACCTCGATAAATAAAAAGATTGCCATTGGGATAATTAGTGCAATGCGTTGAGGATTAGTAAGGTTTATGGTAAAAACAGATTCGTAAAAAACAGCAGTAAAAACTGTAATTTTAAAAATTATAGTGCCAAGGTAGATAAAGCCTAATTGCTCTTTAATTTTGTTAATAACGCTTCCTACTTTAAATAAAAAACAGATCAATAAGGAAAAAAGTACAAAGAACAGATATACTTTTTTTAATGAAAAAGGAAGGAAAATATTTTTCTCTTCAATAAAATTATTGTGAAGCAAATACGCTGACACACCAGTAATAATAAAAACAAGAACGTAAGTGACTATACTTTTAACCATTACTCTTTAGAAACTTTTATAACCTGAGCAATAACCATATACATTGATGCAAAAACTGCTAACAAAGTTATACTTGGTTCAAATTTATCTGAGTTGTATTGAGAGTCTAACCACATACCTAAGAAATTGCCTGCATAAATGGTAAGTCCCATTTGTAAAGCAACACCTGTAAATCGTAAAAATTTATTGTATTTACCCTTGCTGTCTTTGGGTTGTTTGTTCTGGTTGTTTTGGTTTTGCTGGTTCATTAGGTAATGTTTTTACAGTGCCTTTCATGCTACAAGTAGCATTGAAGGTTGCGCCAGGTTCAACTGCTAATTTACTTGTATGTACCTCACCTTCAATATGTGCAGTAGACTTTAAAGATAATGTGCCAGATAAGATTAATTTACCTGAGAATTTACCTTCAAAATCTGCGTTTTCACCTTGTAATGTACCTTTAATAAAACCCGATTTGCCAATCACTACTTTTCCAGAAGTCTTTACGTTACCCTCAACGGTACCATCGATTCTAAATGGCCCTTCACTAGCAATATCACCAACTATCTTGGTGCCTTGCGCTATAATGTTTTGTTGTGTACTTGTTTCCATACTTAATGCGTATTTAGATTTTTTATTGTCTGAGGAAAACATTGTTGATTTGGTATTAATTTATTCTAATTTTAGGTATGCGTTTAAGTTTTTATGACGTTGAATAATAGCATAATTAGGTGACGAAATAGCAAAGTACTCTTTTGTAATTTTAGGTTTTACTGGTCTGCCTCTATTATCTTTTTCGTCTGATTGTAATAACTGCGCAAAACCGCTCGCTCCTTGTATACTTGTAAGACCATGTACTACAACAAATGTTTTGCTTTCATTATATATATCAATTGATGTTGTTAGGTCAAAATATTTAATCTTTTTTTCAATCTCTTCATTGAGTGTTTTTACAAAAGCATTGATATTTTCGCCTGAGCCATTTTCAAATTGATATACGACATTAAAATGCGTGGCTTTATCATCTTCTATAAATTCTTTTTTAGCCAATACTGGAATGGCATTATTAAGCAGTTCTTGTGCTTTTTTACCTTCTTCTGTATTTGGATACGTTAATGCTATGTAATCTATTCCCTTTTTATACTCTTCAAATCCATATAGACGTCCTTTGGCAGAGGCTTTTAGAATTTCGAATTTTGGTAGGAAGTCATCTCCTTCTAAACGCTTAATTTGTTTTTCGGCTTCTGTAATGACCTCAGCATATTCTTGGTTTTCAAACTGCTTATATAAATTTGTATAAATTACTTCAGGACTGTTTTCGTCTTTAGCTAATTCAGATTGTGGGTTAAGTAAAATTTCAGCATAGCGCGAATCTGGATAATTAGCGACTATATCTGACTTCATGGCTTCTGCTTTTCTAGACAAGCCTAGCTCCGTGTATATTTTATATAAATTGTATTTAGAAGGTAAGATAAGACGTTCTTCTGGTGAGTTTTTTAGTAAGTCTTCAAATCGTGATTTGGACAGAGAAAGCTCTTTGAATTTCTCTCTGTATATGATACCTAATTGATAATATGCAAAGTTTCTCTCTTTTGCTATGCTATCAATGGCTTTTTGCTCTGTTGGTAAAGATGCTATATATGCTTCAGGATTATACTGATCTTCCTTACCAGTTACTGAAGCTATAGTTTCTGTTTTTTCTGAATTTTTGATTCCCGATTTTTGGTTGGATAATCGCCAATTGTCTTGAAGCTTTCGGTCTCCCCAAATCTTTAAAAACTCGTTCTTTCCGTAAGCAACAGTTGTAGAATTGTAAAAGTAAAAACTACTTGCTCCGTCTCCACCTTTAGAAGTAAATTCTCCTGGTAATCCTCTAGGGCTTAAGTTAGGCCTTGCATTTTTGCTTTTTGCGACATTTAAAGCCATGTTTTGTCTAGACTCTTGTTGTCTTGATTCCTCTTCTTTACGCTGCTCTTCTTTAAGTGCTTTTTGCTTTAATTCTTCAGCATACTTAGTGTAAATGGCTAATTGTTCTTCTTTTGGCAAACTCACCATACGAAGAATACTATCGTTAACCTGGGCGACACCTTCGTAGTAAATAACATCATCTAAATTTTCGCGCTTACGTTTTAAAATTCTGTAAGGCTTGGTGTTTGGTGTCATTGCTGTTAGTGTACTATCGTAGTAAGCTCCTGCTGTTTTATACACGTTCTTATCAAAATACATATTACCAATGGTCTCAAAATTGAGCGCTCTTAGAAATTTGTCTGATGTAATTTTACGCAACGATTTGTTGTAGTAAGCTTCTGCTAAGCTGTCTGAAGCTTTATTTCTATGAAACTCAGCAATTCGGTGATAAATCTTGTCTAAAAATGGTCTGTTTTCTCGGTTTTCTTCTAACTCTGTTAAATACTCCAAGAATTCTACTTCATCACCTTCGGTTGTATCGAAATTATAAGATTTTTCAAGATGTGCGTTAATATAAAATGCTCTAGGAACTTGCCTATGCATATCAATAATAGCATCAAATTCCATATTGGCACTGTCTTTTTCTTTGAATTCATTATACAATTGCCCTCTTATAAAATGAAACCGTGCTTTTTCACTTTTAACTTTAGTATTTTCTGCAGCAATACCCAGCAACGGTATAGCACTATCCTTTGCTTTTATATTAATATACGCTTGTGCTAAGGTCGCGGTTGCATCTGCTAAATCTTGACCTTCAATCTCTTCTTCGTCGAGAAGGCGCTTAAGTTTTTTTATGGCACCTTCATTATTGTCTAAACGCATGTTAGATTTTTCGCGCCAAATTTTTACCTGATTAATCTTGTCGCTTGTGGGATATTTGTTTAAAATATTGTTGAATGCTGCAAGCGCAGGTACAAAACGCTGATCGTAATATCGTGCTTTACCTAGTAATAAGTAGGCTTCATCAATTTGAGGGTTTTTCTCTTTGCCATCAATATTCATTCCGTGTTTTTGAATGGCTTTTATGGCCTTTTCTTCGGCACGTTCAAAATCTGCATTTTTAGATTGTCCTGGCAAGAAAACATCTTCGCTTACTTGCATGCGCTCTACTGGCAGTAATTCCCAAAAATTTTCTGTAAAGGCATCATTGACAGCTAGTTTTCCTCTTTCTAAAGCTATGTTTCCGTTATACAGAATGTTGTATTCGGTACCTAAGGCATGAAAATTTCTGTTGATGAAAGTATCTTTTTTTCGAGAACAATTTTGAACAATAATCGCTACCAAAAAAAGATATAATATGTGCTTTATTTTGAATTTCAACGTTGATTCTATTTAATTAATAGATAACTAAACTTTATCGATTTTAGTGTGCTAAGTGGTAAAAATAAGCATCTTTTTGAATTTATGATGGTATTACATTGTTTTTCGAGGAAAGACAGTACCTAGTTAAAACAAAAAAGCTTGTGCGATTTTAATCTTCACAAGCTTTTTAAAATTGATTGATTGGGTAATTTATTCTTCTTCGAGAGTGGCCATACTGCCAGAAAAATGAGCTTCTAATTCCTTTAAGGTGGTAGGGTTAGTTTCTAAATCTTTTACAACATTCCCTTTTTCCAGCACAACAATGCGTTCGCAAACATCTGTAACGTGCATTAAATCGTGACTAGATACCAAAATGGTAACACCTTGTTTTTGTGCCAAATCTTTCAGAATTTGCTTTAAGCGTATTTGCGTTGTTGGATCTAAATTCGCAAAAGGCTCGTCTAAGATAATAACCTCAGGATTACCAATAAGTGCTGCAACAATACCTGCTTTCTTTTGGTTTCCTTTACTCAAATCGCGCAAGTATTTTTTCTTCCCAAGGATTTCTCCGTTGAAGAAATCTTCAAACTGCGAGGTTAGCGCATCTATATCAGCTTTGTTTTGTCCTCTTAGATCTCCTATAAAGTAAAAATATTCCTCTGGTGTAAGGTAACCAATTAAAAAGCTTTCGTCTATAAATGCAGATGTAAAAGGTTTCCAATCTTCGCTTTGGTCTACTACAACTTTGTTACTGGTAATACGTCCTGTTGTTGGTTTTATTAAATCTAATAACAAACTAAAGTAGGTTGTTTTACCAGCTCCATTATTGCCCACCAAACCAAAACTTTGGCCCTTTGGTATGGTTAACTCGTCTATATGTAAAACGGTAGTTCCGTTATATGCTTTTGAAAGGTCTTTTGTCTGTATCATGGTTGTGTTGTGTAATTAGTTATCTTGACTAAAAGCGTCAATCATTTTGTATTTTGAATCTAAGTAGCGTTGCGTAATAGATTTCATGAGTTTTTTATGAAGCACTATACCTGCAACTCCTATTAAAATAAGCACTGCTACTCCGGCTTCGAAACCAATAAAATAGTTGGCTACCGAAAAAATTATCAATGGAATTAGCATAATAGGCAATCCTATAATCCATTGTACTGCTCCTGTACCTTGATAGTTAAATGCTGCTCGCTGATTTAGGTCTATTTTCTTTCTATTAAAAGAACCTCCGTATAACATAATGTGGGAGTTGACACCAATATTGTAGATGGCTGCTGCAAAATGCATGACTAAAATCTTCCAACCAAAATAGATGTACGGAATTCCTAAAACAAACATAATAACAACGCTAAGCATCATAAGTACAAATTTTGAACGCAGATACTGCTCGTATTTAATATTCTGGCTCATTAACATTTTGTAATAACCACTATCCCAAGCCGGAATAAACTGCCCAAAATTGATAAGGAAAATACCTGTTGAAAACACGCCTACAAAAGATGCAGCATATAAAGAATCTTTGTATACTGGTTGGGTATAAAAAAACAAACCGTACAAAAGGCCAATAATCATTATAAATGCTGAAGACTTAGTGCGTTTGTTACGCCATATTAACTTCAAATCTAACTGCATAAAAGGAGCAATATCACCAAAGCGATTTGTCCAAGATAAATCCGCCGCTTTAACTTCTGTAACCTTGGATTTTAATCCACTATCTAAAAATAGTTTTTCTCTTAATATTTTAAAATTGAAAGTATATGTTATCACCAACAATACTATTGGAATCAGGATTAAAACCGGATTGTCAGAAATGCTCATAAAAGCATCACCAACCAAAGACGTCATTGATACGATATCAAAATACTCTAAACCATACAGAACACCAACAATTGCTATTAATGGTAAAAATGGCAAATCGGTTTTGGAGGATAAGGCTTCAATAATAAAGTTTAAGAAATTAATAATGAGTACTACAATTATTAAAGCAAACATCCATGGCAATATCTGAGTGGTTTCGTAACCTTCTTTAATAAGCATTATACTAAATGGAATTATAGCAAATAATGGTAAAAAGTTAAAAAAGGACAAAGCAGATTTACCCAATACAAAATGTACAATGGTTGATCGTTTTATGGGTAACGTAAGTAATGGCTTAACGCTCATTACTGGTAGCTTTTGTAAAAAGAAACGCATCATTAAATCTACCATAAGCCAATAAAATAAAAAGCTGTTGGCTATTACAAATGGGTCTTGATCTGGATAAGCTTTCTTTAAAATAAAAAGTAAGCCAAAGCCTAAACCTAAAAACATGACAATAAAGTAAAGTGCAAAAAAGACAAGAAGAATATTTAATGCTAAACTCTTTTGCCAATATGAAGAACGGAAATACTGCTTCCACTCTAAATTAAGAAAGTGCTTTATCATAAGCTATTGGTTAGTTGTTTATGTGTTAGTATCTAAAAGTACCGATTTGTTACAATGAGAACTCTGGGTAAGTTTCATTGAGTAACGCTTCGGCTTTATTTGGTATAAGTTGAAAGCTTATATAATTGATTAAGGTAAGTAACGTAAAGATTATTGAGAAAAACAATATAGCTGTAAACTTTCCAGAAAATCTGTCCGAAATAAGAAACACATTATAAACCTGAGACATAAAAACTAGTGTAGTACCTCCTGCTTGTTTGTAAATCATTTCTTCTAGCATCCATTTTTTATCTGACTTTTCTTTGCGTCTTCTAAACTGTCTGTTTAACTGAACACTTTTGAAAATAGACCATATTGCTATTATTATATAATACCCAACCGAAAGGAATTCTGTGTATGAAGATGAAAATGATAAATAGTACACACAAAACAAACCTAATGTTGTTATAATTTGTGGCACCCTAAACCAAAGCTTAAGCTCATTCCAAAAGTAACACATATAACGTTTGTTCATGGCTTTTTGTCGTTCTTCAATAGCTTCCATAAACCCAAAAATGCCAAACTTTTTAAAGGCTTTGTCTCTAGCTTCTTCAAAAGTAAGATTGGTGTCTGTTTTCCACATGGTTTCAATATCATTTGCCAGGTCATCTACCAGCTCGGTTTGCAAATCGTAGTGCTCTACAAAGTGTTTTCTCGTAAACGCATATAGGTCTTGTATTTGAGACTGGTTAAGTTTCATTATAAAGATATTTTAGTTTCAACATCTTCTTATAAGCATATTTATAAACCTTATAACCAGCAACCTTCATTAAAAGGTAAACCGTCATAAGGAATGGTAACCAAATATTTAAGTAAGTCTTAGGTAATAATTGAAGTGGTAGGTTTATCATTATCAATCCGAAAGAAAAATAGAACAATCCGTACTGCATATTTACCGACTTGCCTAACTTTTTTATCCATGTCTTAACAGACTCATACAAAAGCACTAAAATTGGTACAAGTAAAACCGTAAAAGCAACTAATTTTAAGTACTCAGAAAAAATAACAGCTATTCTATTAAACAAAAGGTAAAATGCAACAAAACCAATAAGCGTTGCTGGATTTTTGAGTAGTTTTAAAATTTCATCAAAATGCATTTTTCTGTAAATCTTGTTTGTAGATTTCCAACTTTGCATATGCACCACCTCTAGATTTTTGTCCCAACCAACATTTACAAGACTGTGATTAAAAGCGGTTTCAAAATCTGCAGCACCTTCATAATTTTCAATATCAGAAACCAGATGATCCACCATTTCTAAGCGTACATCCCAATATTTTATACCGCCTTTTTTAAGGTAGTTGTCTATAAAATCTATGTTTTCTTTTGTTAGCTTCATTTTTTAAACCAAAACTTTAAATCTGTTTTTATAATCCTCTGCCTTATTCTTAGCTACCAATACCATGGCTACCAAAAGTGCCAGAGCTAAACTAGAGAATACATAGACTACATAATTGTTTTCTACCTTTTTAAAATTTGAAATACTCCAACAAAAATGAAACAAGTGGAACGCCATAACATAAATAAAACCCATGCGTTCTAAGGCAGAAAAACGCTCTAGCTTAAACCATTTTAATTGCACAAAATAAGTTACACCAAAAAACACAAAGCCAATAAGTGGCAATACACCAACCCAACTTTTTAATACACTAATGTTAGTTACCATGTTAAGGATTGTAAAAAGCAACATACAAATAAGAAACGTGAGCAGACTTGGCCATTCCATTAAGGCTTTAAATATGCTTAGGCTTAATTGTTTATCCGTTGCTTTAATAAACGATTTATTGTTTGAAAGCAAGCTGTGCTTGTTGGCGACCATGTAATCTTTAAAAATAAAATAGAACGCTCTTTGGTCTCCACCCTCCATCATAGCTTCTATTTCTGAAGCGATATGGTCTGTCATTTCCATTCTAATGTCTACGTGTATAACATCAGAATTTTCGAGGTATTGGTCTATAAATTGTATATCTTCTTTTGTTAATTTCATTCTTAAGCCAATTTAGGATTTACCAAAGCTTGCATTGTTTTTATGTATTCCGCTAATTCTTCGAGCTTGTTTGCGGTTTCTTTGGTACCATTTTCGGTTAGCTTGTAGTACTTTCTTAATCGATTATCTACTTTGGCTACCTCAACATCTAGCAAACCTTGCGCTTCCAATTTGTGTAGAGCAGGATAGAGTGCTCCTTCAGTAATTTTAAGCTCACCCTTGGTTAGCTCCTTTACTTTTTGGGTAATCTCGTAGCCATACATCTTATCATTTTCGTTTAGCAACTTTAAAATGATGGTATTTAAACTCCCTTTATATAATTTTGAATTACTCATAGTAGCACAAATATACATAATTTTCTTATGTATAAGTTTCTTAGGTATTATAATAATCTTAAAAAAATCGTCAAAACAACCATCCTTCCTTATTTTTGCATAAATTTTTTTGCAATGTCACAATTTTACAATCTTACTATAAAGTCCATAGAAAACGTTACTGAAAAATCGGTAGCTATAACTTTTGAAGTTCCTACGGACTTAAAAGACACTTTTTCTTTTAAAGCAGGTCAATACATTACTCTAAAAACGGATATTAATGGTGAAGCTGTTAGAAGGGACTATTCTATCTGCGCATCAAAAAACAGTGGAGATCTAACTGTTGCCGTAAAAGCGGTTGATGGTGGTACATTTTCGGTATACGCCAATACCGCGCTAAAAGCAGGAGATACTATTGAGGTTGCTGAGCCCAACGGTCGCTTTGTTTTTGAACCCAACGAAGCTAAAACAAGAACCGTTGCTGCCTTTGCTGCAGGTAGTGGTATTACACCGATTTTAGGCATTGCCAAAACACTTTTAGAAGAAGAGCCGTTTAGTAATTTCATTTTAGTTTATGGTAACAAATCTTCAAAAGACACGATGTTTTTTAAAGATTTAGTAGAAATGCAAGCCAATTACGGTAATCGTTTTCATGTCCATTTTATTTATAGCCAATCGCGCGAAGAAGGTGCACTTTTAGGTCGTATAGAAAAAAGCACGGTTAATCTTATCGTTAAAAACAAGTACCAAGGTGTTAATATAGAAGCATTTTATTTGTGCGGACCAGAAGCCATGATTCACACCGTAAAAGATACTTTAATTGAAAACGGCATTAAAGAAAAAGCCATTTTCTTTGAATTGTTTACAGCTCCTGTTGTCGCAGAAAATGAAAATTCGGTTGAAGATTTATCTGGCAATACCAAAATAAAAGTATTGGTGGACGATGAAGACTTTGAATTTGAAATGTCTAAAGAGCAAACCATTCTTGAAGCTGCACTAAAACAAGATATTGACGCTCCGTACTCTTGCCAAGGTGGTATTTGTAGCAGTTGTATAGCCCGTATTACAGAAGGCGATGCTAAGATGCGACAAAACAACATTCTTACAGATAATGAAGTGGCTGAAGGTTTAATCCTTACGTGCCAAGCACATCCTACATCTGCAACTATTGTTGTGGATTATGACGATGTGTAAACTAGATGCTTAGATTTTTAGATCAGTAGACTATTAGACTCTTGCTTAGGCAGATATTACAGACTTTATTTTTGAAATAATAGTTGTTACAGCAATGCTTCCTGCTACGTTTTTATAGCCTTCAGGATAGTTGTTACCGTAAATAGATGTTGGTATTTTTGGGTATTGACTGCGATCTGCTGTAAGCTGAAAATCTTTAGGTTGATTAAAAGGCACAAAACCAGCAAAAGGATGGGTAACTCCCCAAATCGTAATCACTTTTACACCAAACATAGCGGCTAAATGGCCATTACCAGAATCCATGGCAAGCATTAATTCTAAATTTGAAATTAACTCCAACTCTTCATCAAACGACATTTTTCCTGCAACAGAAACTACATTATTATACTTAGCCTCAATGTCATTAAGTATTTCTATTTCTTTAACACCACCTCCAAATAAGATAACCTTGTACTCTTTAGATAATTCTGAAATAACGGCCTCCATGTTTTCAAGCGGATACGTTTTACTTTCGTAAGCTGCAAATGGTGCAATACCTATTAAAGTTTCATTGCTGCTAATACCTAAATCTAAAACTGTTTTGGATAAAGGTTTTGCTTTTGGAAATTTTGGCTGTGATAAATCAACTGGAAAGCCTAATGCTTTAAACACATCTGCATAACGTTGATGTGTAGTTTTTAGTTGTCTTACTGCTTCACCAGAAACTAAAGCCTTCTTATCTGCTCTGCCTTTATCAATCTGAATCACTATTTTTCCGAAGAAAAACAGCTTCAAAATTTTACTTCGTAAAACGTTATGAAGATCAGCAACAACATCAAAACCTAACGTTCTAAGTTCTTTTGACAGCTTATAAAGTCCTAAAACACCTTTGTATTTGCCTTTAAGGTCTGCGGTAAAAACCTCAACGTTTGGTAGGTTTTCAAATAAAGGTTTAAAAAACGCTCTGGTAACAACGGTTACTTTTACTTGCGGATGTTGTGAGGTTAATGTACGCAACACAGGTACCATCATAGCAACGTCTCCCATTGCCGAAAATCTTATGACGAGTATGTGTTTAGCTGCTGACATTAATTTCAGAAAAGAGATCCTAAAACACGTTCAGGATGACGGCTTATTTTTGCCCTCTTAAAACAGGATTAAGCTCATCGTCGTTATACATTTTCATTTGTTTATAAACTTTCATGTATTTATCTCCGTTGGCGATATCGTTTAGTAAATCGTCAATTGCAGTGCTAAGATCTTTACGTTGTTCTAGTAAAACATCTAATTTCTTTTGGCAGGCTGCTTTATGAGCTTCGGTAGCGTCTTCTCTCACAGTCTCTAAGTGCATATGATAGATTTTCAATGCCAAAATAGAAAGTCTGTCTATAGCCCAAGCAGGACTTTCAGAATTAATCTTAGCATCTGGCTTTACCTCGACATCTTTATATTTATCTAGAAAATAACTATCAATGTATTCAACAGTATCTGTTCTGTCTTGGTTAGAAGCATCAATCATACGTTTTAATTTTAATGCCGCAACAGGATCAATATTTGGGTCTCTAATAATATCTTCGTAAGCCCATTGTACAGTATCTATCCAACATTTTCTGTATAGTAAATGTGCAATAAGATCTTCATTTTTATCATACTTGTTTGTAAATGGTTGATCTACGGTATTTAAAACTTTATAGGTTTTAATTACATCTTGAAAAATACTGTTTGCTTTATCTGAAAACATATGGAATAATTTGATTTGAATATGCAAATATACTTTGAATTATTAACTTAGCCATTTAAGCAAAAGACATCATTATGCAAATTCATAACCTTTCTGAAACGCCTTCAATTTTAAATACTTTTATGTCTGAAATTAGAGCGGTTAATGTTCAAAAAGACAGTATGCGTTTTAGAAGAAATATAGAGCGTATAGGTGAAATTTTAGGTTATGAATTAAGCAAATCACTTCATTTTGAAGCACACAAGACAGCAACCCCTTTAGGCAACCACAATACAAGTTTATATAAAAATAATATTGTATTATGCTCAATCTTAAGAGCAGGAGTTCCTCTGCATAGTGGTTTATTAAATTACTTTGATGCAGCAGAAAACGCATTTATTTCTGCATACAGACACCACAAACACAATCCTGAAAGTTTTGAAATTATTGTTGAATATTTAGCTTGCCCAAGCCTTGAAGACAAAACCTTAATCCTTGCAGATCCTATGTTAGCTACGGGACAATCCATGGTAGCTACTTACGAAGCGCTTAAACCCTTTGGCACACCTAAGGATGTTCATTTGGTAAGTGTTATTGGTGCGCAAGAAGGTGTTGAATTTGTTTCTAGACATTTTAACGCAAAGGCCCATCTATGGATTGCAGATATCGATGATACACTAAACGAGAAAGGTTACATTGTACCTGGTTTGGGTGATGCTGGAGACTTAGCTTTTGGTAATAAATTACAGCAATAAACTAATGACAGGTGTTATTATTAGTAACGAAATGAAAACTTCTTTGAACCATTTTTCTGAAACAACTTCGATATAATTTGCCATAATTACAGAAAATGGTGCAAATAAAAAGATAAATTCACTCCCGTCCTTAAGAGGCGCAATTATAGCGATTAGAATAGCAATAATAGAAGACCAAGCAATAAGAAAAAGAGAGGGCTTCAATTTTTTGTTTTTGTCTTGTATACTTCTAAAGAAGTAGATCAGTATCCATACAAAAGACGTAAATAGAACTGTAAACTTTAAAATAAAAGCTTTGTTATTATATACAGCGTAATCAACACTTGCAAAACGGCTAAAATTAGTTGGTCTTATATACATATCATATACAATAATATTATAGGCAACTAATAATAAGATTACTGTAGCGACACCAACAAAAGGAATAATTACATTTTTTAAGTTGTTTTTAGAGTGGTAAATTAAAGCTACTATGACAACGGCGAAAAATAAAATGGCCCAGAAATAAAATAGTGCTGCAATCATAATCCAAAACCCAGCATCAAAAAGCTTTTTCTTAATATGCAGATTGGTTTGTAAACTAATTAGGCGTCTTAAGGCTAATAATATAAATAGATTAGCAAGCAATAGATCTGAATTTTTTAACGCCTCTGGGAACATACCAAACAACAAACCAAAAGTCATTATGGCATAACTATTTTTCTTGGTAAGATTATTTTTTGAAATAATAAAATCTAAAAGAAAAATAAAAAAAACAGTAATAACCAGTCTACTTAAAGCCTTTAAAATTAAATTTATATCTGTAAAAAGTACGGTAAAATTAGAAGTGATAAAGAGTACAACCACAAAACCTGCAACCATTATAAAGTTTATGGGCTTAGATTTACTAAAAATGCTTGTAATCATTTACTGTTTTTGTATTTTTGTTATCCAATTAGATGTTTTAGCTATTTAGCAAAGCTAAATTGGATGTGAGTATAAATATAATTTAAATCTCGCTAGCCGAGTAAATTTATAAAGTTATGAAGGATTTCTTTTACGCAATACAAGATTTATTTGTTAATGTATTGTTTGCACCATTAGATTATTTAAGAGAATTAGAGCTTTCTTCTTGGTTTGCCGCAAACATTATGTCTTGGTTTTTTATGGCTATTGGTTTTGTTGCATTTGTTTATTGGATGAAGCAATTAGCAAAATACAACGCTAACAACGAAGAGGACAAGAGTATTACTTCTCACTCTTATTTATAAATCGAATCCAATATCTTTACGATAATACATCTTATCAAAATGTAGTTTTTCTATATTTTGATAAGATTTTTTTATGGCTTCTTGGTACGTGTTTCCATAAGATGTTACAGCCATAACACGACCACCAGAAGTTACCACTTTACCATCTGTATCTTTTGCTCCTGCATGAAATAAGATAGCGTCTTCAATCTTTTCTAGTCCTGTAATTTCCTTACCCTTTTCATAAGCTTCAGGATATCCACCAGATACTAGCATAATTGTTGTTGCGGCACGCTCGTCGATATCTATAGACACATCGGACAGTGAACCGTTTGCCATGGCAATAAAAATTTCAACTATATCTGATTTTAATCTTGGTAAAACCACTTCAGTTTCAGGGTCTCCCATTCTTACGTTATACTCAATGACTTTTGGATCGTTGCCTACTTTAATCAATCCTATAAAAATGAAACCTACATATGGTAAATTGTCTTTCTGTAAACCATCAACTGTTGGTTTAACAATTTTATTTTCAATTTTATTTAAAAATTCATCCGTAGCAAATGGCACGGGAGACACAGCACCCATGCCTCCAGTGTTTAATCCTGTATCACCTTCTCCGATTCTTTTATAATCTTTTGCCGTTGGCAGTATTTTGTAATCCTTCCCATCTGTAAGCACAAAACAACTTAACTCAATACCATCTAAAAACTCTTCAATAACCACTTTAGTACTTGCGTTACCAAATTTGGCATCAACGAGCATATGTTTTAATTCGGTTTTTGCTTCTTCTAAATCATTAAGAATTAAAACACCTTTTCCTGCTGCTAACCCATCTGCTTTTAAAACGTACGGAGCCTCTAGAGTTTCTAAAAATTTATAGCCTTCTTCTACATTATCTTTGGTAAAGCTCTGGTAAGCTGCTGTAGGAATATTATGTCGCGACATAAACTCTTTGGCAAATTCTTTCGATCCTTCTAACGCTGCGGCTGCTTTTTGAGGGCCAATTACAGCCACATTTTTTATTGCTTCGTCTTCTAGAAAAAAGTCGTGTATACCTTGTACCAAAGGGTCTTCTGGCCCAACAACAACCAATTCTATATTATTAGCTAGTACGGCATCTTTAATGCCTTTAAAATCGGTAACCGAAAGGTCTAAATTAGTTGCTATGGCACTTGTGCCTGAGTTTCCTGGTGCAACGTAAAGGTTAGTGCACTTGCTACTTTGCGTAATTTTCCATGCAAATGTATGTTCTCTTCCGCCAGACCCTAAGACTAAAATATTCATGATTGTGTTTTGTTTGCGCAAAAATAATTGGTTTTACGATGAAAAAACAATTAATTTACATAAACCTTATTGCTCATTTTAGATCTTGCAACTATTCAATTTTTCCTTAAAACTTAATGGCTTTGATATTACCAAGGCTAAATCTGCTTTGCAAAATATTCAAATACTCAATAATGATGAATTTAAGGTCTATTTAAAGACTAAGCGGCGAGAAATTGTATCCTTTCATACAGAAAATAACAAGTTCTATAAATCGTTTAGCAAGACGGCTAATATTAACAATTGGGAGTCCTTACCTGTTATGACCAAGCGTCATTTACAGCAACCCTTAGAGCAACGCTTAAGTGATGGCTATACGGCAAATTCTGTGTATGTAAACAAAACCTCTGGCAGCTCTGGAGATCCTTTTATTTTTGCAAAAGACAAATGGTGCCATGCACTTACTTGGGCTGAAATAATGAATCGTTTTGGGTGGTTTGGTATTGACTTTAACACCTCTAAACAAGCTCGATTTTACGGGATTCCTCTGGATAAAAAAGGCTATTATAAAGAACGATTAAAAGATTGGTTTAGTCATCGCTATCGGTTTTCGGTTTTTGATTTGAGTGATAACGCTTTTAAAAACGTATTAGCAAAGTTTCAATCTACATCTTTTGACTATATCAATGGCTACACAAGTTCTATAGTACAATTTGCCAAATTCCTTAAAAGAAAAGATATTGTTTTAAAAACTGTTTGTCCTACTTTAAAAGTCTGCATCGTTACTTCTGAAATGCTTTTTGATAATGACAAAACACTATTAGAAACACAGTTTGGACTACCGATTGTAAACGAGTATGGAGCGTCTGAATTAGACCTCATCGCTTTTCAGAATACCGAAGATCAATGGCAGGTTAATAGCGAAACGCTGTATGTTGAAATTTTAGATGACAATGACAATATACTGCCTTATGGGCAAGAAGGGCGCATTGTAATTACCTCGCTTTACAATAAAGCGCATCCCTTTATTCGATATGATATTGGAGACATAGGGATTTTAGATGAAAACAGCACCTTAAAAAAGCCTATTTTAAAACAATTAATAGGTCGTACTAACGATATTGCACATTTACCAAGCGGAAAAACTGCAGCTGGACTTACCTTTTACTACATTACCAAAAGCGTTATTGAAAACGATGGAAACGTATCCGAGTTTGTTATAGAGCAATTACAGTTAGATGTTTTTAAGATAACATATGTGAGTAAAACTAAACTCCTATTGAGTGAAGAAGAAACTATTAGAAAGGCGATGGTTCAATATTTAGAGCCAGGAATTTCTATTACTTTTGATCGTGTTGCAAAACTAGATCGTTCTAAATCAGGGAAACTAAAACAGTTTACATCGTTCATAAATTAAGCCAATGAAAAACATAATGATAATAACGAGTTATTTTCCACCAGAAATTGGTGCTGCTTCTAACCGTATTTTTCATTTAGCTGAAGGCTTACAATCTGACTATAATGTTACTGTGGTAACCCCTTTACCAAATTATCCTACTGGTAAAATTTTTGATGCTTACAAGGGCAAATTCAAAGTGAAATCTCGTGAGAATAATATCACTATTGTTAGGCTTTGGATATATGCTAGTAAATCTAAAAACAAGTTTGTGCGTTTATTTGCTATGCTATCTTACAGTATGAGTTTGGTGTGGTTTTTTATGTGGCATAAAATTCCGGATAAAGTCATTGTGCAATCTCCGCCGCTCTTGGTTGCTTTTACTTGTATGTTTTTTTTACGGTCTAAAAAACGAAAACTCATCTTAAACGTTAGTGACCTTTGGCCTAGTGCTGGTTTTGAACTTGGCGCTTTAAAACAAGGGTTTGGTTATAAAATGCTTCAAAAACTAGAACATTTTAATTACAAAGCTGCTGATTTGGTTTTAGGACAGAGTAACGAGATCTTAACTCATGTAGGTAAGATTACCTCAAAACCGCAATTGTTTCTTTATAGAAACTATCCAAATATCAACCGACAAGACATTACTGAAACTTTCTTAGAAAGTAATACTCTAAAGATTGTATATGCTGGTCTTTTGGGTGTGGCACAAGGTATTCTAAAGCTTTGTAAAGAACTTGATTATAACACTATAGAACTACACATATATGGCTCTGGTGTTGAAGAAAACGACATCAAAACTTTTATCGAAAATAATAAGGACCTACCTATACACTTTTATGGAAGGGTTGAGAGAGCCGAGCTTCATAGCGAGCTTAAAAAGTACGATATCGTGGTAATTCCGCTATTACATAGAATCTATGGCTCTGTACCTTCAAAAATATTTGAATACGCTAAATTAGGCTTACCTATGCTTTATTTTGGTGGAGGTGAAGGTGAAGATGTCATTAATGAGCACGACCTAGGTTGGGTTGCTAGAGCTGGTGATTATAATGATCTAAATTCAACAATAAAATCTATAAAAAAAGAAAAACTGGATGTTGGTTTAAAACAAAAGATTCAACAAACAGCTTATAAAAATTTCGATTTTAGAAAACAGCTATCGTTGCTTAAAAAAAAGCTCTAGTAGGCCTTATCTTCCCCTTTTACAGCATTTATAAAGGTTTGAGCTATGATTTTTAAATCTAGCAGTATAGACCAGTTCTCGATGTAAAAGATATCGTATTTTACTCTTCCAATAATATCTTTATCTGACTCTACTTCACCTCTAAAGCCACTTACTTGAGCCAGGCCAGTAATTCCTGGTTTTACAAAATGCCTTACCATAAATTTATCTATCTTCTTTGCATACATGTTGGTGTGACTCACCATATGTGGTCTTGGTCCAACAACCGACATGTCTCCAAATAATACATTAAAAAATTGAGGTAGTTCGTCTATGCTTGTTTTTCTGATAAATCTTCCGACTTTAGTAACACGTTGGTCTCCTCTTGTGGCTTGATGCAGATGTGCCGTTTTATTAGGCGTCATTGACCTGAATTTATAACAATCAAACTCCTTATAGTTAAATCCATTTCTAGATTGCTTGAAGAATACTGGTCCTTTAGATTCTAATTTTATAAGTATGGCAATAATAGGTGTTAGCCAAGACAATATAAATACTATAACTATACTAGAAAATAGTATATCAAACGATCGCTTTATAAGCATATTGGCCGAATCCTCTAATGGAATATTACGCAAAGTAAGTACAGGAATATAATCGTAGTACTCGTATCTAAGTTTTTTAGAATAAATCTCCTTACTATCTGGAATAAACTTTAAAATTTTTAGATTATTATCTGCAAAATCTACAATGTCTGCAATTTGTGAATTTGTGAGCTCTGATATAGAACAGTATATCTCGTCTATAGTTTCGTTTAAAATGTACTCAAAACACTCGTTTATTGTCTGCGCTTTATTCTTAAAGTTGAATGTTCTTTTGTGTAGATATCCATATTCAGGATTTTTATTAAAAAAATTCTCTAAAGAAAGTGTTTTTTTATTGAGCCCTAAGATAACTGTAGTTCTGTAGTTACCACCAAAGGAAACCCTATACTTTTGAAGCAAATAGTACACAGTAAACTTTAAAACACCTATTAAAACAAAAGATAGTAACGCGTATTTTACTATTGGTTTTGGATAGATCTTTAACTCATGGTATAAGCCTGAAAAAGCAAACACAAACAGTGTAAATAAAACGGACTGTTTAACGATTAATGAGAGTATATTAACAGGCCTTGTGTATCTGTAAACTTCATAAAACTTGGAGTAAACAGATAACAAAACCCAACCTATAGATATAAATATCGAAAAAATAAAAGGATTCTGGTTTGGTAGTAAATACAAGAACCCTATGCCATTTATAATGCTTAAATCTATAAAGTAGGATATTGGTCTTAAATAGCCTGAATATCTTCCGTGTTTGAATAAACTCAATCTCTACTTGTTAATTTAAAATTAATTGGTTGACAAAAATAACCTACTTTTTTAATTAGAAGAGCTTTTCGTTGTTATAAATATCAATTAGTCCCTATTTTATTGAATAGTTTATTGTGAAAATACCTGTATTATTTTCGATTCTTAAATTGTTGGTATTGACATTGCACAAAGTCCTCCATTTCTTTTTCAAACCGTTCTTTAGAAAATCTAAGTGCATTTTCTCTTACTAGCTCATGGCTGAACTCTAAAGTTTCAAATCTGGTTACCGCATCTATGATTTCCTTTTCTGTTTGTTTATTAAACAGAACGCCTGTTTTTTGGTTTATAACAGTTTCATTGGTACCGCCTTTATTGTAAGCTATAACAGGAGTGCCGCAGGCCTGTGCTTCTACAGGTACAATGCCAAAATCTTCTTCTGCAGCAAATACAAATGCTTTTGCTTCTGACATGTACCTTGTCAATATTTCATCTTCAATAAATCCCAAAAGCTCTATATTCTCTTTAGCAATTGCTTTTATCTTCTTTAGCTCTGGACCTGCACCTGCTACAATGAGTTTTTTGCTAGGCATCCTATTAAATGCCCTTACAATGAGTTCTATTTTTTTGTAAGGTACCATTCTAGAGGCTGTAAAGTAGTAATCGCTTTTGCTTTTTTCTAAGGTGAATTTTTGAACGTCTACAGGTGGATAGATAACCTTTGCCTCGCGATTGTATATTTTTTTAATTCTACCACTTATATAATTTGAATTTGCCACAAATACATCTACTCTATTGGAGTTTATAACATCCCAAATTCTAACTTTATGCAAAACACGTTTTGCATATATTTTTTTTAGATATCCAAAGTTAGATTCTTTTAAATACTGATGGTATAAGTCCCAAGCATATCGCATTGGAGAGTGACAGTAACAAACATGAAGTTGATTTTGGTGTGTTAAAACGCCTTTGGCTACAGATGCTGAAGAGCTTAATATAAGGTCGTAATCACTTAAATCGAATTGTTCTATTGCATATGGAAAGAATTGTAAAAATTTTCTATGGTTAGACCTAGCCGTTGGTAAATTCTGAATAAAACTTGTATTAACGGTTTTACCGTTTAAAATATATGCCCTGTCCTTATAATTTAAAAAATCTACTATGGCATAATGATTAAAATCATCCCATATGTTATTAAAGGAATGTATGACTTTTTCTGCGCCACCATTTATATAATACCAATCATGTATCAGTGCTTTTTTCATTTATTCTTTTTATAAAAAAGTGACAAAAAATTAAAATTACAGAGAACCCTATTAGTGGATAAATTCCAGCGCCTCTTAAGTAATTTAGTATTGGCAAAAATATGTTAATTATTGCTAGATAAATAACCATTGGTGAGTGAATTAGACTGCCCTTATAATTTTTATGAAAATATTTTTGAATAATCCCTAGTAGAAAAAAAATTATAATACTTGCCCATTTAAAGTCTATATAAAAGCTTCCAAAAGCTGAAAGATAGACATATTTTCTTGGTGACGGATTGAAGTTTTCATAATTATTTTTTGTTATCGTTTTTGCAAAAAACTTAAAAAATGGATATAAAGTGTATTGGCCATAAGTAGTTGGCAAATTAGTATTTAAAATATGATTAAACTCAAAGACACCATGGTTAATATATTGACCCGTTTGTAATAAAATTAAGGTATAGTTTTTTTTATTTACGTTAACATTTGGGTTGTTTAAGTAGCCTATAACTTCTTTATTAGGTTTTAATAAGTCGTTATATCGACTTGTAGTTATAACTTTATAAATATCCTCTTTAGAACTTCGCTCTGTTTCTCTTTTTAACATGACTTTATAAGACACTGTCATTAATAAGAATAATATTGTTAAAAAAGCAAAAATGTTAAAAATCTTTAATTTAATTTTCCTGAAAAGAAGTAATGAAATAAAAATTATGATTGCTATTTCAAAGTATGGCTTTCTTGTTCCGTAAAGTAAAGCCTCCACCAGTGGAAAAAATAAAATTATAATTGCCGCGACAGATGCAATTCTTTTTTTAAAACCCAATTTGAGGTGTATTACAAAAGGAAAAAAATATAAAGATTTTAAAATTGAGGCTAGAATGAAAATAATATTTGTATCGCTATGTATTTTACTTAGTCTTCTATTTTCAAACGAATCATTAAAAAAAGACACCTTTCTGAAGCCAAAAAGATCTACCCATCTCAACAAAAAACAGATGACCAAAAGAAATGTAAGAAAATTAATAAGTCGCTTACTATTAATCTCTTTGTATCTGTCAACTGTTTTAAAACTAACTATTGTAAAACCCAAGATAAGAGTAGTATAGCACGTCAGTATAAACAAGGCCGTTTCTAGTTTAAAAACCTCAACTGCTTTTGCTGGTAATATTAAAAAAGAAAACAACCAGATAAACACCCCAAAAAGAATGCTGGCATAAAAAAAACCGTATGTTTTTGCAATGTTTAACATTAGAAATTAATAAAATAGTAGCTACTCTGAAAAATAAATATAAGTGTAAGTATAGCGCCTGTTTTTTTAAAAAATATCCTTTTTCTTGAAAGCGAAAAGAATTGAATCATACAAGCTATATAAATGCTAGAGAAATGTATGTATATTAAATCTGAAAACGTCATTTTATATCTAAAAAGGTAAATAAGCACTAACACTAACAAGATAAGAAGGAAAAAAAACACATTATTTTTTTTTGCTAAATTTTCCCTGTCAATAATATTAGAATTTAATGCGCTAGCTATCCACATAACCATTTGAGCGGATAATATAAAATAGATGTCATTAAAGCGTTCGTAAGTATTATTAAAAAAATCAGATAAATGTCTTACAATATATGGCGATACCAAATAAATTATAATTGATAGTATACTAATAAGAACAAAAAATATAGAAAAATATTTATCTAATACTAAAGGATTGGCTGTGTAAATCTTCTTAAAAAAAGCAATATTAATTACTTGATGAATCATAACTACAATAGCCGCCAACCTAAAGTAAAAGGCGTAAACACCAACCTCTTCAAAGCCAAAAAAATATTCGACCAATATTCTACCCGATGTTGTAATTAAAAAAATTAAAAAAGTAGAGATAAGTAGATGAATGCTAAACCGCAATATTGTTTTATATGCCGTGACAAGGTTTTTTCTCTTATTTCTTAAAAAACTATAAATGGCTATGAATATATAAATAAAAGAGTAACAAAGAATAAAGGTGTTAATGGTATTAATATCAGTATCTGTTAGCCCTACTTTGTAAGCTATAAAAAGCAAAAAAAGAACTATGTAAAGTCCAGAGTCTAAAATTACGGCAAAACTCGATTTTTCGTGAGATTTTAGTTGTGTAGAGTAAAAGACTTGGTTAGAAATGATGTAAGAAATATTAAAAGCTAAATAAAAACTAAGATCTAGATCAAGGACAAAATATGCTATTTGATTGATTAAGAATGGGATTAAAAGAATTATTGGATGTAGCGAAAATCCATGTTTTACTTCGCTTTGCTCTTTTCGAATTATAAAGTAGGGGTAAGCACCAGGTACACCAAGGTTAAACAAGGCATTAGTTACCATGCCCAATCCAGCCAAAGCGTATTCTAAAATCCCAAAGTCTGATGTTGTTAAAACATCTGCAAGTAATAATGGCACAAAATATACCAATGCTTTTGCAGATGTAAAAATTACACCAAACATGGCGTGTTTTTTTATATACTTTATCATATCTGCCAGCTCAATATTCAGGAAACTACTTCTGTTAGTCCATAATTTCAATAACTACACCACTGTTTTCTTCCTCTAAGGTATCTATTTTAGGATTGTCGTTTATAACTTTAAAATTTCCTATTGTAAATGGCCTAGTCTTATCTCCTGCATCAAAATGGGCATTGTATTTAGCTTTAGAATCTTTTTCGTTAATCGTTATATTTTCAATAAAACTATCATAGCATTTGTTGATCCACAGGGCTTTAAACTCTTTTTCCTCACCAAGCTGAGCGTCTTGCATACCATCCATACCCTCTGAAGAGCCCACGCCAAATCTGTCTATAATAACATCGCCAATTAAATGGTCCTTTCCTGTTATATAAATACCATGTCTGTCTGTAGATTTAATATATATTTCTTCAATTTGAACATTTACAGGATTATTATTCCAACCATCAATTGCCAACGCAGCGTGTGTATATTTATCTTTTATTGGATCTGACCCTAAGTCATTAACCTGTAGATATTTTATCTTAATATCTTCGCTTCCATGATAAATGTGGCAGCCTCTAGATCTTCCACTTAAAAGATTTTTTTGTTTATCGGATTTAATAATTATTGAATCGATAATTATATTTTGAGCTTCTGTAATGGCAAGTCTATCAAAGGCTACTAATGTTCCGCCTAATGTAATATTCTTGGGAATAGGAAGAGAATCGTTCATCTGAACTATTTGAATTAGGCTAAACTCAGAATTATTGAAGTTGAGTTTTAGATCTTTATAAGATGATAAATCTAAGTTCATTTTATAAAAACCGCTAGGAAAAGTCATCTCTAAACCATATTCTTGGGCTAGATCTAGTGTGGTTGTAAATCTATTTTTACCTGTATATGGGTGTTTTAGTTTTGCCGTACTTGCGGTAACACCATATCTTCTTGCGTCACCTATTGGAAACTTAGGGTCTAAAACGTAGCTAGAGTCGTTAAACGCCTCTTTAGGATTTGAACTCTCTGTATTCTCTCTTTGCTTTTCTTCATTCTTACATGAAAAAAAAACGAGCATACTAATAATAAAAATTCTTAATATCTTCATTTATGATTGGTTTTAAGTTTTTGATTTAAAAATAGAGGGATTACAAACGCAAATATAGTAACTCCATGCTGTCTGAAAAGATAGGACTCAATAAAACAAGCTAATGCAAAGAAAATTGTGAGTATAAGAGCCAAACCATTTGAATGGTACGCTCTTTCAATTAAAAAGAAAAGCAATACAATGAATGTAACTCCACCCAAAAGCCCAGTTTTAAAAAACTCATAAAAATATTGATTGTGGCTATTAAAGTTATTTAACATTCCAGCCTTAAAATTGGCCTCTTTATATTGTTTTTTTAATACATCTTCTACATCGCCTGTACCAACACCAAAGGGTAAAGCCTCTATAATTTCGTTAAAAGAAAGATAGTTTATTAAAATTCTATGCTCTAATGTGTTTTTGGTTACAGTAAAACTGTTTTTTGTTTTTATAACTTCCATGTCAAAGTCCATGGTCTTAAACATGGTAACAAAGCGTTCTTTTACAATTGGAATATTGAATGAAGCCACTCCCAGAATAACCAGCGCAACTATGCTTAAAATAAATTTTCTCAAGTTCTTAAGGTTGTTTATAAAATAGAAACCCACTAAAATAAAAAGTAAAATAATAATCGTTTTATTACCCAAAATAAACACTATGCCCAAAGTTGTTAAAAACGTTAGACTACTTAATAGAACCTTGTTTTTGTCTAAAATTTTTTGATAAGAAACGTACAAGGGTAATATGAGTATAAAAACTAAATAGAATTGACTTATTCCTAATTTTTCTTCAATGGTAAAATGAACAAAAGTGCTTATTACTCTATCATCGTAAAAGACGTGAAAAAAAATTAGCACAACAAAAATTATGGGTATTGCAAACTGAAGAACACTCATTAATCTAGCAAAACAGGAATCATTTTTGCGTTCTGAAATTACTACCATTGGCAAAAACAGCAGCGGAAGCATAACAGTTATCCTTCTTAGACCTTCATTAAGGTTAGAGGTGTAGATTAAACCAACTAGTTGTATAACAAAAAAAGCAATATATAGCCCTATAATTTTATTCGTTTTGATGTATTTAAACTTATCGACCAATTCACTTTTATTATCTATAAAGAACATGGCCAGCAATAAAACTGAAGCAATATTTGTAATAGCATAAGACAATATAAAGGCCAAACAAATGATCCCATACAAGCTGTATATTATACTGTCTCTATGTTTAATCATCCTTTAAGACCCTTTTTACAAGTACGTTGGTAAGCACATCATCTTCTATTGGCATCTGTTTAGCAATACTGTTAAACTTAATAGTATTTATTATGCATGGTTTAGAATATACGCCAAGGTCAAATCTTGCACTGTAAGTTTTGTTACCTTTCTTTGCATTAATCATTAACGTATCTATGGTACAATCGTTGCACTTGTTAAACCAAGCTCCAGAGAATACTTTTTGAGCTTCTGGCTTAGCGTCTTCCAGTCCAAACATATTATTATTAGATCCATATCCAAAGTTGTTAATCTCAACTTTTTCTATTTTGTGATTGTTACCTGTTAGATAAAGCGCACTCCTGGCTGCATTTTTAATTTTTAAATAGTTTACAGTAATCATTTCTGGGTTATTATTATAACCATGCACCTGCATCGCTGCAGCACTATAGGTGTAAAAGTCATCATCAGTGCCACCTGTATCCATGATTCTTAGAGTATCTATATTTATTTTTTTTGAACCAGCATAGATACTTAACCCTCTATTTTTCTTTTTATAAATGTTGTTTAATGTATCTGAAATAATATTGAGTTCGTCAAATTTTATGTTACTAGATTGGCGTATAAACACTTTGTCTAAGACGGTTAGTTTACCAGATAGGGTTATGCTATTGGACGCTACATCTCCATTGTTTATTATTTGGATTCCTCCAGCTATTGTAGCATCATCAAAGTATATGGTAATACTATCAACCCCTTTAAGGATAATATTGCCATAGTACATGCCTTTATTAAATGTTATAGGCATACCTCTATCGGCCAGCTTAACCACTTCACTCCATTGATTGTTGGTAAAAGAACGTTTAGGATAAATACCATAACGCCTAACGTCGCCTTTTATAAATGTAGAGTCTTTTACACAGCATTGATCACTCATCTCTCTTAAAGTACGTTCTTTGGGAGTAGTATGTGAATTCTTACGACAACCTATAAGAAGAAGTACGATACTTAAGTAAATTATTCTTAAACTCATTTACACTGTAATAACTGTTTTGTTTGGCCAGAACTTTATAAATAGTATGCTTATAAATATAGCGTTAAGAAAATACAGGTTTCCACCCATTGCTAAGTTAACAAAGAAAGAAGCTAAAATTATTACCGCAATAAATGCATAAATTAGTATCGCAGACTCTGAGCCTTCTCTAGCTTTTAAATACATGCGCTTAGTGAAGCGTCCTAAAATGAAACTTATGATAAAACCAAAAACACCAAAATCTATAAAAAACGGCCCCCAAAAAGTAGTATAAACTGCAGGTTTGTATGAAACTTCATTTAATTCAGAAAAAGAAGGAATGTCAAAACCTATAATTTTTGCAAACTTTATAAAAGTATAAAACTCAAAAAGCCCATAATAATAACCATAAGAACTCTCTAAATGGTTTACAAGCCTTACGTACTCAAAAACACTGTGTGAAAAATAGTGCTTTAAACTATACATCCCTATTTGTTTGTTTTTTTGTACAATAGAGTTTTCTCTTTTAACTTCTTGTTTAAAATCTTTATCAATTTTTGTCTCGTGATAATACTCCCAAATTGTAAGAGTATCTTTATATCCAAAAGCAGCCAACCTGTTATTTATTACTTTTTGACTAAAAATCACAAAACCCACCGAAATAATTATTAACGGTATAAATACCCTTTTTCGTCTTAATATCGTTGGTATCCTAAAAAGGGGTAGCTTATGAAAGTTAAAGGTGGTAAATGATTTAAAAAAACTAATTTTTGAAGCCAATACCGTAACAACTAGCATACCTAATACAAATACAATTAACAGACGACTTTCTGTTAAAAAAGAATCATAAATCGGATAAAGACCAATTAAGAATATTACTATAAAAAAACTCTTTCTTATGCTCTTAATCCATAGTATAGCTAGCATTAGGGTAACTGTGGTAAACGGATAGGCCACGGCAGAAATCACACCAATTAAACCAGAATTTCCTTCATTTGCCATCAAATCCATTCTGGTTTTTACTAAATCTTCGGCGAAATATATTTCTTGTATAAATACCCTTTGAAAAACTCTTAAAGTAGCCCCTAAAACACCAATCCCAAACAATAAAAGTATGATAATCTGTTTTTTTTGAATAGATATTTGAGGATGCTTTTTAGGTACTCCGTTTACAGTATTTAAGCCTAAAACAAATAACAGGTTAAAAAAAGTTAATGTTAGTATTGGAAACCACAACGACTCACCTAAATTTATATATGTAGCTGGTATTGACAAGTAAGCAATAAGCCATATAATAAATGAGGTAATCAACAAGTATGCTGGTTTAATCAGTGACATTGATTTTTTTTATTTTATTTTCAAACAGAAATTTAAATATTTTATACTTTTCACTAATTCTAACCAATACCAATGGTCCAAAAACCCCAAAAGTTATTCCTGCAATAATATGCAAATATATATCGGTAACATTTAAGAACTTATGAAGAAAAATTCTTGCCCCTGAAGCAAATAGAATATGGGCTAAATATATTTGTAAAGAAAATTTACCTAAGCTATACAGAGTTTTTAGTTTTATAACCTGAGAAATTAGACTGATTAATAAAATCCCTACAATTGCAGCTATTATTTGATTATCATAATCTAATCTATTATTATTAATATTAAAATAAGTAACAGCCGTAAAGACCAAGACCATTGCTATAGCGGCAAAAAAATAATTAACGCTATTTAATGATGATTTAAAACTAAGCATTGACCACATAATGCCTAATTGAAAAAACAAAAAGTTAGCTGACAACTTATCAATTACATAATAATCTTCTATAGTAATAACTCTAAGATAAATACCCACTATAATTGATATTGTAAGTATAAAATTTTTATACCCCTCAGAAAACTTCGAGAAAATAAAAGCGTTTATAATAAAAATTAATAATAAAACATAGAGAAACCACATCTGGCCTTTTGGTAAATATAAAATTTCCAAAAAATCCTTAAAATCAGCATGTCCATTTATATATTTATTTAATAAAACCTGAACTATTAATTGAATAATAGACCATATAATGTACAAATACAATAGAAGATTAACTTTATTTAACAAAAAGGACTTTAAACCTCTTTTTTTTAGACTTCTTAAGAAAAAAATTCCTGATAAAAAGAAAAACAAAGGCATATGAAATGTATAAAGCACATAATCAATATTGGTAAAAACTGAACCAGAGAATAAGTTTGCGTTATTTAATCCCCTTAGTATATGACCAGCAACTACTAATAAAATTCCAAGACCCTTAGCCCTGTAAACCCATTCTATCTTAGAACTTTCTTTTTTTATCTTCTCATTTTTGGCTTTCATTTATAATATACGTCTTCTACTAAGTTTTCGTCTTCCACTTTATGTAGCTTAGATTTTATATCGTCAATATTTTTACTAACAAATCTAAGCCCTTGACCAACATACATGCCAGATTCTTCAAGGTTTTTAGATATTACGCTACCTGCTCCTATATGTATGGCATCCAATACTTTAATACCTGGGTTAAATATACAGCTAGAACCTATATAGACATTATTGCCAATTACAACATCGCCATCTATTCTAACCCTATCGGAACCATCATTTGCATGATAGTAACCATGTGTCCAAATTTGACTTCTTATTCCTGCTAAAATTGAATTATCCCCAAAGCTCACTGCTCTTGTTAAATCAACAAAATGTCCAGATACTATAAATGAATTTTTTCCTAATTGCAGCGAAGAATCGCCAACCGAAATTGGATACTTTGCTCTCCTAAACTTATTATTATTAGAAATACCCGATTCATTCCCTATGTAAACATCAAAGGGTCCTCTAAAGTAATTGAAATTTTTTATAAAAGCTTTTTTTTCTAGACGAACCAACTTATTTGCTATAAAGTTAAAATGTCCAATACTGCTGTCTTCTTCTAAAGAAATATGTTTTACCCAGAGAATGTTAATTCCAAATTTGGAATTATAAGAGATTTTGTGCCCAAGTATGTTTAAAAGTACTTTTCTCAGAAGTCCAACAGGTATTAACCCAACAACTAATGTTACAATTTTTTTCATTAGTTTAAATTTCCTGAAAAATTAGTGACATTTGGGCCAGATAATAAATCAAAGTCGTCACCTGAATTATTTGTTATTCTTACCTCTATGTTTTTTGGACTACTTAAATAAACATTTGCTAAAAATGTAACTGTATTATATCCATTAGTGTTTGATGTGTGAAATTGAGAGTTTAATGGCACAAAAGACCCATTTTCTTCATATCCAAAGTCAACTTTTATAGTCTTCCCCACGCCTAAATCATCTATACCTAATGTTAAATTGAAAGTGTGGTAACCAACAGATGTTGTTAGATAACTATCCGAATCTAAATTAAATGAATTAGCACTATCTTGAATAATGTCAGTCCAATTTACTTTTTCTCGGTTACTCCCTGTTTGTATAGTTAAATTTGATGCTGAACGATTATCGACAATAAAAAAAGGTGAATTGTTATTGTCAACTAGAGTTATTCCATTATGAATAACTAAATTGTTGCCTTGAGAAAAACCTGGTTTTATTTCATAAAAGTTAGAGTTGTTCGCGCTGTTTGAAGCCGCACCTGTATCTAGAGTATTATCTCTAAAAATTGAATATTTAATATAATTATTTAATTCAATTGCATTTTGGTAGTTAGGTAAGATTTGTTCAGAGTATCTAAAAAAATTGTTATTGAGATTAATCCCTGAAATAAAACCATAATTATTGTGAGCACCACCAATTTTACAGCTGCTTTTTATACTCTGATTATTTACGAATCTGTTTAATGTTATCTCAGCATTTATAGACGACTTTAGCCAAATGTGATAGTTATTATTACCATCAAATTCAACATCCCTTACTGAAAACCCGTTTGGATTTGCACCTCGCCTATCAATAATTATACCTGCAGACGTAGTTGTGCCATTAAAACCACAGCCCAAAATAAAGCCTCCTTCAATCGTTGATGAATGACCCTCTGTGTATATTCCCCCATCTTCACATCCATAAATTTTGAGATTAATTGAGCTAAAGTTAAACCCTACTCCATTTTCCCCGTTTAATGCAAATCCATTACAATTATTTATTTCTACATTGTTTAAAATTGTGGAAGTAGAGGCATAAAAATCAGGATTGTCGTAAATAAGATTAATATCTATAACTTGAAAACCTCCGCTAATATTAGCATTATGCGTTACATAATCCTCAAAATCGTTCAAATAAGACGTTTCAAATGGGTAGTCAGTTGTTAAAGAAGATAATAAAGGGATGTAAATTCCATGTTCAGAGAATTTATTGTTTTCAAAACCAGCTACACTAAAATTATTGAAACTAAACGCTTTGCATCCAAACATAAGTACGCCTCCTTTAGGTGGTTCAATATCAGGGTTACACTCCATATCATTCCCATTTTCAGACGGTAAACTTGGGCTATAAATTGAAAAATCATTAAAAAACCCGTTAGTTTGAAATTTATTGAAGACCAAGTCATTGTTATCATTTGTTACCCCTAATAACTGAAAAGCATAATCGTTACTTCTATTAATAAAAATCGTACTATTTATCCCATCCCCTTGTATTTTTAGTCCTGTAGGGTTTAGAATATTTGAGATATTTGTGTTTGCTACCATGTTCATCTTCGGAGTATATACTATTGGGCAATCTAAATAATAAGTACCTGCATCTATAACCAAAATAGCTCCATCTGATTCATCCACTGCTTGCTGAAGTGCGGAAGAAACATCTGTGTTTGGTTGAATAGAATATTCTTCATTAACAAAGACATATTTTGCTTGAGAAGGGTTGTCTCCTGCCGACCCCTCCTCATAAAAGTTATATTCTTTAGTACAACCAAGAAAGGTTAATAAAACCGATACACAAAAAAAGAATTTAGTTTTCATAAGAATTTGAATCTGTTACTGTTATGCTTTAAAGTTAGTCAAAAACATTTTTAACTCTTTCAATGAATTTTTCATCTACTATATTCTGTATTTTACTTTTCATATCAACCAAAACATCGCTTGCATCGACCTCTTTTAATTTTAAATTGTTATAGTAGAATGAGAATTGGTTCTCTAAAATTTGTTCAATTACATATTTAGGTTTCCTTATTTCTAAATTCTCGTCTTTGAGTTCTATTGTTTCATATATAATGTTTGGTGTAGCAAAAGGCATTATAGTTAGGAGATTGTTAGCCTTAGAACTGTTAACAACCACTTGATTATCCGAGCCCTGGCAAAAGGATAAAATCTTAACATACATTTCTTTGGAATGAAAAGATTCTAGTTTTTTGGTTTTGGTATTTATATAATCATTTATGTAGTTAACATATTCCTTACTTGTATTATTATCTATAACTCTTGTGTATTTATACTCATCAAATAAGGCGAATAACAACTCGTCTTTGTTTTTAGGAAGTCTAAACTTCTTCTTTGTTTTTAATATCAATAGTAAAAGACCTAATTTAGATATAATGGTTCTTGGCTTGTACATTATGTGCCGCCTAAAATAACTCATTGTACTATTTTCGGAAGGGCCAAAAGATAAAATACTATCTGAACTCTGCCCATTAATAACCAAGCATTCTTTACCATATTTTTCTCTTATAGCTTTACTGCCAATGAAGTGCAATAAAGAAAAATGTCTATCAAATAATTGCTTCTCTACTATATCTTCTTTCTGCTTTTTGGAAATAACTGATAATTCAATTTCTATTTCATCTAAATCTAATTCTAACTCCTTTGCCACAGCCCTTACTCTCTTAATATCGTTGAGTCCAAACTTAGAAATAGGATTTAATTTTAAAAAAACAGGTTTAAAAGGAATTTTATAATACAATAAATACTGCAACAAAAGACAAGAGTCTTTACCCCCACTGAATAATAAAATTACTTTATTAGTAGATTTTTTTATTTTGGCAAAAGTTTCTAATAAGTCCTTGTGTACTTGGTTTTTATGATTTTCAGGGTTTGACTTTCTTATTATATCCTTAAAATATGTTTTTTCATAAATATCATAATCTAATATTTCTAATATACTTGCTGGGCTCAACTTGTTTAGGCCTTCAATAAAAGTAGATTTTCCAGTCGTATAACGATGTTTTAGCCAAAAGTCGTACTCAATCTTATTCTTTATTATTGCACTACGTTCAAGCTTCTCAAGAATTTTAAAATGGTTGTCTGATACATAAATTTTGTTTGCGACCTCATAATAATAAAGCCTGTAGCCCCCTAAAATATCGTTAGTAATGGTTATTTTATTGTCAGTAAAGTCAATTTTAAGCCAATAGCCTTTTAGTTTATTACCTAAAACTTCATTCTTAAGATTAAAAAATGAATCTTCTAAATTTATTGGGAAGCCAAAAATTAGAGAATCCTTAAGCTCATAAAAGGGAGCCTCACTTAGTTCAATATAAACGATTTTATTAAGTAACCTGATTTTTCTTGAAAACATTTATCCTAGTTACATTTATAATCATTCAACAATGTACTAAACGCGACAAACATATCATTAATATTCTCTTCGCTTACACAGCCTACATCACTTAACGGATCTGAAACAATACCTTTAAAGCTCGTTTGGTTTAATAGATTAATATACGCTATTTTTTCTTCATCAGAGATTTTTGGAAAGGTATCTTCTGAAACTATTTTTATAATATGAGGCAACTCCGATTTAATATCGGTTACAAACTTACAGTTATTGGCTTTGGTATTAATGGTGTTTACCAATGAGACCACAGGTGTATTAGATAAAACACACTCTATGGCTATGGTGCCTGTTACCGTAATTACTAAATCCATTACTGGTAAGACGTCGTCCATTTTGGTAGAATGGTGTAATGCCTTAATGTTGTTTGTCTGTTCAACAAAATGTATTAAATCTTTCCCTAATTCGTATTTGGATTTTGGATTTGGCTTTACATAGAGCTGCGCGTTTGAAGGCAGAGCAAGACTTAGGTCTTTTATGAGTTTGAGCTGATTTCTGTAAGGCCTTCCCCAAACATCAATATTTGCCTCAGGTTGCATTTGTAACGGATAAAGTAGTTTTATGGTGCTTGAACTTTCAATACTTGTTAAAGCGTTTTTATCCCATCTTATGATGTTTTTCTTTTTGTTTTTTTCTAGTTTATATTTTGTGATTGGGTTAGGGGTATTATAGATTTCGCCTTTATAATACGTTAGCGTTTTTTTTATCTTATCCTTAAGCAAGGTGGTTTTTGAAGTTGTAACCGGTACCATATAATTGGGCGCCGTTTCTCTGTTAACAATTTGGTTGACTATACCCAATGCTTCATTGGTTTCTAAAACTTCACCACTACCAGAAAAAGGCTCTAATGTATCATATTTATAAAACGAGAACCGACCAACAGGATACCTACATGTTGATGGGTTTAAATAAAGAATATTACGTTTTTTACAGTTTTCTATGGTAAGTAGTTCATGAAAGGCCGTAGACTCTCCAAATACCAAATCGGGCTGTATTGCATTGAGTAGCTCATTTATCTTCTTGTCATAATAATAAAAATATGAGGTGTCTTTTTGGTTGAAGTGGTTGATCTGCCTATCGCTTATGATAACCTTCTCAACATGTTCTGCTTTTTCATAGTCAAATCTACCTTTAGGATAGTCTATAAAATACGTATTGGATGATTCTGAAGGGGAAAACTCCCTGTTTTGAATAATCCAGTATATATCGTGTCCTTCAGACTTAAGTCTATGCGCTATTGGCTCAAAAAAATAGGTTTTATACCTGTTTTCGATAAAGAGTAATTTCATTCTATAAGCCTTCAATCATACTAAGCGAAAGTGGTTCGCCACGGTTTACATTACATGTAAACTGTTTTCCGAGGATTTTATTGTAATACTTTGGGTGAAGACCATAACCCGGTCTAATAGATCTTATATTTTCTGAGCTAATAACGTCTCCCTTTTTTACATCGTTAACAACAAATAAGGACCGTGCAAACTTTCTGTTTTTTCTTACCTTTTCAGAAATCTCATAAGAAACTTCGCCTAATAATTTTTCTGTATCTCTTACTTTTTTAACCATATCGGTAAATTCGTTAACATCTAAAGAAAAATCTGCATCTGGACCTCCTATTTTTTTGTCTAAAATAAAATGCTTCTCAATCACTTTAGCTCCCAAGGTTACTGCAATTGTTGGTGCTAAAGAACCATATGTGTGGTCACTAAATCCTACCTCAACATTAAATCGTTTTTTCAAATCAGGAATAGTGTTTAGATTTGCCAACTCTAATGGAGCTGGATAGGACGAGGTGCATTTGAGTAGTGTAATGTCATTATTTCCAACTTTTCTGCAGGTATCTACAGCTAGTTGAATATCATCTTCTTCTGCTATCCCTGTTGATATCATTATAGGCTTCTTTTTTGATGCGGCGTATTCTATTAATGGAATATCTTGAATTTCAAAAGAAGCAATCTTGTAAGCTGGAACATTAAGTTCTTCTAGAAAATCAACTGCCGAAAAATCAAATGGAGAAGAGAAACATATTAATCCTTCCTGTTGGGCAACTTCAAAAAGTTTTTTGTGCCATTGCCAAGGTGTATAAGCTTCCCCATATAATTCGTGTAGTGTCTTTCCGTCCCATAATGTACCTCCTTCTATCTTAAAATAATCTTTATCAGAATCTATAGTTAAAGTATCTGGAGTGTAGGTTTGTAATTTAATAGCGTCTGCGCCAGTTTTCTTTGCTGCTTTAATCGTTTCTATTGCAACATCTAAATTTCCGTTATGGTTGGCTGATAATTCTGCAATAATAAAACAGGGATGATTTTTACCAATGCTCTTATTTCCTATTTTCATTTTCAAATTTGTTTCCTTTTTCAAAATTACAGTTTTCTGTTCGTATCGTCTCTAATATTATAAGGCCATCTTTTACGTTAACCAAAATCTTGGGTGTAGTTTGAACTATTTCTCCATTGTCCGCACTTTTTACTCTTTCTTGATTTAAGTAGATGACTTTGTCAATAATAATCTTTTTTCCGTCTAAAAAGGTAAACGCGCCAGGATAGGGATGGGATTGTGCTCTTACCCAATTTCTGATTCTTTCCTTATCCCAATCCCAATTTATTTCACCGTCGTATGGTGTTCGTTTACCAAAGTAAGTTGCGTTTTGTTCGTTTTGGGGATATAATTTAAGGGTTCCTAGTAAAATATCATTGAGCACTTTTTCTATCAAAGGAAAGTATAGTTTAGTGTACTTATTTAGAATGCTCGCGCCTGTATCATCATTTGTTATTGGCACCTCTATTTGATGTATGATTTTTCCTGTGTCACATCCCGAATCTATTTGGTGGGCCGTAATACCCGCTTTTGTTTCTCCGTTGATTATAGCCCACACGTGAGGAGTCCTTCCTCTATATTTTGGCAAGAGTGAGCCATGTATATTGAATGTAAGGATATTGGAGTGGTTTATAACATCAGATTCCAGCAAAAACAAGTAGTTTACAGAAATTATAACATCAATATCGTAGGTTTTTATGAAATGGTAGCCTTTTCCATTTCTTGGATTTCCTATAAAGCAAGGTATTCTTGATTGTTCTGCATAATCTATAATTCCTTTGGAATTACTATCAGTTAAAATACATTCTATTTTATACTTGATGTGCACTCTTTTTAGTGTGTCTAGACCGAGACCACCACTACATAATACCGCCAATTTTAGCATAAAGACTTAATTAAATTTACATGTCTCTCTTTTATCATTTTGTCAAATAATACTTTTTGATGTGATACATACAAGCTATAATCATTTTTTAAAAGTAAATTTTTTACAATACGATGAAAGTCTAACGCCTTAAATTTTGACATATCGCCACCTTCGTAGATAGATTTTTTATTTAAAAACCCCTTATAAATTAGTTCTTGGTTTTCAACATAAAAGCCACTCAAAACTGGCATTTTTATACAACATATTTCAAACAAAATAGTGCTTGCCGGTACAATTGCAAAGTTGCAGTTTTTCATAACTTTTATCAATTCGTTTTCAGAAAGATTCTTATACAAATCGATTTTTAATGGGTGAGTGTTTTTTAATTCTAAAATCTCATTGAATTTATAGGCTCCGCCCAAGACCACTGATATTTTTTTAATTCTATTTAATTGCAATAGGGCAGTTACCGCTTTGTATGTTAAATTAAACGGGTCGGCACCACCAAAGCAAACAAATGCCGAATCAATACTTTTAATGTTTCTTTCTAGCTTCGCTTCTTTTAAAAAACCTGGTCTAAGTAGTGCATATCTTGTTCCAAGTGCTAACTTGGTATAAGGTTCTTTTTTGTAGTGTTTTTCGGTTAGGTAAGGCGAATGGTTTATTACAAGGTCTGCAAAGATGTGTTCTGATGCCAAATCATCTATATACACAAGTGTATATCCTTTATCTTTTATTTTCTTTTGATATGTGCTATTGAATTGGTATCCGTCTACAATAGTTATATGATCGTTAGGATTATAGCTTTGAGAAAGCCAGGTGACTTCATCTTTAAAATCTATATGTTCTGGAATAAAATGAGTCTTGTAGCTTTTGGGGATAACACTAAAGGTAGAAGACGCTTTGGTAACAAATACAAAATCAAAGCTGTCTTTAAGGACTTCAACAAGACCAAATAGCCTATACAGATGCCCTAAACCTGTGCTTGCATCACCATCTGCCCTAAAAATTATTCTTTTTTTCATCAAGCATCAATTTGTATTTTATTTCTGCTAACTTCCAGTCGGTTTCAGTATCAATATCTTGAGCTTCCAATTGTGAAATGATGTATGAGCCTGTATTTTGAGTGAATAATTTTTTTTCAATTAAAAATTTATCCGACTTTACCCAGTAAAATTGTCCAGAATCATGGTATCTAGGTTCTAAATCTTGAGATCTTGTTTTTAAGTGTTCTTCCCAGACCATTTTAACTTTACCATCCTCTATTTTAAGTGATCTTTGAATAGGAAAAGAGTACTCCAGAATTGGAAATATGCTGTCAAATTTTTTATCCATAAAAATTCTATACGCTTCTTTTAGCTTTTCAGAATCTATAAAAGGGGCTGTTGGTAGAAGACAACAAATGTTTTTAAATTTTTTGTTATTAGATGCATATCTCTCGAGAACTTCACTAATAACATCTGCTAAAACCGCAAAATCATTTGCGTTTTCATGGCTTCTTATAAAAGGCACTTTTGCGCCATACTGAACAGCAATTTTAGCAATTTCCGAGTCGTCTGTAGAGACCATAACCTCTTCAAAGCAATTGCTTTTTAAGGCTGCTTCAATAGAATACGCAATAATGGGCTTTCCTAAAAAAGATTTGATATTCTTTTTTGGTATTCTTTTACTTCCTCCTCGTGCTGGTATGATGGCTAAGTTACTCATTAAGAAACCCTAATACTTTTTCAATAACAAAAGATTGTTCTTCATCGGTTAGGGTTGGGTACATGGGCAAACTAATACACTTTGAATAATACGCTTCTGAATTTCCTAGGTCAGCACCTTCGTATCCAATAGATTTGTAATACGGTAGTGTATGTACAGGGATATAATGTATTTGTGCGTATATACCTGCTTCTCTTAAATAATCGTAGAGTGCTTTTCTGTTTTCTACCTCAATAACAAATAAATGGTGGGCATTATAAGTTCCTTCTGGGAGACTTTGAAACTTGATTTTACCATAAAAGGCATTTTTATAATTTTGAGCTATTTCATTCCTTCTTCTAACACCTGCATTGTTTTTTTCTAACTGCGTAATACCCAATGCCGATTGAATATCTGTTAACCTATAGTTGTATCCAAGTTCTTGCATCTCGTAATACCAGCCACCATGATTTTCGCTCATATTATCCTTTGTAATACCATGTGTTCTAAGTCGAGATAGTCGGTCGTACAAATCTTTTGAATTAGTAGTCACCATACCTCCTTCACCACAAGCAATATGTTTTACGGGGTGAAACGAAAAAATCCCAATATCCGCATATTTGCCGTTACCGCACATTTGTTTTACACCTTTTGTATCTGAAAAATAACCTCCTGGCGCATGGCAGGCATCTTCAATAATCCATAAATCATGCTCAGTTGCCAATGCCTTAAATTGTTCTAAGTTTACGGGTAAGCCTGCAAAATCTACAGGTATAATGCCTTTAAAAAATCCTTTCGGCTTACTTTCTATGAGCTTCTTAGTGCTTTCTAAAGACAGCGTGTAGGTGTCAGAGTCTATGTCTGCAAACCAGACCTCACCACCACAATACCTCACACAGTTGGCAGATGCTGCAAATGTTATTGGTGTTGTTATAACTCGCTCACCAGGTTTTAATCCTAAAGCCATAACTGCGATGTGAAGCCCTGCTGTTGCGTTAGAAACAGCTACAGCATACTTGCTACCAATGTATTTAGCAAATTTTTCTTCAAATTCAATAACCTTAGGGCCTTGTGTTAAAAAATCTGCGGTTAATGTATCGATAACTGTATCGATATCGTTTTGATCAATATACTGACGTCCGTATGGTATGATAGGCTTATTCATTATACTTCAAAAGTTGGGTCTACGTGTTCTTTAATTAGAGCTCTTAAACTTTCTATAGTTTCCCAATCACTATTATCGCCAGAATTGTAACTGAAACCTTGTGGTACTTTTTTTGCATCAAAGGTTTCTATAAAGTCGTCTAAACTCCACTGATGGGTTGCTGGTAAAATGGTATAATATTTTCCTAAATCATAGGTATAAAACGAGTCAGAGGCTGTTATCATTTCTTCATGCACTTTCTCACCTGGTCTAATACCAATTACTGGCTTTTCGCAATGAGGTCCAATGGCCTCAGCAACATCCATGATTTTATAAGATGGTATTTTAGGGACAAATAATTCGCCTCCCCAAGCGTGTTCTAAGGCATGCATTACCATATCTACACCTCCTTGTAAAGAGATATTAAATCGCGTCATGTTTGGGTCTGTAATTGGCAACCTATTTTCTTCTTTTTTCTTATTAATAAAGAAAGGGATTACCGATCCGTTAGATCCCATAACGTTGCCATACCTTACAACCGAAAACTTAATTGGATTTTGCCCTTTAATGTTGTTTGCCGCAATGAATAACTTATCTGATGTAAGCTTGGTCGCGCCATACAAGTTTATGGGTGCACACGCTTTATCTGTTGACAAGGCTACGACCCGCTCTACATTAGTTTTAAAGCAGGCATCTACTACATTTTCTGCGCCATTAATGTTGGTTTTAATACACTCGTCTGGGTTATATTCTGCAATATGAACGTGCTTCATTGCTGCAGCGTGTATGACATAATCTATGTGCTGAAAAGCTCTCTCTAGTCGTTCTCTATCTCTAACATCGCCAATAAAAAACCTAATTTGAGGAAATTTGTCTGATGGATACTCTTGAGCCATCTGAAATTGTTTCTGTTCGTCTCGAGAAAATATAACTAATTTTTTTACTTCTGGGTGTTTGTTGAGTATATGGTTAGTAAGTGCTTTACCTAGTGACCCTGTCCCACCAGTTATTAAAATTGATTTATTCTTTAATGTAAACATATTATCTTTTTGGTATGTGTAAAAGTGTGATTTGTTATTATAAATTATACGATCATTCCTGCAGCAACCGTTTCATTAGTGGCATCATCTACTAGAATAATACTTCCAGTTGCCCTGTTCTCTCGGTAAGAATCAATCATTAAGGGTTTTGTAGTGCGTATTTTAACTTTGGCTATATCATTCATCGCTAAATCACTATCTTCACTCTTACGCTCTAAAGTATTAATGTCGTATTTATATACCACCTCTTTTATCATGGCCTTTTGATCATTAGACGTATGTTTAATGGTGTATTTTGCCCTTGGTTTTGCTGGACTGTTATTTAACCAACATAACATCACTTCAATATCCTGAGAAGGTTCTGGCTTGTTGTTAGAACGTACTATCATATCTCCTCGACTAATGTCTATATCGTCCTCTAAAGTAATAGAAACTGACATTGGTGCATAGGCTTCGTCCAACTCTTTATCGAAGAGGTTGATACTTTTTACTTTTGATGTAAAACCTGATGGCATTACAGTAACCTCATCACCCTTTCTTAGAATTCCACTAGCTACACGACCTGCATAACCTCTATAATCAATGAACCCGTCGCGTTGTGGCCTTATTACCGTTTGTACAGGAAAGCGTGCATCTACTTTATTAATATCACTACTAATATGCATCGTTTCTAAAGTGTGTAGCATCGGTGCGCCTTGGTACCAAGGCATGTTTTCTGACTTATTTACAACATTGTCTCCTAATAGTGCCGACATTGGTATAAATCGAACATCCTTAACAAGCATTTTTGAAGAAATCTCTTCAAATTCTGATACAATATTATTAAAGACCTCTTCGGAGAAATCAACCAAATCCATTTTATTTACACAAACAATAATGTGCGGTATTTGCAATAGTGATGCTATAAATGCATGGCGTTTTGTTTGCTCAATTACGCCATGGCGTGCATCAATTAGAATAGTCGCTACATTAGCTGTTGATGCTCCAGTAACCATGTTGCGCGTATATTGTATATGCCCTGGTGTATCTGCAATTATAAATTTACGCTTTGGCGTTGTAAAATATCTGTATGCGACATCAATGGTGATACCCTGCTCTCTTTCGTCTCTTAAACCATCTGTAAATAGTGCTAAATCTACGCCGTCATGACCTTTTTTCTTACTTGTATTCTCAATTGCTTCTAGTTGGTCTTCGAAAATAGATTTAGAATCGTATAGCAAACGCCCTATTAATGTACTTTTTCCATCATCTACACTTCCTGCGGTTGTAAAACGTAATAGTTGATTGTTGTCTAACATATTATTTTTTGTATGAAATGCTAAAATGACTTCAGCATAACTGTTAATTTTTTAATTTGATTTTGACTAAAAGTACCCTTGACGCTTACGGTCTTCCATAGCAGATTCTGATCGCTTATCGTCGCTTCTGTTTCCTCGCTCTGTATTGCGCATACCAGCAACTTCAGCAGCAATTTTCTCTAATGTATCTGCGTCAGATTCTACACCACCTGTTATAGTTATATCGCCTAGCGTTCTAAAGCGTATTTTTTTTGTCACTACTTCTTCATGGTCTTCTAATACTAAAAATTCAGAATTTGGAATCCATGAGTCTTGTCTCCAAACTACCTCACGTTGATGTGCAAAGTATAATGATGGAATAGCGATATTCTCGCGTTTAATGTAGTTCCATACGTCCATTTCTGTCCAGTTACTTATTGGGAATGCTCTAAAGTGTTCGCCTTCAAAGTGCTTTCCGTTGAATATATTCCACAATTCTGGTCGTTGGTTTTTAGGATCCCATTGTCCAAAATCATCTCTATGAGAAAAGAAGCGCTCTTTGGCTCTTGCTTTTTCTTCGTCACGACGCCCACCGCCAATAGCACAATCTATCTTATTAGTTTCGATAGCATCGAGAAGTGTGGTAATTTGAAGTGCGTTTCGTGTAGCGTTCTTTCCTTTTTCTTCTGCAACGCGCCCTTCGTCAATAGATTCTTGTACAGAACCTACGATTAGTTGTGCTCCTAATTCTTTAATTATATTATCTCTAAAAGCAATAGTTTCTGGAAAGTTATGCCCTGTATCTACATGCATTAAGGGAAATGGGATTTTCGCTGGATAAAATGCTTTTTTGGCTAAATGTGTTACCAAAATAGAATCTTTTCCTCCAGAGAATAATATTACCGGATTTTCAAATTGTGCCCATACTTCACGTAAAACAAAAATAGCTTCACTCTCTAACTCGTCTAGATAATTTAAATAGTACTTACTCATCGTTGAGTTTTAATTTTGGTGTTATATATTCTGCGATTCGTTGAGCTGCTGACTCTACCGATTCGTTTTCTGTTCTTATTTCAATATCAGGATTTTCTGGTGCTTCATAAGGTGCTGAAATTCCTGTCATATTTTTTATTTCGCCAGCGCGTGCTTTTTTATAAAGTCCTTTTACGTCTCGTCTTTCGCACTCTTCTACGCTGGTATTCACAAATATTTCAACAAAGTTAACATCTTTAACGATACTTCTAATGTTCTCTCGGTCTTTTTTGTAGGGTGACACAAAAGCTGCAAGTATCACTAAACCAGCATCTATCATTAAATTAGCCACCTCTGCAATTCTACGGATATTTTCAGTTCTATCTTCTGGAGAAAAGGTTAAATCACCATTAATTCCTTTCCTCATGTTGTCACCGTCTAAGGTATATGTTTTTATGCCTTCTTTAAATAGTTTTTGTTCTACAACATTGGCTATAGTTGATTTACCCGAACCTGAAAGACCCGTAAACCATAACAAAAACGAATTATGGCCGTTTCTCTCTCTTCTATCTCTTACTGAGATCTGATAATTGTGAGGTGTTATATTGTCTTTCATTATAAGCTTTATTTTCTTTTTGTTATACCAAAGTTAATTTTATACCAAGCGCGTTCGTGAATATAGTAAAGCACCATTTTTGTGATTACTTCTGCAAACCCTATTTGCATGGCTGCTAAGGGGTTTCCTGATATTATCCACGCCAAAGTCATGGTGTCTAATGTGCCTATAAAACGCCAAGTAAATGTTTTTGCTATGTGCCGTTTTCTACTTTCTAGTAATATTCCATCTTTTGAGAGGTTTATTTTATACCATACGCGCTCATGTAGATAGTATAAAACTGATTTTGTTGTAATTTCTGCTAAGCCTATTTTTAAACCTGCTAAAGGGTCTCCTGTAACTAACCATGATAAAAGTATGGTGTCTAGTGTACCTACCAGTCTCCAAGTAATGGTTTTGGCTATATGTCTCTTATATGATACGTCTGCCATTTACTTACTAACTAAAAAATAGCTGTTTAATAGGTTTTCTTTGTTATAGATTAGTGGTTGGTTGGTTTCTTTGGAGATTACCTTTATACCTACTGCATTACATATGGCTTGACCTGCTGCAGTGTCCCATTCCATAGTTGGTGCATAACGTGGATATACGTCGGCATTACCTTCTGCGACCAAACAGAATTTTAATGAGCTTCCCTTTGATACAATTTCTACCTCTTTACCTTCATTTCTTAAATCCTCAACAAAGTTTAAAGTATCTTCGTTCATGTGTGAGCGACTTCCAACAACCTCAACTTTGTTAGAACTGTTATTCTTTGGTTGTAGTGGTTTTGCTAGTTTTAAAATAGTTTCCACTGTAACATTATGAGAATCTAAATTTGCTTTAAACGCCTTATTGCTCTCTACATTGGCAAAATAGATAGTTTTTACTGCTGGCACATAAATAACGCCTAAAACCGGTTTTCCATCATTTACCAAAGCTATATTTACAGTAAACTCACCGTTTCTTTTTATAAATTCTTTAGTCCCATCTACAGGATCAACTACCCAACATGTTTTCCAAGTCTTTCTAACATTGTAGTCCGTTTGTTTGTTTTCTTCTGAAATAATAGGGATCTCTGTTGGAATTAGGAATGAATTTATAACATCATTGGCTTTCTTGTCTGCCTCTGTTAACGGTGATTTATCATCTTTTATTTCTACATCAAAAGCGGTGTCATACACTTGCATTATTACTTTTCCTGCTTCTAGTGATGCTTTGATAGCTATTTGTAGTAGTTTATTCATTTTGTATATTTTGCATTGCGGTTATTAGACTGTCTCTCCAATATGGGACGTTTTGCCTAAGTGCTGTTTCTATTTTTGTTTTATCTAAAACACTAAAGCGAGGGCGCTTTGCTGGTGTTGGAAATTGAGCCGTAGATATATTGTTTAGTTGTATATTAGTTTTATGAATCTCAAAAATAGCTTTAGCAAAATCGTACCAACTCGCAACTCCATTGTTGCTGTAGTGATATATTCCATAGTTAGAAATATCCTTTTCTATAAAGAGCAATATTGCTTTAGCTAAATCTTTAGCGTAAGTAGGCGTACCGATTTGGTCACCAACAACTCCTAGTTGAGTTTTATCTTTAGAAAGACGAAGCATCGTTTTCAAAAAGTTAGCACCATGTTCTGAGTACAACCACGAGGTTCTTAAAATAAAATATTCTTTTAAAGCTTTTGAAACCTCTTGTTCCCCTTTTAATTTAGTGTCTCCATAAACACTAAGAGGGTTTGTTGGGTCAGATTCTTTATATGGTTTATTTTGTTCACCATCAAAAACAAAATCCGTCGAAACATGTATTAACTTAACATTATACGCTTTACATGCTTCTGCTAAGTTTTTCACCCCAGAAACATTAACATTAAAAGCGCTGTTGTAATCAGACTCTGCTTTATCAACGGCTGTGTAAGCAGCACAATTTATACACCAATCTATTTTTTGCTGTTCAAAAAAACTTTCAACCTCTTTGTTATTTGTTATATCGAGATCCGAAGAACTTACGTATTTAATATCAAATTTATTGTCGTCAACATCTTTGATACATGTTCCTAACTGCCCATTGCTTCCTGTAACCAATATTCTTGGTGTCATTTAAAGTACGCTTCTAAGGTTGGTAAAATAATATCTTTTTCTGAAAGTTGCGCTTCTTCAGGTTTAATTTTCCAATCGATGTTTAAAGACTGATCGTTGTATATAATCCCTGCTTCAGCATTTTTATTGTAAAAATTATCACATTTATATGAAAAGATGGCTGTGTCGCTCAATACAGAAAACCCGTGTGCAAATCCTCTTGGAACAAACAACTGTTTTTTGTTATCTTCTGTTAGCTCAACGGCTATATGTTGGCCAAAAGTTGGTGAATCTTTTCTTATATCTACAGCAACATCTAAAGCTGAGCCCTTAATGACTCTAACAAGCTTTGCTTGGGCAAACTCACCTTCTTGAAAATGCAAACCTCTTATGACTCCTCTAGATGACAAAGATTCATTGTCTTGCACAAAGTTAACGGGTTTACCAATTAAGTTATTGAAGGTTTGCTGATTAAAACTTTCAAAAAAATAACCCCTATCATCTTGAAATACTTGAGGCTCAATAATAAAACAACCTTTTAGATTTGTTTTGGTGGCTATCATTTTTTGTTTTTTATTAAATCTAAAAGGTTTTTACCATAACCACTTTTCATTAACGGCTTTGCTAAGGCCCTAAACTTCTCTTCTGATATATATCCCATTTCATAGGCTGCCGCTTCAATAGAGCCAATCTTAAGGCCCTGTCTATTCTCTATCACCTCTACAAACTGTGATGCCTGCATCAATGAATCAAAAGTACCTGTATCTAACCAAGCGGTGCCTCTATCTAAGATACTAACACTGAGTTTGTTTCTTCTAAGATATTCTTTGTTTACATCTGTGATTTCTAGTTCGCCTCGATGGCTTGGCTTTATGCTTTTTGCGATATCCACAACATCATTATCATAGAAATAAATACCTGGAACCGCAAAGTTAGATTTTGGTTTTTTAGGTTTTTCTTCTATAGATATGGCTTGTCCTTTTTCATCAAAATCTACAACACCGTAACGTTCAGGATCGTACACTCTGTACGCGTAAATAATACCACCATCTGGATTATTGTTTCTCTGTAAAAGATCTGACAATCCAGTACCATAAAAAATGTTATCTCCTAAAATTAATGCAACTTTATCTTCTCCAATAAACTCTTCTCCGATTATAAAAGCCTCCGCCAGACCATTGGGTGATTCCTGTACTGCAAATTCAAATTCACAGCCATACTTCTTTCCATCTCCTAGTAAATCCTTAAAAAGAGGTAGGTCCTTGGGTGTTGATATAATTAAAATTTCATTAATACCTGAGTACATTAACGTAGACAAAGGATAATAAATCATTGGCTTATCATATACAGGCATTAATTGCTTACTTACTGATAAGGTTAAAGGATGTAATCTCGTGCCCGACCCACCAGCTAGTATAATTCCTTTCATGGTTTATCGTATTTATTTAAGTACCATTTTATGGTTTTTAGAATACCTGTTTCAAAATTTTCATTTGCTTTCCAGCCTAATTCGTTCTCAATTTTAGTTGCGTTTATTGCATATCTAAAGTCATGTCCTGGCCTATCCTTTACAAATGTAATTTGATCAGAGTATTTTGAGTTTTTAGGCCTTACCTCGTCTAATATTTCACATATTTTATGAGCTATATAAAGATTGTCTCTTTCATTTCTACCTCCTATGTTATAGGTTTCGCCCGCTTTTCCTTTGTTAAAAGCCAAATATATACCTTCACAATGATCTTTAACATAAAGCCAATCTCTAATATTTTTACCATCGCCATAAATTGGTATGTCTTCTCCGTTGACAGCTTTTCTAATAATAGTTGGTATTAACTTTTCATCGTGTTGTTTGGGTCCATAGTTATTACTGCAATTGGTAGTTACTACATTTAAACCATAGGTATGAAAATAACTTCTTACTATAAAGTCTGATGATGCTTTTGAGGCACTATAAGGACTGTTTGGTGCGTAGGGTGTGTCTTCTGTAAACAACCCTTTTTTGCCTAGTGCGCCATATACTTCGTCGGTTGAGATGTGTAAAAACCTATTGTTTTTGCATCCTTTTTTTGCAAGAAATGGTTTTTGCATCCAGTATCGTTTTGCAATATTTAATAGATTAAAAGTACCATATATATTGGTTTTAATAAAGGCATCTGGGTTTAGTATTGAATTATCAACGTGTGACTCTGCTGCAAAATGAATTACACCTGTAAATTTATGTTCTTCGAAAAGGCTCTCAACCAATTTTTCGTTACAGATATCCCCTTTTACAAATTGGTAATTTTTACTATCTGCAATTGGTTCTAAATTAGAAAGCTCACCCGCATAGGTAAGCTTGTCTAAATTTATGATGTTAATTTCTTTGTTGTTTTTTAGTGTGTGGATTATAAAGTTAGAACCTATAAAGCCAGCGCCACCAGTAACAAGCAAGGATTTTTTATTATTCATACTCCTTAATAAATTTAAAAAACTTTAAAGAAAAATACCCTAATAGCATTACTAAAAAGGCTAAGATTGGAAATATTACTGAGTATTTTTGATAAAATAAAGTATGCCTTGTACCTACTTCTTCAAAGCTTGATAAAATATCATAATAGTCACTTTCTTCTATTAATTGCTCATCGATCTCTCTTATTTTGTTTCTAATAAGTAGTTCTTCTTGGAATAGCTCATACTCATTTGTGGTAGTTTTTTGCTGCATAAATGGTAAAAACCCTTTTGCTCCAATAACCACCTCACCTTTTTCAGATTCGCTTTTCTTTATTGATAGATATATCTTTTGTAGACTATCTGTTTTTTGTAATTCTTTAAGATAAGTTTCTTTGTTAATGATTAATGCAGAGTCTCTAATTCGTTTTAATTTTTTAGAATACTCATTTTCAAAGGTTTTAATAAACCCTTTTTCTAAATTAGAGAATATATCTTTTTTTGATGCGTATGCCTGAATAGAAAATACGGTTCCTGAGAGTATGTCTCTATTATCAATAAACTGCTCGTAAGTAACCTCTGCTGCTAATGTGCTATCTATAGATTTTATGTAGTCGTCGTATTCTTTTAATAGGTCGTTCTGGGTTTCTGGACCTATAGTCAGTTCAAAACCAATTAACTCCTTGGCTACCGTAGTGTCAATTTCAAAAATATTTGATAGTTGTAAATAGTTTTGAGAACTTATTAAGGCATTAAAATAATTGATATTATTATCTAATTGGTATTTAGATTCAAAATAGGGCTTGACCAACATATCTGATTTAAATACTGCTTTACTATACTTCTCTACCAAAAAACCAACTATAGCAGCTAACATTAGTACAATTGCCAATAGTTTAAAATTGTTTACAATTGGCTTTAAGGAGTAGATAATAAAAGTAAAAAGGCCTTTGAATATTTTTCCTATAAACGCAAAAAGCTTTTCGAAGAGCTTACCAATAGCATTAAACAACTGCCCTAAATCAACTTCTTCATTAGTAGAATCTTGAGGTAATTTATCGCTCATATTTTAAGAATTAAATATTTGTTCTAGTATTTTTTTTGTAATTACATATGTTGGTTTAACTCCTGAGGTCCCTAGGCCTCCAGAAGCTAGAGTACTGCCTGTCTCTAATGGGTTATCACTCGCATAATAAGCATACCTTACTTTTACGTCTTCATTGATGTTGCCTCTTACCTTGGATGCTGCTTGAATTGCTTTCTGATAATGAGCACCTTCCATTTCTAACCCTATAACATTCCATGTAGATTTTTTAAAAAACTTTAAGATTTCCTTGTTCTGCAAGGATGTACCCAAAACTGTTATCATTGTGCCTTCATAAACATCGACTCCGCAATCTAATAAATCGTTTTTACTTAATTCGTTTTTAAAAGGGTAATTATCTGCTGTTCCCTCAAAAATATGGGCAGAAGGTATCATAATATCTCCCTTACCTCCTTCTAAAATCCCTGCTTTACCCATTATAGAGATAGACTTTACGTCTAAATGTACTTTTTCGCCATTAACTTTTATGGGCTTTAAAAGTTCATCTAAGGTTTCATAGGCTTGTTCTCCAAAAGCATAATCCATAACAAAAATGACAGCTTTGTTATCTTTTTCTGTTTCAGAATATTCAAAATCTGTCTTAGCAAAATTTATGTTGTCTGTGTCAAAAATCTGCACATCGATATTTGTCCCAGATGTGTCCTTAATATATATCATTCCGTTTTGCAACGCAGATTTCTCTACTTTATTGCGCATTATAGAACTTTTAGGGTTGCTCAATATTTCATATACTTCAAAAATGTTCTTTTTTACTTCAGCGCCCTTAAGTGTTCCTTTAGCAAATAAGGAGTTCATTACACTATGCATATTTGCGCTTATAATATGAATGGGTCTTTGTAGCAACCCTTTTTTATGAAGTACAGACTTGATGTTATCTGACCATTCTTCGCCATGGATATGGTGTCCTAATCGTTCTCTTAATACAGGACTAAAGGTTATGGTTCTCTTATGGCCTTTTACTATTTCTTCAATAGCTAATTTTCCAAGCCAATAAACAATATGTAATAATCGCTCTGGCTGAATATCTGTAGCAAATTTTGGATAGGCTTCTGTTAACTCATTAAATGTGCGGCCTAAGATATTTGCAGTATGCGTAATGGCAATTTCACGCTCTATTTGGGTTAATTTTTTGGTTGACGTAACGGCTTGTTCTAACTTTTGCCAGTCTCTTACGGTAGATCCTTCTTCATCAATAAGTACGCGCTTGCTTATTTTATGAGACTCTACAAATAAAAACGTTAGATGCGTTAAAATGTCATAAATCTCTGAGCGTCCTCGAGTAATTTCAATATTCATTTGCTCATCATCTATACGGTAGCAGTTACGTCTTCGTTTGGGTGGAATAATAGGTTTAAAATGTGAGTTTGCGTAGCCTTCGTCGCTGGTTAAATTAATAAACGTACATTCTTCGATGCCTTGCGGTAGGCGGTCTACAACGTAAAGTAACCCATCGAGCTCTGCTTTTTCATCTGCAATAGAGCCATAGATTTCTGGTCTTAATAATAATAACGCTTCTCGCAAGGTTTCGCCAGAAACTCCCATTGGTTTATAAAACCCACGATTAAATAAATGACGCATAGTAATGTACATGCGCTCTATTGCATTAGAACTTTCTTGTGCTCTTGTTCTTTCGTGTTTTTTTTTAGTTGTGCCCATGTGTTATATTAACCCGCAAATATAGTTTTATTTAGTTAATTGAAGTTGGTATATGGCATCCGCTATTTTTCTGTCATTGGCTAGTCTCGGAATTTTATTCTGACCGCCTAATTTGCCTATGGATTTCATGTACTTTTGAAATCCATCTTTTTTAATTTTGGTTATTACCAATGGTCTTAAAACCTTACCTTCAATTAAATCAAAATAATAGCTATTTTGTTTTTGAAGCGAACTTTCTAAATCTCGTATAAGCTTTGATTCGTCCTCTGGTTCCGTTTCAAACTCAATAAACCATTCGTGATATGGTAATCCTTCCGAAGGATTTATCTGAGGTGCCACAGTAAACTCATTAACAGTTATGTTTGTGTTTGCTATTGCCTCTTTGAGGGCTTGCTCTACTTCCTTACCTATAACATGTTCTCCAAATGCAGATATAAAATGTTTAATTCTACCACTTACAATAACCCTGTAAGGCTTTAAGGAAGAAAACTGCACGGTATCGCCAATATTGTAGGCCCAAAGTCCTGCTGTAGTAGAAATGAGCATAACGTAATTTACTCCTAGTTCTACATCTTTAATGGTGATACGCTTAGGATTTTTATCAAAAAACTCATCTGCTTTTATAAACTCGTAAAAGATACCAGAGTTTAATTGTAAAAGCATTCCTTTTTGATTTTGCTTATCTTGAAATGCAAAAAATCCTTCACTAGCAGGATATAATTCGATGCTATCCACTTTGCGACCTATTAAATTTTCAAATTTTGCTCTGTATGGTTCGTAATTGACTCCTCCGAAAATAAACAAATTGAAATTTTTTAATATTTCGCCGACCTTTTGTCCTTTGTTTTCAATTAATTTCTCAAAATACATTTGTACCCAAGATGGTATTCCAGATATGACAGTCATATCTTCATTTACAGTCTCTTCTACAATAGCGTTTACTTTAGTTTCCCAATCTTCTATACAATTGGTTTTTAAACTAGGCATTCTATTTTTTTGAAGGTATTTGGGCACGTAATGCGCAACAATACCTGAGAGTCTGCCTAATTTGATGCCATTTTTTTCTTCTAGAATTGGGCTGCCTTGAAGAAAAATCATTTTACCATCTACAAATTTTGCATTGCCTGTTTCTTGTATATACATTAAGATTGCATTTCTTGCTGCTTCAATATGAGTTGGCATACTAGCCCTTGTTATAGGAATATACTTAGCTCCAGAGGTCGTTCCGGATGTTTTAGCAAAATAAATTGGCTTGCCTTTCCAAAGTATGTTTTTTTCACCTGCTACAGTGCGTTCTATATAAGGTCTAAGCGCTTCATAATCTCTTACCGGAACTTGATTCTTAAAATCTTCGTAAGATTGAATCGTATTAAACTTGTGGTCTTTTCCGAAAACGGTGTTTCTAGCTTCTTTAATAAGCTTTTGAAACACCTTTTCTTGAGTTTCTACAGGTTGAGAGGCCCATTTATTAATGCGTTTTGCGATGTATTTTGCAAACGGTTTTGATAGTGCTGCCTTAATCGATGCCATTACTGAAAATCGATAAAATTAGTTGGATTTACGGGATATCCTTTGCTCCATAATTCAAAATGAAGGTGTGGTCCAGTGCTAAGCTCGCCAGTATTACCAGACATGGCAATAACCTCTCCTGCTTTTACCAAATCACCCTGAGATTTAGTGATTGCTCCATTATGTTTATATACAGAAATTAACTCTTGGTTATGCTCTATAATAACAACATAGCCAGTTTCTACCGTCCACTCTGCAAATATTACAGTTCCATCTGCTGTGGCTTTTACAGGCGTGTTGTTTGCAACAACAACATCCACCGCATAATGCTTATCTTCTATATTGTAACCTTCTGAAATGGTGCCGTTTACAGGTGGAAATAAAACAAAGTTGTTTTGATTTGATGTATCATCAAAAAGGTTGTATTTATCTTCTTTTTCTACCTTGTCTCTTAGTAAAGAATCTTGTCTATTTGTTGTTATTTGAAGAATTTCAGGGTCATTTTTAGCGGCTTCGATAACAGAGTCTCTATTAAAATCTACAGTAGATACATCTCCTGTAAGTACCTTTCGGATAGATGCATAATAACGTTTGTTAAGTTCTAACTCTTGTACTAAGGAATCTGTTTTATAGTTAAGCATTGAGGCTTCTTTTTTAAGTTTTGCCGAAGAATAACCAGGGATATATTCTCTTAACGGTGTAAATGCTATTAAAAGTATTGTGAAAAATATGAGAAAAATAGCAGAAAACGATGTTAAAACAAATACGTTAAGACGTGTTAATTTTATCGCAAAACGCTCTTCAAAAGTATCCTCGTTAAGTATTACAAGGCGATACTTATGAAGCAATTTTTTTGTAAACTTCTTTTCTTTTTTTTTCTTTTTTACCATTAAAACAAAATTAAATAAAATAGTGAAACTGTGTTGGCAATAGTTATTAAAGTTGAGAATACAACGTTGTAATTAAAGTTTAATTACTAACTTTGCGATCTAAATTTGAAGTTATGATTTTTAGTAGTATATTTTTGGGTGCAATTGGTCCAGGCTCTTGGGTGTTAATTGCTTTGGCTGTCTTGTTATTGTTTGGCGGTAAAAAAATTCCTGAATTAATGAGAGGTTTAGGAAGCGGTATTAAGGAGTTTAAGGATGCGAGTAAAGACGAAACTCAAGATAAGGAAGAAAACAATTAATTGTTTTTATTAAATAAAAATAAAAAGCCAACTTTAAAAAGTTGGCTTTTTTTGTTACTTAATCTTAATTGATTTTATAATCGATTCTAGCTCAAAGACATACTCAGCTTTTTGCAAGGATGGCGCATAAACGTAGCCATCTGCAATAAGATAACGCTTGTTTACTTTATCTTCTATAGCGTAAGTAATAAATGGTCCAGCCATTGTAAAGCCTCTCATTTCCCAAATGCCTCTTATCTCATAAGCAGGTTTATTATCTATTATGGCATTAAACATTCCTGGAGCGTAAGCGTCATCTATAGCCATATAAATACCGTCTTCACCAGGTATTTTTGTTTTTGTAATATGGTCTCTCATTTTTACAATGTCTACAACTGTACTATCACTTTTAGAGATAGTTTCTAAAGGCACTTCATAAAACATTAGCTCTATGGTCTTGGAGTTACTAAGGTTTTTTCTAATCCAAAAGAAATCATCATCCGCTTTAGCTATTCTGTATGCAGATGGAATATTAACAGTAAAACCTAACTTATTTTCTATACCGCTAACATCTAATAGATCTAACTTAATTCGTCTTTGCTTCTCTTTAACCTCTTCTTTATTAAAAGCGTCTATTATTTTTTCTTTAGCTTCAGTAAGTTGGTAAATGATTTCTTGATTTGTTTTTCCACCAACAATTGCTACGGTTTGTGGTTTTGCAAAAGCTTCATTTGCTATTTTGGTTGTAGGTTTTATAGCCTCACCTTTTTCAATCTTAAGAATAATTCTGCTTCTTGTAGCAAATCCGTCAAATACTTGCGGTGGTATTTGGCGAAGTTTAAACATGGGCTCGTCTACTGGTAGTCCATAAATAGAAGCCGCAAAGGTTTTTCTAATGGTTTCTCCTATGCTACCTTCCCACAAATCGTTATCTATAACCACCGAAATGCTATTTAAATTTCCGTTAGACTCTGGTAAGTATCTTTTTTTATCGTCTTGCTTTTTTTCTCCACAAGCCGTTAGCAATAAGCATAATACAAGTGCATAAAGCGTTCTCATAATTTATATTTTTTTGTTGGTTTATTACTCGGACACAATAAGTGTCATTCCTATTTTGAGTTTATTACCACTAATATCGTTCCAATCTTTAAGATTTTGAATAGAAACTCCAGAAAATTTTTGCGCTATACTCCAAAGTGAGTCACCAGATTTCACTTTATAGGTTTTTTTACCACTTGTACTTACTGATGTTTTTGGTTTAGTGGTTTGAGCTGTTACTACAGGTTTTCTTGGGTAGATCGTTAAACGTTGTCCTATTTTTAGATTGTTGCTACGCAATCCGTTCCATCGTTTTATTTGGCTAACTCTTACACCATAGCGTCTTGCGATTTTGCCTAAATAATCTCCGCTTTTTACACGATAGCGCACCTTAGTATCTGCATTAAAGAGTTGCGGTAAGGGTTTTTCGCGTTTATCAAATTCTGCTTTTGCAAACGCATAAATTGTATCCTCGTTTGTGGTAAAAATTCCTATCGCCTCTCTTGGTAAACGCAGCACATAGGTTTTTCCTTCAATTTTAGGGATAATATCTAATTTGTACGAAGGATTTAAAAACTGAAGTTCTTCAATATTTACACCCGTAGTTTCTGCAACCTGATCTAAAGTTATCATCTGTTTTACATGGATGGTATCGGTTTGTATTAACTGAAAAGGTGGCCGTTCTGGCTTAAAACCATGTTCTTCAGCATACTCGAAAATATACATAGTTGCTAAAAATGCTGGTACGTAACCTGCAGTTTCTCGAGGTAGGTTGGGTCTAATATTCCAATAATTCTTGTAACCACCAGAGCGTCGTATTGCTTTATTTACATTACCAGGCCCAGAGTTGTAAGCTGCTAGTGCTAAATCCCAATCACCAAAAACTTTATACAAACGCGATAAATATTTTGCTGCTGCTGTTGTAGAACGTATTGGATCGCTGCGTTCATCTACATAACTGCTTACGTCTAAATTGTACTCTTTTCCTGTACCAAACATAAATTGCCACAAACCTGTGGCTCCTACTCTAGATCTTGCCCTTGGCTTTAATGCAGATTCTACAATTGATAAATACTTCATCTCTAATGGAATATTGTAATTATCAAATTCTGCTTCAAACATCGGAAAATAAAAATGACTCAATCCCATTAGGCGTTCCAAAGACGTTCTTCTATGTTTTAAATAGCGTTTTATAACATTTTCTAGAGACGGATTATACTCTACATTAAATGGTGTTCTCGCATTGAGACGTTTTAATCTAGCCTTTAGAGTGTCTGTTGATAATTCTGGGTAGTCAACAGGCTCATAAGTAAGCTCTGTGATTGATTTATAAATTGTATCGTAAAGAGCATCACTATATAATTCTTCAAGCCATTTTTGATCTAATTCTGCAGCTTCAGGATGGTCCTTAAGGTTTTTGATGTTTAAAGTATCTGGTTCTGCTGGAATAATTTTTCCGCTATTAAGTGATTTTCCATCAATTATAGAATCTCCTGTTTTATGTATTGGAATAATTGTATCTCTCTTTGTTTGCGAAAACCCAATGGTCAGCAAACAAAGAACGAAGGTGAAAATATTGTATTTGTAATGCATATATTTAAAAAAAGACCTACTATACGTAACGTCAGTAGGTCTAAAAATAGTATTTTTTGTGCGTTTTACTCTCTAAATTAAGTTTCAATAAAACGGTTATTCTAAAATTGCAGCAATACCAGGAAGTGTTTTGCCTTCAAGACTTTCTAACATGGCTCCTCCTCCTGTGCTCACGTAGCTCACTTTATTTTCGAAACCGAACTGTTTTACTGCCGCAACAGAATCACCACCACCAACTAGTGAAAATGCTCCGTTTTTTGTAGAGTTTGCTATAGAATCGCCTAAAGCTATAGTACCTTTAGCAAAAGATTCCATTTCAAAAACACCGAGAGGTCCATTCCAAAGTATAGTTTTACTTTCGCTGACAACCGTATCAAAAATTTTAAGAGATTCTGGTCCTGCATCCAAACCTTGCCAGCCATCTGGTATTTGTCTTACGTCGCAAATCTGCGTATTTGCATCATTACTAAAAGCATCCGCAGCAACAACATCTACAGGTAAATGAATTTTAACTCCTTTTGCTTCGGCTTGTTTTAGGATATCTAAGGCTAACTCCATTTTGTCGTCTTCGCAAATTGAATCACCTATTTTACCTCCTAGAGCTTTAATGAATGTAAATGTCATTCCACCACCAATAATAAGGTGATCTACCTTATCTAAAATATTCTCGATAACCGTAATTTTTGAAGACACCTTTGCTCCACCAAGTACTGCTAATACAGGTTTTTCACCATCTTCTAACACTTTTTTAATACTTTCTATTTCTTTTGCTAATAGGTGACCAAAGCACTTAGATTCTGGAAAAAATTGTGCTACTATTGTTGTAGATGCATGGGCTCTGTGTGCTGTACCAAAAGCATCATTTACGTAAATATCACCTAGCTTAGATAACTGCTCTGCAAAATTTTTATCCCCTTTAGTTTCTTCTTCATGAAAACGTAAATTTTCAAGCAGCAGAATTTCACCAGATTGTAACGCATTTGCTTTTTCTTCTGCTTCCGCACCAACACAATTTGATGCAAACTTTACTTCTACACCGAGTATGTCTGATACCTTGAATCTAATGTGTTTTAAAGAAAACTGATCTTGGGCTCCTTTGGGTCTTCCTAAATGGGACATTAAAATACAACTTCCGCCATCTTCTAAAATTTTAATAATTGTTGGTTTTGCAGAAACTATTCTTGTAGCATCAGTTACTTCAAAAGTGTCGTTTAACGGTACATTAAAATCTACTCTAATTAAAGCCTTTTTATCTTTGAAATTGAAATCGTTTAGTGTCTTCATTTACATAAAATTTGTATCACAAATATACACGCATATTGCTCAAAAGCCAACTGTAGAGTTTCAATAACAGGAGAAAATAACCAACTAGTAACATAGCGAGTACATATCTATTTTAAAACGATAAAATATTACTAGTTTTGCCATATGCAGTTTTCAAAGATTTTAGGACAAACACATATTAAAAATCATCTCACAAAAAGTGTAGATGACGGCAGAATTGCACATGCCCAGTTATTTGTTGGTCCTGAAGGCTCCGGAACTTTACCAATGGCCATAGCATATGCACAATATATCTTGTGTAATAATACCAATGGCGAAAATTTGGGAGGCAACGAATCTTGTAATCTTAAATTTGAAAATTTCTCTCATCCAGACCTACACTTTGCTTTTCCAGTAACAACAAGTGACAAAGTAAAAAGCAAACCTGTTTCTAAATTTTATCTAGAAGAATGGAGGCAACTCCTTGAAGAACAACCTTATGGAAATCTTTTTGATTGGTATAAATTATTAGGTGTAGACAATAAACAAGGCCAAATAGGTGTAGATGAAGCTTCTGAAATCGTAAAATCATTAACCTTAAAGTCTTACGAAGGTGGTTATAAGATAATGATTATCTGGATGGCAGAAAAAATTAATACTGCTGCCGCTAATAAGTTGCTAAAATTAATCGAAGAACCACCTGAGAAAACCATTTTTATTCTCATTGCTGAAGATGAAGAACAGATTATAAATACGATTAGGTCCCGTTGTCAAATTCTACATTTTCCGCCATTAACAGAGGCTATTATTTCTAATGCTTTAGTAGACAATTACCATATAGAAAAGTCGGTTGCTAGCAGGATTGCACACCAGGCAAACGGCAATTACAACAAGGCTTGCGATCTTGTTTATCAAGATAGCGAAGACATTCTATTTGAAAAATGGTTTGTCTTTTGGGTACGCTCTGCCTTTAAAGCTAAAGGCAATAAAAAAGCCATACATGACTTAATTTCGTGGTCTGAAGAAATTGCAAAAACCGGAAGAGAAACACAGAAAAAATTTTTAGCGTTTTGCCTCAACTATTTTAGACAAGCCTTGCTTCTTAATTACAACGCAAGTTCTCTTGTATATTTAGAGCCACGCGCAGAGAATTTTCAGTTAGAAAAATTTGCACCATTCGTGCATGATGGTAATATTTTAGACATTTCTAATGAATTACAAGATGCTATGTATCATATTGAGCGCAATGGTAGCTCTAAGATAATTCTTACAGATCTATCAATTAAGTTAACAAGGTTTTTACATAAAAAAAGCCAAGTATAAGCTCGGCTAATTTTGCTTTATTTAATAAGTATTAATTACTTTTTATAGTCTTCATTTAAGGCCTTAATTACGGTGTCTGTAATATCGGTAGTTTCTGCTCCGTACATTACTGAATTTGATATGTCACTCGTACCCAAAATAAAGGTATACCCATTAGATTTTCCGTAATTTTTTACAAACGTCTTAAACTTAGACATCGCTGAGTCAATTTCGGTAGTAAACTCTTTTTCTAATGCTTCTTTTTCAAACTGTATTTGCTGTCTTAATAACGCATCTCGCTGCTGAAACTCTTGAGCTAGCTCTTGTTGTTTTTTAGGACTCATGCTTTGCGCTCTTACTGCAGCATTTTGATAATCAAATTCAAATTGCTTTACCAAACTGTCGCGTCTTTTTATATAAGCATCGTTTTTGGGTTTGTACTTATCTTCAATATCTTTTTTAGCTTGATATTCGTTGATCGCTTTTGTTCTGTCTATAAATCCAATTTTTTGTTGCTCCTGGCAAGACGAAAATGAAATTAAAATAATTAATAGGGCAATTGCTCTTTTCATGTTATGATTTAAATTAAATTTTTGCAAATGTATAAAAGTTGAACTGTGTTTGAGTATTTTTTTATGGTATAAAGAAAATCAATTACAAATGGAACAATAAATAACTAATACCTATTAATTTTAAGCTTAAATGAAGCCTTTTAAGCGCTTTTATAATTTCTCTAACCCAACTTATTATTTAACAAGAGATAAGGCGCATAGGAGGGTTAATTCTAATTATCTTTAAATTTTAAGACATAAATATGAGAAGAATACTCCTTAGAACGATTTCCTTTTAGATTTGAGCGCCATCCAATCCAAAATGCTTTGATGGGATTCATAAAGTCTGATTTATATTTTTCTGAAAGTAGACTCACATAATAAGCGTCGAATTTCATTGGTAGTGTTTTTACTAATTTTAATTGTTCGTCGTGAAACAGTTTTTCAATTGACGTTTTTGAAAAATGCCAAAGGTGTCTCGGCACATCATAAGCAGCCCAAAAGTTTTTATAATGTTGCGCATCGTAACTCTTAAAGTTTGGCACAGCAATTACCAAAGTTCCGTTTGGTTTAAGTAAGCGCTTTAAAAGTTTTACTTGCATATCTAAATTTGGCAAATGTTCTAAAACGTGCCAAAGAGTAATCACATCAAAACTGTTTTCTTTTAAAGTTTCTAAATGTTGAATATCAAAAACCGAATTGTTGGATTTAGAATTAGCAATTGTTCTTGCTTGTTCGTTTGGCTCTACTCCAACAACATTCCAATTATTGTTTTTTGCGGTTTCTAAAAAATCGCCTGTTCCACATCCAATATCTAAAAGTGTTTTTTCTTCGGACTGAAATGAATTAATCAGTTTCAGTTTTCGTTTTAAAGAAATCATTCTGACTAAATGATACACTTTTTCAAACAGATTTCGCTTGGCATCTGTGTGCGAAATGTAGTCTTCACTTTTGTAATATTCTGAGAGTTTTTCGCTCTGAGGTTGTGGAAATGTTTCCAACATATCCAATGCCTCATTGTGCAATAATTGAAATTCTTCTCCAGAAACGGAATGATCTTTTACGGTGAGATATGTTGGTTTGTCGTTTATCATTAGTTGGTCATTTCGAGAGCCTCAATGACCAAAATCGGTGGCTGAGGCTCTCGAAGCCACCATCGTTGTTCCACGTGGAACATATATGTCTTTAATTCTTGAAATTCCTGCTTTCGCAGGAATTTTACCTGCCTAAATACACCAATAAAACAGAAATGTCATTAGGCGATACTCCGCTAATCCTTGATGCTTGTGAAATGGTTACTGGCTGAATTTCGGTTAACTTTTGCCTTGCTTCCATACTCATAGATTTCAGTTTTGAATAATCAAAGTTTAATGGGATTTTTACATTTTCAAGGCGATTTAACTTATCTGCATTGTTCTTTTCCTTTTCAATATAACCAGCATATTTAACCTGAATTTCAGTTTGCTCTATAACCTCGGCATCTAAACTGTTTTCAGAAATATAAGCATCTACAGAAGCCACTTTTTGCATATCTTCAATCGTGATATTTGGTCGAGCATACAACTTAAACATCTTATCTTGTTGCTTCACTTTTGCAGAATGTTTTGATTCTAAAATCGGATTTATTTCTTCTGGCGTTACACTTGTGTCTTTAAAAAACTGAACAAAATTTGAAGCTTTTGATTGCTTTTCTTCCATTCGTTTTAATCGCTTTTCAGAAGCTAAACCAAGTTCATATCCTTTGGGTGTTAATCTAAAATCTGCATTATCTTGCCTTAAAAGCGTTCTATATTCTGCACGGGATGTAAACATGCGATAAGGCTCTTCTGTACCTTTTGTAATTAAATCATCTATTAAGACACCGATATAAGCTTCATCTCTTTTTAAAGTAAAAGGATCGCGTTCTTGTACTTTTAAGCTCGCATTTATACCTGCCATTAATCCTTGAGATGCTGCTTCTTCATAACCTGTTGTTCCGTTAATCTGACCAGCAAAATATAAACCCTCAACCAACTTTGTTTCTAAAGTGTGCTTTAATTGTGTCGGAGGAAAATAGTCGTATTCTATAGCATAACCAGGTCTAAAAAACTTCACATTTTCAAAACCAGCTACAGAACGTAGCGCCTTAAACTGAACATCTTCTGGTAAGGATGTTGAGAAGCCATTCACATAAACTTCAACCGTGTTCCATCCTTCTGGCTCTACAAATAGTTGATGTCGATCCTTGTCTGCAAATCGATTAATCTTATCTTCTATCGATGGACAATAACGAGGTCCAACACTTTTAATTCTACCATTAAACATTGGCGATCTATCAAAACCTTCACGAAGTAAATCGTGCACTTCTGGACTGGTGTAAGTCATATGACAAGAACGTTGTTCAGTCAAAGGTTTTGTAACATCTAAATATGAAAACTTCTCTGGATTTTCATCTCCTGGTTGTTCAATCATTTTTGAATAATCCAAAGATCTTCCATCGACTCTTGGTGGTGTTCCTGTTTTCATTCTACCAGAATCGAAACCAAGTTTAATAAGGTCTTCTGTAATTCCTGTAGCAGCTCTTTCTCCTGCTCTACCTCCACCAAAGTTTTTGTCTCCGATATGTATTAAACCATTTAAAAAAGTACCATTTGTAAGCACAACGGTTTTGGCTTTTACTTCAATACCAAGAGAGGTCTTTACGCCAACTATTTTATTGTTTTCTATGATTAACCCAGACACCATTTCTTGATAAAAATCGAGATTAGGTGTTTGCTCTAACAGCAATCTCCAGTCTTCAGCAAAACGCATTCTGTCGGACTGCACTCTAGGACTCCACATTGCAGGTCCTTTAGATTTGTTAAGCATCTTGAATTGAATAGCAGATGTGTCAGACACAATTCCGCTATAACCACCAAGCGCATCAATTTCACGCACAATTTGTCCTTTTGCAATTCCACCCATAGCAGGATTACAAGACATCTGTGCAATATTTTGGAGATTCATTGTAATTAACAACGTCTTACTTCCCATATTGGCAGCAGCAGCAGCAGCTTCACTTCCTGCGTGACCTGCACCAACTACTATTACATCGTAAACTTCATTAAACATTCTGTTCTGCTTTTATCACTTCGAGAGCCTCAGTGACCATTTCAGTTTGGTGGCAGAGGCCCTCGAAGCCACCAAGCAATTGTTCCACGTGGAACAACTAGAATTTCATTAAAAATAAACGTGCAAAGATACATCGAAAACACAAGACTAAGAACGCGTACTCAAATAGTACTCTTCCTTAGAGCGCATCAACTTAGCATCTTCCTCAGTCTTGTCTTTATATCCACAGTAATGCAGAATACCGTGAATCATTACACGTGCCAATTCATCCTCAAAAGACACATCAAAATCTATAGCATTATCTTCTACACGTTCTACTGAAATGTAGATGTCTCCGTGTAGTTCTTTTCCTACCGAATAATCAAAACTGATGATGTCTGTTAACGTGTCGTGATTTAAAAAATCAACATTAATTTTATGCAGATAATCATCGGAACAGAAGATGTAATTCAACTCTCCTTCTTTACAATTTTCTGAATTAATGCTTTTAGAAATCCACTCGGACATCTGTGTTTCCTTCTCTAATTTAAAATCGGTTTCGTAATTAAAACTAATCATTGCTTTTGAAATATTCTTGAATCTTTTTCCTGAAATGATTCTGCAAAGGTAGTGCTTGTCTGTTTAATATTTCTGTAGTGTTAAAGTATTGTTTTGCTGTTGGAATTTGACTTGGATTGTTGGTGTCGAAATCCTTCTTATTTGTTTCAGATTCACGCTTCGTATCCTGACCTTGCATAAAGGTGGCATTTTCCAATTTTAATAATTGATGTTGTACATCCATCATCTTTTGAAGCGTTTGATTTGTGAAACCGTAGTTCAATAAATCCAACTCTATATCTTCCATTTGCTTTATCAATTCGCCAGCAGATTCAATCTTACCTTCCTTAGATAAACGGTCTTCTAGTGCCTGACGTAATTGTTGTTGTTGCTGATAAATTTTGAATAATTCTTCATTTTGTTCTTCTCTTCCACCTTCACCATAACCATCATTTTGTTCTTCCCCATTACCATCTCCATTAGAACCATTTCCGTTTTTACCATTTTTTCCTTTGCCGTCTTTTCCTTTGCCGTCATTTCCGTTTTTACCTTCACTACCTTCTTGATTACCGTCTCCATCCTGTTGGCCATTTTTTCCGTTCTTCCCACCTTTGCCTTGCTGTTCTCCAGACTGTCCATTCTCGCCACTTTGTCCACTCTGTCCTTGCTGACCTTCTTGTCCTTGTTCTCCTGGCTGTTTTCCCTCGCCTTCTTTGCCTTCGTTACCTTCTTGTCCTGGCTTTTCACCCTCACCTTGCTTGCCCTCTTCACCTTGTTTTCCTTGCTCGTTCTTTTTTACACCCTCTTCCATTTGCTTATTAAGCTCTTCTTGACTCAAAATAATGTCTGGAAGTTGTTGCCCTCCTCCTCCGCCAGAGCCCATAGCAGAATTCATCTGCATCTCCATATTATCTAAAACATCACTCAAAAAGCTCGCCAATTCATTACTTGCTGTGATAACATATTGCTGAGAAGACACACCTTGATATATGCGGTTTTCAGTCAATTGACCAAGCGCTTTATCTATATTGAAATACACCTCTGTGATTTGCTCATTTACCTTCTCAGAAATCTTTGGTTGACGCAAAGACAAAGCAAACAAACTATCATCAATGTGCTCAAAGTGCTCTCTTAAATTACTTTGGTTAATGATGTATTTACCGTATTTGTTATTATTAATATCAATACTCTCAAAAGTATTCATCAACGCTTCCTGGTCGAAAGAAAACAATAAAAGATTCTCAAGAATTTGACGTAAGGCATCGGCATCTTCAGAAGCTTGGTCGCCTCCACCACCGCCACCACCAGATAACATTTGCATCATCTGCTCACTCATCTGCTTCATCTTTTTAGCAGCCTTTTTCTGCTTTTCCTGAGCGTTTTGCTGTTGTTCTTGTGCTTCACTAGGTTTACCTTCACTCTCTTTCTCTTCTTTCTTCTCAAGTGCTTCTTTAGCTTCCTTTTGGTCAAACTTCACACCGTCTTCTAAAAACTCATCCACAGGAACATTCATCGGTTTTTGTAAACGTCTGTCCTCTTGTTTTAAATCTTCGATATCTTTTTGAAGCTTTTCGAATTCTTTATTTAATTCGTCTTGCTTTTCATTGGTGTTCTCTTTGTCTTTATTAGAAAGTTCTTCTTGCTTCTTCGCTAAATCGTCTAACTGATTGGCAATTTTTTCAGCCTTTTTCATTACATAAAAACGCTTGGTCAACTCTAAGAGTTGCTTCATACTTCGTTTTTTATTTTTGTTTTGTTTGGCTAATTCTTCAAGTTTTTGGGTAAACTCTTCTTTGTTGATTTTATCTTTCAGCTTTTCTAATTCTTCAAGCAATTTTTCATCTTGCTTTAGCTTTTCTTCGTTCTCTTTAAGACGCTCTTTTAAGTCTTCTTTAAATTGGTCTTCTTTCTTTTCTTCTTGAAATTCTTCTAAATTATCCTGCAGCTTTTTGTTGAAATTTTTCATCAACTGCTCTTGCTGTTTTTGACGTTTTAAGAAGTCTTCAAACTTCTTTTTATCGTTAAAATTAAGTTCTTGCTTTTCCTTTTGGGTTTTAGAAAATTCTTCAAGCTTTTTGTCTTGCTCTTCTAATTTTTCAAACGTTTTGCCAATATCTTTTATCGTTTCATTCTGCTCTTGTAATTGCTTCTGCTCTTCTTCGTCCTTAGTTAATTTTCGGTAACTAAACACACTACTTTTTGTTCGCTTATAATTGTGAATAGCGTCGTTATCATAAACCTCAAAATACAATTGGTAGCTGACGCCTTCTTCTAAATTGAATTGATTTGGAAACGCACTCACAAACTCACTAAAATTAGATTTTGAAATGCTAATCGGTTCGACCACTTTCTGAGTTTCATCTTCTGTTGGATAGTACACCAAATTCAATTTTGACAAGCCAAAATCGTCGCTCGCCTGACCATAGAAATACATACTTTGCTGGTCTAAGGAATCGATTTGCATTTTAATGTTGAGCTCTGGATGTAAATCCTTGACAACCGAAATATTGTAAGCCAGATTTTCGTAATCCTTTAGATTTTCGTTACTGGTTGAAATGTTGTAATTATAGTTTCTGAATAATCGCTTGGTCGCTTCAAAATTGTTATTGTCGTTTTTTGAAAACGTTAAGGTATCTTCGGCATAAATATGGACCGCATTTGTGGCTTTGGTCATTGCTTTCCATGTGACTTTTGTCCCTTCTGGAACAACCGCAGAACCTGTACTTTTTAATACCTCATCTTGCTTTTGTGTGTACGATGGATAGTCTAACAGCATTTCAAAATTGACCAAGTTTGGTGTGTTTACCACTTGTAATTCATACGGTTTTGAATTAACGTCGTTAGCTGATAAACTGAATTCTATATTGTTTTTTGGTAGATTAAACGTGTATTGAAATTCACCTGGTGCAACCTGTTGTAAATAATACGATTGACCGTTGAATTGAATCTGAGCATTCTCTGGAATAACATCTCCTGCGGTTTTTACCTTTAACTTAAAGTCCTTACCTTCAATAGCTTGAAGGTTTTCATTCAGAACAAAAAATTGAAAAGGTGCTGGTGGCTCATAGGCTGTTTTGTAGTTGACTACACGCTCATAACTATCACTAAACCAATCGATTTTTCCTGTGATGTAAGACATCAAAATGATGACCACAGGAATAGCTGCATATTTTAAATACTTAGTATTGGTCTTAAAATTAATTGCCGATTTGAAAGGAATGGGTTGCAATTCTTGCGACTTCTGCTCTATACTTGCTAATAATAAATCGGATTGCTGTGGACTTTGGTTCAGCTGAAGTACATTCAACAATTTATCATTGACTTCAGGAAAATGATTGCCTATTAATTTTGAAGCAGTTTCGTAATCTATACCTTGCCTTAGATTGAATAAATGTGCTAACGGAATAGCAATAAACTTAACAAACAAAGCCACTTCCACAGCTACAAACACCCAAAATAAAATGGTTCTTGCTATTGGGTTGAGCCAAAACACATATTCCACAAATAGCGTTATAATGAGATATAACAAGCCAATGGCGAAAAATAAAATGGCGCCTTTTAGCAGTTCATTAGTATAATATTTTTTAATGAATTGCTGTAGTTTGTTTTTTATGGTTTCGAAATTGCTCATTCTTGGCTGTTATTTCTTTCTGTCAGTTCGAGCGCAGTCGAGAACCTCATTATCTCACAACAAAAACATCTCGACTGCGCTCGATGTGACATTCTAACTTACTAAACTACAATTTTATTTTAATTGATGATTTCCTAAATTTGGTAAGATTGTGTTAATTTAGAGGGATTAACTGTTAATAATCAGCCTATAAATGAAAGACCTTAAATATTTAGCAGCATTTTCAATTCCAATTATGGCAGTTTTAGGACTTAGTTTTCAGAGCTATTGGGTTTGGGCTACACCTATTTTTGCCTTTGTTTGTATTCCGGTTTTAGAACTTATTTTTCCTGTAGATACTACTAATCTTCAATCTGAAGAGGTAGATAGCAGACTAAAACGTAAGATTTTTGATTGGTTACTTTACCTCAACTTACCTATTGTTTATGGTATTGTAATCTATGCTTTGATTTTGGTTGCTCGTCAACCCTTCGAAACTTATGAGTTTGTCGGACTCATTTTTTCCGTTGGTATTGTTTTAGGCGTTAACGGCATTAATGTTGGTCACGAGCTTGGGCACAGACAACAAACCAACGAACGCTTTTTGGGTAAGGCTTTGCTTCTACCCTCTTTTTATATGCATTTTTATATTGAACATAATTTTGGGCATCATCTTCACGCTGCCACACCAGAAGATCCTGCAACTGCAAAATACAATCAAAGTGTGTATTCGTTTTGGTTGACGTCTACGATTAGACAGTATTTTAATGCTTGGAGCATTCAGAAGAAACTATTGAAAAACAACAAGCAATCCTTCTTTTCTTATAAGAATGATATGTTGTGGTATACCATTTTTCAACTGATGTATTTGGTGTTAGTTATAGTTCTTTTAGGAGCTACAGCTTTGCTATTTGCTGTTTGTGCAGGTGTGGTTGGTTTCATCCTACTAGAAACTGTCAACTATATTGAACATTATGGTTTACTGCGTTTAAAAACCAAGTCTGGTCGTTACGAACGTGTAAAAGAAATACACTCGTGGAACTCTAATCACGTTATCGGTCGCATTGTGTTATATGAATTAACACGCCATAGCGATCATCATTTTAAGTCTTCAAAAAAATATCAAATCTTAGATTGCCACGATGATAGTCCGCAAATGCCATTTGGCTATCCAACGTCGATGGTATTGGCAATGATGCCACCTCTTTGGTTTAAGATTATGAATAAGCGTGTGCCGAGAAGCATGGTGTTAAATTAGTTTTCAGTCTCAGTCTTCAGTTCCCAAAACTTTGAACTTTAAACTTTGAACTTTGAGTTTCAAAAATTTATCTTTGCCACTGTTATGGTTGGCACTTGCTTTTGAAGACACTTCGACTACGCTCAGTGTGACAATCAGACTTAATTTTTGAAATTATATTATGTCAAAAAAAGTACGTGTGCGCTTTGCGCCCAGTCCAACAGGACCTTTACATATTGGTGGTGTAAGAACTGCTTTATTCAATTATTTATTTGCCAAAAAACACAATGGCGATTTTGTGTTGCGTATAGAAGATACCGACCAAAACCGTTATGTAGAAGGTGCAGAAGATTACATTGTAAAATCCTTAAACTGGTGTGGTATTCCGTTTGATGAAGGTCCTACTTCGACTACGCTCAGTACAAGCTCTAAAAACGAAAAATTTGGTCCATACAGACAAAGTGAGCGTAAGCATTTGTACAAACAATATGCTGATCAATTGATTGCTGAAGGCAAAGCTTACCATGCTTTTGATACTTCGGAAGAATTAGATGCACACAGAAAACAACACGAAGCAGAAGGTAAAACCTTTATCTACAACTGGCACAATCGTGAAAAAGGACGTTTGGTAAATTCTTTGGTACTTTCTGAAGAAGAAACCCAAGCAAAGATTAATGCTGGCGACGATTATGTTGTGCGTTTTAAATCGCCACAAGATAAAACTTTGCAACTAAAGGATATTATTAGAGGCGATATTTCTATAGATACTAACATTCTTGATGACAAGATTTTGTTTAAAAGTGATGGAATGCCAACCTATCATCTTGCTAATATTGTAGATGACCATTTAATGGAAATCACACACGTTATTCGTGGTGAAGAATGGTTACCATCACTGGCTTTGCACAAATTATTATATGATGCTTTTGGTTGGGAAGCACCAGAATTTGCACATCTGCCTTTAATCTTAAAACCAACAGGAAAGGGAAAATTAAGCAAGCGTGATGGTGATAAATTAGGTTTTCCTGTATTTCCATTAGCTTGGACAGACCCTAAAACCAATGAGGTTTCCAGAGGTTATAAGGAAGATGGTTATTTCCCAGAAGCTGTGGTGAATTTCTTGGCATTTTTAGGCTGGAATCCGGGTACTGAGCAAGAAATTTTCAGTTTAGAACAGTTGGTAAATGATTTTGATTTAGCAAGAGTTAACAAAGCAGGTGCACGTTTTGATCCTGATAAAACGAAATGGTTTAATCATCATTATATGCAACAGCAGTTAGACTTGGAATTGGCAACAGAATTTCAATCAAAAAACATTTTGTTGAAAGATATTGATGTGAATTACATTGCTTTAGTTGTGGGCTTAATTAAAGAACGTGCAACGTTTGTAAGTGATTTTTGGGAATTGAGTCACTTCTTCTTTGTGTCACCTACAGATTATGATGAAAAAGCATCTAAAAAGGCTTTAAAAGAAGGTACCGATGAGATTTTAAATAAAGTGATTGAATTGGTAAATTCAACCGAAGATTTTACGGTAGAAAATCTTCAAGCCAATATAAAAGGCTGGATTACTGACAACGACATTGGCTTCGGAAAAGTGATGATGCCATTACGTTTAGCGCTTGTTGGTGCCTTACAAGGACCAGATGTGTTTAATATTATGCATATGATTGGTAAAGTCGAAACGGTTAAACGTATTGAGGCTTTGGTGAAGACGATTTAGCTTTATCATTACTAGGGATGAGGCGCGAATGACGTGGTAATCTTTTTATTTTGAGATTGCCAAATCACGCTTTTGACGTGATTCGCAATGACAAACAATTACTAAAACGTAATAATAGCAGTAAAGGCAATCATAGACTGGTTGCCTTTAAATTTGTTATCACTTGTACCAACGTTAAGGTCTTCATCATTTAATTTTCCTAAAATATTAGTAAAACCATAAATGTATTGCGCTCTTAGTCTAAACGCACCAAAACCAGCAGACAAACCCACTGCTCCATTTACGTTGAAGTTTGAAATTTTAGAAATATCTTCGGTTAAAAGGGTATCGTAATTAGATATTATATAACCTTCTTTGGAGCTGTCTTTAAGTTCTAAATCTCCGTTGTATTGTAGCATTGGCCCTAAATCTAAGGTTAGGTTACTTCCTATTAATTTAGCATGAAATAAAAATGATAATTGAGCCGTGAGCAACTTGTATTCTACAAATTCTTCTGTTGGATTAACTAATGAAAATGCAGCAATATCCATATGATTTTGAGAAAGCGCAATGTTATAGCTTACATTATACCATTTTTGAGGAATATCTACAGAAGCAGATAAGCCACCTATAAATCCGGTGTTCTTTTTAGTCACAAAATTATCTGTGATAATATCAAACTGTGTTACACCACCTTGCAGACCTATTCCATTTTTTATGGCATAACGCTTATGTTGAGCAATGCAAAGTGTAACAAAAGCCATACAAATAACTACTAATAAGGTATCTCTTTGTTTTTTCATGATTTACTTATCAATTCGAAACAAATATAGCTTAATTTAGTACAAACATATTTATAACCGTTATTTAACAAAATCGCTATGAATTTTCCTATTTACTTAATACCAATTGTTTTTTTTGGACTCGTTATTTTAATTTCTTCTTTTTTTATTGTCAAGCAACAAACTGCAGCCATTGTAGAACGCTTTGGTCGTTTTCAGTATATAGCGCAATCGGGTTTAAGATTAAAAATTCCTTTGGTAGATCGTATTGCTGGCCGTTTGAGTTTAAAAATTCAACAATTAGATGTTATTATAGAAACTAAAACTTTAGACGACGTTTTTGTGCGTTTAAAGGTCTCTGTTCAATATAGGGTTTTAACGCAGAAAGTTTATGATGCTTTTTATAAATTAGACTATCCACATGAACAAATTACATCTTACGTCTTTGATGTGGTGCGCGCGGAAGTTCCAAAAATGAAACTCGATGATGTTTTTGTTAAGAAGGATGACATTGCGTTGGCGGTTAAAGCTGAATTGAATGACGCGATGTTAGATTACGGTTTTGATATTATAAAAACCCTTGTAACAGATATTGATCCTGATGCTCAAGTAAAAGCTGCTATGAACCGTATTAATGCATCTGAACGTGAAAAAATCGCCGCACAGTTTGAAGGTGATGCACAACGTATTTTAATTGTTGAGAAAGCTAAGGCTGAAGCTGAAAGTAAGCGTTTACAAGGTCAAGGTATTGCAGACCAAAGACGTGAGATTGCTCGTGGTTTGGAAGAATCTGTAGAGGTTTTAAACAGAGTTGGTATTAACTCGCAGGAGGCATCTGCTCTTATTGTTGTAACCCAGCATTATGATACGCTTCAGTCTTTAGGTGAAGAAACTAACAGTAACTTAATTTTACTTCCAAATGCACCACAGGCTGGTAGTAACATGCTTAATGATATGGTGGCAAGTTTTACCGCGAGTAACCAAATTGGGGAAGCTATGAAAAATGCCAAAAAGAAAAACGATGACGAATAAAAATTAATGTATTACAAAGACGGTAAATATAAGTCAAAACTTAATTCGCTTGCGGAATCGAGGAGGAGGAGAAATCAAAAAAGAAAAAGTAAGTTTTATAATACTGAAAAACAGCAAAAGTATGTTAAGCACCTGATTGGTGCCGAACGAAGAATTTTAAAGACAAAAAAATCGCCTGCTTACAAGTTTTTGAGTGAAAATGAAGTTTTTGAAAAATTAGAAATTCAGAAAACAATTTTTTTTCCAAAAGTTTTTTCAATTACTGAAAATTACGAAGAGAGTATTTCTAAAATTTATACTGCGGTTTATTCGTATGATGCTCTTTATAACGAAACAGTAAGACTTTCTTTTAAAAAATGTAAAAAGGTTCAGATGATAAGTCTTTTTCTGTTGGAAAATCTATTATTAGAAGTTTTTGAGTACAAACAAAAGCTCCAACCAAAATTAAGATTAAAGATCACTAATCAAATTGAGGTTATAAAATCTGAAAATAATGAAGTAAATAAAAGGTTGTGCATAATTGATAATAAACTTTTATTTGATATTGATATTGATGACAAGGAATTAATTCCTGTTCTGAAAAGAAGGTATGTGGGTCAGAGAACTTCAAAATCCTATGTTGAGAGCAGGAAAAAAAGAACTACCAGAAATATAGTACAATTCTTTAATAAACAAATTAGAAACTGTTCTAAATTTGAATTGACAGAATTAGGTATTAATAACCTAGAAGGTATAATAAGTGAAACAATAGATAATTCCGAGCAACATTCATTTTTTAGAGGAGAATGGTTCGTTTGTGCTTATTTTTTTGAAGATAAGGATATGGAAATAGGAGATAAAGTAGTTGAGGCTCAATTACACTTTTTAAACCTAGGTTCAACTATATTTAAGAGTTTCGAGGAGAGAAAAGTTGAAAATATAGAAATGTTTAGCTTTTTAGATGAAGTATCAGATGAAATACTTTCAAAAAGTAGTAAGTTTGATAAAGAAAATATAGTCACTTTACTTTCTTTAAATGAAGGCGTAAGTAGTTTAAGGTACGAAGACGAAGGTAGAGGTACTGGAACAATTAAGTTACTCAGAGCTTTTTTTGAGATTGGTGATCATGAGGATAAGGAAAGAGGCTTACACCCAAAAATGGCTATTATTTCTGGAAAAACTTTAATTAATATTGACAATAAATACAAATATGTTGTTTCAGATAATGGAAAAATAATAATACCTTTAAATGATAGTAATGATGTCTACAGCCCTCCTAATACCAGTCATTTGAAAAAACTTGAAAAACATTTTCCAGGAACAATTATCAGCCTCAGGGTTTATTTAAATGAAAATAATTTAAAGACAAAATTTAGTTAAAGTGGAGAAAATTTTAAACATTGATTTAACCCCTTATAGAGGTATTAATAGTACTTCGTTAACTGGTCGCCCACAAGGTAAAGATGTCAGGCAAGAACTTAAGTTAGATACAAAAGAGGAAAGCCATGATAAAATATTAGTACATATTCCCCTTGGTACTACATCTTTTAACCCTTCCTTTTTTTTAGGTTTATTCTACAACAGTATAAAAAAACTAGGCAGTATAGAAAAATTTGAAGAAAAATTCATTTTTGTTTTTAACAAAAATGAATCTGAAATATTAAAAGAAATAATCAGTGACAATATTGATGAGGCTCTTACATACGCAAAAAACTCATTGAGAGATTCTAAAAAAGGTTTTGGATTTTAATTATGAAAATTGAAGAATTAGGGTTAATAATTACAGTAATTATATTCGGGCTATCTGTGGCTTTTAATAATTATCAAATGTATCACGATAGAAAAAAAAGCTGGTACATTGAAATTATTGTTAACTCTAATTTAGAAAAAATTGAAAAATTTTTTAAATCTATTTTTAATGAATTTAAAGAATCTCGAAAACAGCTGCTCTCAGATTACAAAGAAATAACAAAGGAATACCTTGAAAATAAGGCTAAAAAAGAAAAAAGCTTGCATAAACTTAAAAACAGTTTTCATTTTGAAATACTCCCTCTTTTTAAATCATATGATATAAACTTGGCAAAAAAACTTGAGGACGAGTTAATGAAATTTCAAGATGTCTACACCGAAAACATTGGTATTGAAAATAAGAGTGATACTGAAAAAATTATTAGAGAGTTAAGAGAAAGCAAACGCTCATTTTATGACACATTATATAGCCCAATTAAATCTTCTTTTTTTCAAAAATTACAAGCTGACAAAATTTTACTTTATTTACTCATTATTTTATTTATTCTTTTAATGATTAAAATTTTAAGAAATTAATTATTATCCATAAAAAATCCGAAGTTTTCACTTCGGATTTTTTTTATGCTTTAATTGATTATTTCCAACCACAAAGTATGGCTCCCATAATAGCTAAGGTAATTACCCAATAACCAACATTGATTAAGATATACTTCCACCCTTTTCTTTCAAAAAGGGCATTAATACCCAGAACTGGCAATACGAAAAATATGGCACCAATGGCACCATGCAAAGCACCATGACCGTAGCTTCGGTGCATGTTACCAAACTCTGCCATAAAGGCTTTAAAAGATTCTGCATCTTGATTGGAGTATGCCAGCTGCGTAGCTCCTACTTGGTGAATAACCATGCCATTTACGGTAAAGGCTAACATAAATGATAGTACCAATGTTACACCAAAAATTACAGCAATATTTCCGCTTTTCATTTTTTCTTCAGTCATGCCAGAAGCTTTCATCCAAGCTGTTCCTAATACGCTTGGGTTGTACCAAATTGCACCAATTAATAAAGGTACAACGGCCGAAACCACAATAGCTAAATAATTTAATTCCATAGTGTTATAGTTTTAGTTAGTTTGAATTAAATGTACAAAAAAACCTCTAAGTCTAATACAAAGAGGTTTATATGAATACGAAAATTACCGTTAAATTAGCTTTCCTTGTTATGATTTTCTATTAATGATTCTAATTGTTCTAAATAGTTCTTTAAATCACTATCATTTAAAGTAGCCTCACCAGAATTATTAGGTAAAGTGCTTCTGGTTTCATCAAGATATTTTATAAGTTCTGGATGATGATCTTTAATCTCTCTAGTTAATGTTGCTATCTTGGTGAGTATTTGCTGTTTGATTTCCATAATTAACAGTTTTTTTTAATATAAACATTATAGAATACAATCTCTGCTAAACAATTGTTAAACCTCTGAAGCTTCCGCAACTAATAGTTCGTTTTTGTCCTCTAAGGCTTTTGTTATAAACTCATTAACAGCATCATTTCGTTCTAAGCCATTTTTAAGCAGTTCTTTTAAGGTAATCATTACAGCGATACGTGTACCTGCTTTTTTAACAGCAGTGGCAAATAAGGGCTCTAATTCGTCATAGGACACCTCTTTGGCTAAAGCAATAATTTCAGCTTTTACTTTGGTTTGTTTATCTTCAGGATAATTAGTGTATTTTTTACCTAGTTGTTGAATAACGCTAATAGCCGAACGCTTTTGCTGTTGCGGCTTTGGCTTTGCTTGTATAGTAGCTTGTGGTTTCTCTTTTTGCTTTGCCCAACTATCTCTTAATCCAACAGTTTTATTAAACACAAGCTTTTCTGAAGTGGAATCTTTATCCACAACAAAATAACCCAATCGTTGAAATTGAAAGCGCTCTCCCACTTTAGTATCAGATAAACTTGGTTCTAAGTATCCTGTTTGAATATTTAATGAATTAGGATTTAAAAATTCCATAAAATCTTTGTCCTTATCACTATCTGGTGCTTCGTGCATAAATAAACGATCGTATTCTCTGACCTCTGCAGTTATAGCGTGCTTTATAGAAACCCAATGCAGTGTTCCTTTTACTTTTTTAGAAGTATCTGTGTCGTATGTACAATGAATTTCGGTTACTTCACCGTTTTCATCCTTAACAACATCATTCGCTTGTATAATGTAAGCGTTTTTTAGTCTTACTTCGCCTCCAAGCTTTAATCTAAAAAATTTACTACCAGCTACTTCTTTAAAGTCTTCTTTTTCGATATAAAGTTCTCGTGAAAACGGTACTTTTCTATATCCTGCTGAAGCATCTTCCTGATTATTCTCAGCCTCTAACCATTCTTCTTTATCTTCAGGATAATTGGTAATAACAACCTTTACAGGATCTAAAACAGCCATAACACGGTTGGCTGTTTTGTTTAAATCTTCTCGAATGCAAAATTCTAATAATGAGACGTCAATGACATTTTCGCGTTTAGCTACACCTACTTTTTTAATAAATTCTCTAATAGAATTTGGTGTATAACCTCTTCTTCGCAATCCAGAAATTGTTGGCATACGCGGATCGTCCCAACCAGAAACTACCTTCTCTTCTACCAATTTAAGCAACTTACGTTTACTCATAATGGTGTAAGACAAGTTTAATCGCGCGAATTCGCGCTGTTTTGGTGGTAAAGGTAAAATCTCTTTAGCATACTCATATACATTGTCCCTAAACCAATTGTAGAGCTTTCTATGAGGTTTAAACTCTAATGAACATAAGGAATGTGAAATCTGCTCTATATAATCGCTTTCACCATGCGTCCAATCGTACATTGGGTAAATGCACCATTCATCTCCTGTTCTATGGTGGTGTGCATACATAATGCGGTACATAATAGGATCTCGCATTAGCATGTTAGGATCTTCCATGTCGATCTTAGCACGCAATACATGTGTGCCTGCAGGGAATTCACCAGCTTTCATGCGTTGGAATAAATCTAAGTTTTCCTCAATACTTCTATCTCTGTATGGACTATTAGTGCCTGGCTGTGTTGGAGTACCTTTTTGCTCCGCCATAACCTCAGAAGACTGGCTATCTACATAAGCCTTTCCATCTTTAATTAATTGTACAGCCCAATCGTAAAGTTTATCAAAATAGTCTGAAGAATATAATTCATTTTCCCATTGGTAACCTAACCAAGCAATATCGCGTTTTATTGCATCTACATATTCTTGTTCTTCTTTTGCTGGGTTGGTATCATCGAATCTTAAATTTACAGGCGCATTGTATTTTTCGCCCAAACCAAAACTGATGCCTATAGCTTTAGTATGACCAATGTGTAAATAGCCATTTGGCTCCGGTGGAAAACGAAAACGCAGTTTATCTTTTGGTAAACCGTTTGCTAAATCCTCTTCTATAATATGCTCAATAAAATTGAGTGATTTTGTTTCTTCAGACATTACAAAAAATTAAAGTGCAAAATTACATAAATTGTAACATTAAAATGATATTTCGTACTTATAGTATACACCAAAAAAACTAAATAAGAATGAATTACAAATGTCCAAAATGCGATAATACCACATACGAATTGGGTGAAATGAGAGCTACTGGAGGCACATTGTCTAAAATCTTTGATGTACAGAACAAGAAATTTACATCTGTAACTTGTAAAAAGTGTACTTACACAGAGTTTTTTAAGGCTAAAACCAGTGCTATGAGTAATATTTTTGACTTTTTTACGAATTAGAGATTTACAATATATCGGTATAAAGCTTCTCGATACAAATTTCTTATAGAAATTCACTCGAAGTGACAGAAGGTTTATCTTTGCAACATGGGAATAATAAAAGTTGAAAATATCCGCGTATTTGCCAATCATGGTTGTTTAAAAGAGGAAACTACTATTGGTAGCGACTATAGAGTTGATATTGTGGTTAATGCAGATTTATCTAAATCTTCTCAAACTGATAATTTGAGTGATACTGTAGATTATGTATTTTTAAATAAAGTAGTGCGTGAAGAAATGGCAAAACCTTCGAAACTGCTTGAAACTGTTGCACAGCAGATCATAGATAGAATTCTAAAAGAAGATAAATTGGTTTCTAAAGTTACTGTTTCTGTGAGTAAAATAAATCCTCCAATTGGTGGTGATGTAGAGATGGTAACGATTAAACTTTCTGAAAAACGAAAAAAGTAAGTCTGTATAGGGTAAAACAGTAATAATTTATATATTTGCCCTTGCAAAAAGGTGTCGTGGCCGAGTGGCTAGGCAGTGGTCTGCAACACCATCTACAGCGGTTCGAATCCGCTCGACACCTCAAAAAAGCCTTTAACAAATGTTAAAGGCTTTTTTTTAGTTTATAGGATTTACCTTATCTATCTGTTCCTTCCCTTTTTCATAAAGTTCTGGAAAAAGACCTTGAGATAGCAGTAGAATGCCAAAGCCTAAAATAACTAGCGCTACTATTTTTTTTGTCTTGAAGATTAATTTAGGTGTAAGTTTATTTTTTAAGCGCTTTGCTGCTGCTATTTTAAATAAATCGCATACAAAGTAAGATACCAACATTGTAATGATAAAGAGTACTACACCGTTCTCTGATTTAGTTATTGAAGTACCTATTACAATAAAACCGAGCCAACCTAAAAGCACTCCAATATTGATGAAATTGAGTAAAAATCCTTTTATAAATAGCTTTCCGTAATTTCTTTTTGGGAGTTTTATTTTATGATGCTCTCTCACTATAGATCTAAAGGACTTAGAAATTTTTACAAATGAAATTAAACCATAAACCACGAGTAAAACGCCTCCAAAGACGAGTAACTTAGGATCGTCTTTTATTTTATCTAAAAGCGTATCAGTACTCATAAAAATGAGTAAAATAAAAACGATATCTGCTAATATAACTCCTAAGTCAAAAACTAAAGCGCTAGTAAAGCCTTTTGTTGCGCTGGTTTCTAGTAGCACAAAGAAAACAGGACCTATAGTAAAGGCAAGTATTATCCCAAATGGTATGGCTCTTAAAATATCATCTAACATGTAGACCTACAGTTTACACAAAAGTAGTAAACAAATTAAAACCGTTAAAGAATTGTACTTAAGGGTTTTTTCTGATGGCGCCTGCACTATTACATACGCGTTATGGTGCCTCCTAAAACTTTACTTTCATTAACCTGTTTTGGTTGTCCGTAAATGTAAACATTACCTCCTGCTTTTAATCTTACATCTACAAGTTCCGAGGCATTAACATAAGCCTCACCACCAGCATTGATGCTCACTTCGGTTTGTTTTGTTATGAGCTCTTCTCCATTAAAAACACCTCCTGTATATATAGATATATCTTGATTTTTAGTGTTTCCGGTAACATTGATAATACCACCTGTTACAGCTCTAAAATTGGCATAACTTGTTTTAACTTTTGCTGTTATTTCAGCACCTTCCTGAGTTCTTAAATCGATATCAAATTGTTCTATTATATCATCAATAACAACATTAGCTCCTTCATTTGCATCAATTTCATCAACAGAGGTGTAATATAATTTTACAACAGTGTCATTGCCATCATAGCTTTCTTCTAACTTCATTCTAATTTTTAACTTTCCGTTGTTGTTAATAACCTGAACATCTTCTTTGTTGTCGCCTGAAATAATCACTTTATTCTCGTCTGATTTTATCATTTTTAAATTGATTAAATCATAGACCTTTACGGTAGAAAATTCGCCAATAGATTTCTCAATAGTATCCTGTGCATTTGCTACTAATCCTAATACTAACGTTAATAATAAAGCATATTTCTTCATAATTTATTTGATTTTTGTTTTGCTAAGCAGCGACTTTTACAGCAGTTCCTGTAACCGAAACCATAGCATAATTGCTTGTCATGAGTTCTATCTCAACTTTAATGCCAACAACAGCATTAGCATTGAGTTTTTTAGCATTTTCTTGTAATTGCTGAAAAGCTTTCTCTTTTGTAGCGTCAACACTATTTCTTATAGAGTTTAAATATTTAGACATGCTAAAACCCATCACTATCTTTTCTTCGGCTAGTGCTACACCTGTAACTATACCTAGATAATCTACTATTTTAAAGTTTTCTATTGAATTGGTTGTGGTTAATATCATTTTAAAAAGATGTTAGATGTTAGACCGCTTCGCTATTAGAATTTAGAATAAAATTAATCGTTTTACTCAGGTTTACCAACTAAGTAAAAATCTAAATGTTTCTTTACTAAATCTGTATCTTTTACTTTAACTATAACCTCATCTCCAAGTTGATACATTTTGTTTGTGTTACGGCCTACCATTGCATAATACGACTGATCAAAATCGTAAGTATCATCTTTCATATCTCTTACACTGACCATGCCTTCGCATTTATTAGATTCTATTTCTACATAAATTCCCCAATCTGTTACACCAGAAATAACACCTAAAAACTCTTCGTCTTGATGATCTTGCATGAAACGAATCTGCATGTACTTTATAGAATCGCGCTCTGCTTTTGTTGCCAGATATTCCATATTACTACTGTGCTTACATTTTTCTTCGTAAACTTCTTCATTAGCGGATTTGCCACCATCTAAGTAATGCTGTAATAATCTGTGCGCCATAACGTCTGGATAACGACGAATTGGCGAGGTAAAATGGCTGTAATAATCAAACGCTAACCCATAATGCCCAATATTATGCGTGGTATATTCTGCCTTTGCCATGGTTCTTATAGTTAAGGTATCTACAAGATTTTGCTCTTTTTTGCCAACGACATCGCTTAATAATTTATTTAATGATGAGGCAATACTATTACGATCCTTAAAGTTTAGTTTATGTCCAAAACGACCTACAACAGTTTGTAGCTGTACTAATTTAGCTTCGTCTGGCTCATCGTGTACACGATATACAAAGGTTTTTTTCGGGTTTTGCTTACCGACAAATTCAGATACTTTTCTGTTAGCTAACAACATAAATTCTTCAATAAGTTTGTTAGCATCTTTGCTGGTTTTAAAGAATACACCTACGGGATTGGCTTCTTCATCTAAATTGAATTTCACCTCAACCTTATCAAAAGAAATGGCTCCTGATCGCATACGTTTTGAACGCATTTTTTTAGCTAAACGATCTAAAACCATAACAGCCTCTGCAATTTCTGGTTTAGTATTATACTCCTTACCTGTTAGCGATACTTCTTTAGGAATTGTAGCCTCGAGAGCCTCAGCTACCGAATCATCTCCGCTCACTGAGGCTCTCGAAGTGAGCGTAAACTTTGGGTTATTCTCTATTATAGCTTGTGCTTCTTCGTAAGCAAAACGTGCATCAGAATACGTTACTGTTCTACCAAACCATTGGTTTTTAATTTCGCACTTATCATTCATCTGAAACACTGCAGAGAAAGTATACTTTTCTTCGTGTGGTCTTAACGAACATGCCCCATTTGATAAACGTTCTGGTAACATTGGTACCACGCGATCTACTAAATAAATAGATGTAGCACGTTCGTAAGCTTCATCGTCTAAAACTGTTCCTGGTTGCACATAGTGTGATACATCTGCAATATGGATTCCTATCTCATATAAGCCGTTTTCTAAAACTTTAAAGGATAATGCATCATCAAAATCTTTTGCGTCCTTAGGATCTATCGTAAAGGTTAAATCCTTACGCATGTCTCTACGTTTAGATATTTCGTCTTCTGTGATAGAAATATCTAGATCATTGGCAAATTTTTTAACTTCATAAGGAAACTCATGTGGTAAACCATACTCAGCTAAAATAGCATGTATTTCGGTATTGTGTTCCCCTGGTTTTCCTAAAACTTCTAGTACCTTACCGTAAGGTGAATCAGCTTTTTCTGGCCAGTCTGTTAGTGCTACCAATACTTTATCACCATCTTCTGCCTTTTTAGTTTTGTTTATTGGTACAAAAATGTCTTTGTACATTTTACTACTATCGGCAACTACAAAGGCAAAATTTCTGTTTTGTTGAATTTGAATGGTACCAACATATTCGGTTTTAGCACGCTTAAGGATATTGGTTATTTCACCTTCAATTTTACCTCGTTTTCTGCGCTTGTAGGCATAGAATTCTACTTCATCACCATCTAGCGCTTTGTTAATATTATTAGATGCTATAAAGACATCTTCTTCAAAATCGTCTGAAATGATATAACCGTTTCCTTTAGAGGCTAAATCTAAAATACCTGTGTGATATTCTGCAGTAACTACGGCTTTAAACTTCCCACGATCTACTTGTTCTATTTCTTGTTTGGCAGTAAGCTTGGCTAAAGTTTTTATAATCTGGTTACGACTACTAGCATCGTTAACACCAATAATAGCAGCTATTTGCTTGTAGTTAAACGTTTTGTTTCGTTCTTTTTTTAGAATACTTAAAATTGTATTTGTAAGGTTAGAAATCTTGTTTTTACCGGATTTCTTTTTTCTTTTTCTTGTCATTTAATTATGTAATCATATTCGTTTCCTAAAAGTGTTAGGAATTCTTCATTTAAAACTTAATAAAGGTGGAAGTGAAGTTATTAAGTTTATTACAAAGCTACACTATTAAAATTTAAAAGTGTTTAGATAAGGTTAAATAAATTAAAATTCACTTATTCACAATTATATATACTATTATCATTTCTCTTTTAAAATTTAAAAAAATAAATAATGGTTATTATAGTCTGTTAATAGTTAGTATAACTTTTTTAACTTTTATTTTGATACCTTGAAGTTTACACTTTATTACGGTTTAGTTAACATTAAATTTACATGTAAGGGCTTGATTTTGAATGAACGTAAAATTATTGTAAACAACTGTTAATAACTCATGTTAATAGAAATGACTCATATTTTATTTTCAAAGCACTGTTAATTTCTTCTGTTAGGAGTATGAATAACTTCCTTGAAAAAAGTGAGAATTAAATTTTGATTTTAGAATTAAATTCTTGTTTGAAAAAATAATGGAACATTCCTAATTTTTATTTTCAAAACTTGTGAACACTTATTAACAAGTAATTAGAAATTGTATTAACCGCATTTTATTATTTGTAATTTTGCAGAGGAAAACAAACACTTATTAACATGACAATTTCTATCGGTAACGACCACGCAGGACCAGAGTATAAACAAGCTATAATACAACACCTTGAAAGTAAAGGTCATACCATTACTAATTACGGTACAGACACAACTGATAGTGCAGACTATCCAGACTTTGTACATCCTGTTGCCAAAGATGTTAATGATGGAAAAGTAGATTTTGGAATCTTAATTTGTGGTACTGCAAATGGAGTCGCTATGACGGCTAATAAATATCAAAATGTTAGAGCTGGTGTTTGTTGGACGGGTGAAATTACAGAATTAACGCGCCAGCATAACGATGCTAACATTATTTGCATTCCGGCAAGATATACATCTATACCACAAGCTATAAAAATGGTAGATACTTTTCTTAATACTGAGTTTGAAGGAGGCCGTCATAAAAGACGTATAGATAAAATTCCTTTATCTTGTTAATACCAATTTATAAGTTGGTATTGCATGAGTCATTCACACACACATAATCACTCAGATTTAAAAAGTAGAAAACTTTTAATAGCAATAGTACTAAACATTGTTATAACTGTAGCTCAGGTAATTGGTGGTTTAGTATCTGGTAGTTTATCTCTTATTAGCGATGCAGTGCATAATTTTAGTGATGTTCTTTCACTTATTGTGAGTTATGTTGCGGCAAAATTATCGCAACAAAAAGCGTCTATTAATAAAACTTTTGGGTACAAACGTGCAGAGATACTGGCTGCTTTTATTAATGCATCTACATTAGTTATCGTCGCTATAATTTTAATAAAAGAAGCTATTGAGCGTTTTCAGAATCCGCAGTCAATAGATTCTAATTTAGTAATATGGTTATCGTTAATTGCAATTTTTGCTAATGGCTTTAGTGTATTATTATTAAGAAAAGAATCTTCTAATAATATTAATCTTCGTTCTGCTTATTTACACTTATTAACAGATATGTTAGCTAGTGTTGCTGTATTAATAGGTGGTTTATTAATGAAATATTATCAGCTGTATTGGGTTGATAGTTTATTAACGTTGTTAATTGCATTATATCTAATTTATGTGGGCTATGATTTATTAAAAACATCAACCAAGATGTTGATGCTTTTTACACCAGAACATATCAATATAAAAGAAGTTGTACGCGTTGTTAATAAGCTACCAAAAGTTAATAAACTACACCACGTACATATATGGAATTTAAGTGATCATGAGCTACATCTTGAAGCACACTTAGATCTTACAGAAGATATTAGCACTACTGAATTTAATGAACTATTATTACAGATTGAAGCACTCCTTCATGAAGAGTTTGATATAAATCATGTTACCATTCAACCAGAATACAATAAGGAAGATCCTAAAGAAGTAATTGTACAAGACTAATGTTAGATATACAAACCAAGACATTCAATCAACTCAATACAAAAGAGCTTTATGACTTGCTTCAACTAAGAAGTGAGGTTTTTGTTGTGGAACAAGATTGTGTTTATCAAGATATTGATGGAAAAGACCAAAAAGCTTTACATATTTTAGGTTACAGAGGTAATAAATTAGTGGCTTATACACGTATATTTCAGCCAGGTGACTATTTTGAAGAAGCTAGTATTGGTAGAGTGGTGGTAAAAGAAAAAGAGCGACAATATGGCTTTGGTTATGATATTATGAATGCTTCTATCGAAGCTATTAAAAAGCACTTTAAAACTTCAGAAATAAGAATTTCTGCTCAGACCTATTTAAAAAAATTTTATAACAATTTAGGGTTTAAAGAAGTAGGAGAGGAGTACCTAGAAGATGGTATTCCACACGTTAATATGATTAAGAATTAGTTTGAGGACTTCTTTATAATTCGTGTTACAACAATTTCCACACGTCTATCTAATTCTGGTTCACCACCAAGTGGAAATTTACGTCTTTGGCCTACAAATTTCATTCTATAACGTTTAACACCCTTGTCAGCTAAATAATCGTAGACTGTTTTCGCTCTGGCTAATGAGAGATTACGTTTTTTAGTTTTTCGGTCTATGGCATCGCGAGACCCTTGCGTACAACAGACATGGCCTTCTATATTAAAATAAATATCAGTTCGTTCTACTAAGATTTTTGCAATATCATCGAGCTTAGCTTTAGACTCTTTAGTAAGGTAACTGTAGCCCGTTCGGAATAAAATATTTTCTAATTGAATTTTATCACCTTCTTTTAGCTCGCCCTTTAAAAGCTCTTCAGTGGTTTCTTTTTTAGGTTGTTCTACTTTTTCCCTCGGCGGATCGTAGGGCTGTACAATAATTTCAACTTTACGGTTTAAACCACGTATTTTATAAAGATCATTATCATTAACAACATTGAGTAAAATTTTACCCTTACCATCTACATTGGTAATTACAGATTCATCAAATTCATTATTAGAAAAAACCTCTTTTATAGCATCTGCGCGTTGTTGAGAAAGTACTAAATTATAAGAATCACTCCCTCTATCGTCACAAAACCCATAAATGGATATTTTCTGAATATCCATATTTTCTATTTCAGACAAGAATAATAGCAATCGGCTTTCTTCGGTTTCGGGAATTTGGTATTCATCGGTTAAAAAATATACCTGATGCTTTAGTTCTTTTTGAGCTAAAGCAAACTGAAAAGTTAGGCATATGACAAAGATTAGGGACTTCATTTTTCTTAAATTTTCTAACATGATGAAAATTTACTTAACATTAAATATATGTAAATTTTCGTTATTTTCTTAAGATGCTCATTATTAGACTTCTATACACTACTTTAAAATATTAGCATATTGATTTGGATTATTGAGTATATCAATTGCCTTTTTTATCTCGGGATTATTAGCTGTGTAATACATGTATAAGCCTTCGCTGTAAAAATAGCGCTTTATAATTTCGTCCGTTAGCAAAGATTTTAATTGCTTTTTATTGGCATCAATTGCATTAGATTTATAGGACTGCAACGCTGTCGATAAATTTTGGTATTCTGTTTTAATTACATCTTCTAATTCTTCTTCTTTAGCAATTTCTATAGCATCACTAATGGCTTTTTCCGTTTTAGTTTCAAAATTAAAACCAGTAGTTTTTAAATAACTTTTAAAGGATTTAAATTCACTATCAGATAGTTGAAATGCTTTTAAATTTTCAACTGTATTTTGATAGTAATAATCTGTAGCGAAGTTAAAAACCAGATTTTCATTTAAAATTGCTTTTGTTATTGGTGTTTCTTTAGCAAATTCTACTTCAACATCAGGTTCTATTCCGCCACCGTCATAAACCGGTCTTCCGTTTTTGGTCTTAAATTCGTTGTAGTTTTCTTTTTTAACACGAGTAGCTTTTCCGTTTTCATCTCTATTCCAATAGTCTAAAGATTGTATACAACGACCAGACGGTGTATAGTAACGCGAAATTGTAATCTTCATTTGTGTCCCATAAGATAATGGTTTAGGACGCTGTACCAAGCCTTTACCAAAGCTACGTGTGCCAACAACAACAGCTCTATCCATATCTTGTAAAGCACCAGAAACAATCTCACTTGCCGATGCACTTCTACCATCTATTAAAACGACTAATGGTATTTCTGTATCAATAGCATCGCGTTTTGTGTAATACGTTTTATTGTACTTTTTTACCTTAGATTTTGTAGTGACTACCAACTGGTTTTTAGGTACAAAAATATTAGTGACATTTACAGCCTCGTGCAATAAGCCACCAGGATTTCCTCTTAAATCTAAAATAAGTTGTTTAGCACCTTGGTTTTTTAAGGCTCTAAGCGCTCCTAAAGTTTCTGAAGATGCTTTGTTATTAAATTTTCTTAATACGATATAGCCTGTTTTATCATCTATCATTGAGTAGTGAGGTACCGCTTTAATCTCTAAGGATTCTCTAATAATTTTAACCGTATTGGTTTTACCTTGTCTTTTGTAAGTAATGTTAACTTCTGTACCAGCAGCGCCTTGTAATAAATTTGCAGCATCTTCTTTAAAATCTGATACAACTACATTATCTACTTTAATTATCTCGTCTCCAGCTTTTAAGCCCACTTTGTCAGCTGCATAATTTTTATAGGGTTCTACAATAACCAGTTTATCTTTTAGCGTTAAAACTTTAGCACCAATACCTGTATAATCACCAGCATTGTTTATTCTAGAAGCTTCTACATCTTGTTCGTTATAAAACTGTGTGTATGGATCTAAATCGTCTAGCATACTCTTAATAGCAGTATCCATAAGATTTCCAGGATTAGTTTCATCAACATAATTCATGTTTAACTCTTTAAACATAGTTGTGAAAATTTCAATCTGCTTAGCAATTTCAAAGAAGTCATTTTTAAAAGCTGTAGTGCTTAAAAATATAACTACAGCAATTACTGGTATTGCTATTTTTTTATGTAGTAGGTTCTTCATTTTTTCTTGTTTTATTTAAGAATTTCTCAAATAACAATTTCATTTTGTTATCTATGTCATCAAAAGTTGTTCCATCCTTACTAAGATACAATATCATAAACGCATAAGATGTTGAACTATTGTTAAAATATAAAGGCTTATTAAGCCTGTAGGCTTCTCTAAGTAAACGTTTTATTTTATTCCTTGCTACAGCTGTTTTATGAAGGCGCTTGCTTACAGATACACCTGTTTTTAAAATACTGTTGTCTTCAAATTCTGTTTGTAGAAAAATGAGTTTTAAAGGATAGACTGTTACGGACTTACCTTCATTAAACAATCGTTCGATGCTTTTTTTACTTTTTAGTTTGTCTTTTTTTCCGTAATTAAACTGCATATTTTATAATAAGAAGCAGGTAAAAATAGAATTGTATTTTCTCTTTACCAAAGGAAATAGACCCTGAAGCTATGATAAAAGTCATGTTTTAAGCATTTTATTTAGAGTAACTTACAATATACTAATCAAATACAGCTTTATAATTATGGGACGTTTAGACGTAAAACAACTTAAAAGCCCTAAGGATAAAGCGTTATATATTCGGCATCTTATAAGAGATTTAGAGGCTTTAGATATGATACTAAAACAAGATTTGATTGAGAAAGAACCTATTAGAATTGGCGCAGAACAAGAGTTTTGTATTACAAACAACCAATTTTTTCCCAACAACAATAATATTGAAGTTTTAGAAGCTATTAACGACGATCACTTTACTACAGAAATAGGAAAATACAATCTCGAAATTAACTCAGACCCATTACTACTAAAAGACAATTGTTTTTCACTTCTACAACAACAGCTTGAGGATTTACTCAAGAAAGCAAAAAAGGGTGCTAAAGCAAGTAACTCTAAAGTTGTATTGACAGGTATTTTGCCAACCTTAAGATTGAAGCATATCGGTGAAAATTACATGACGGATAGACCTAGATATCACGTGTTAAATAATTCGTTAAAATCTTCTAGACGCGAACATTTTAATATTCACATCAAAGGTGTTGATGAGCTTAATTTAATTCATGATTGTGTAATGTTAGAGGCTTGTAATACAAGTTTTCAAACCCATTTACAGATCAATCCAGATGAGTTTGTAGATAAGTATAATTGGGCACAAGCGATAGCAGGACCTGTGCTTAGCATATGTACAAATTCTCCTATTCTTTTTGGTAGAGAATTGTGGGCAGAAACACGTATTGCCTTGTTTACACAAAGTATTGATACCAGAAGAAATTCATTTATACATCATGAGAAAGAGTCGCGCGTTAGTTTTGGTGTCGATTGGGAAAGAGGCACTGTAACAGATATTTTTAGAGATCATATTTCGCGGTTTAGAAGTTTGCTAACCTCAAATGAGCACGATGATAGCTTAGAAAAATTAGAACAAGGAGAGATACCAAAACTTAGAGCATTACAGCTACACAACGGAACCGTTTATAAATGGAACCGCGTTTGTTATGGAGTAGGCGAGGGAAAACCACACTTAAGGATAGAGTGTCGTTATATTCCTGCCGGACCAACACTAACAGATGAGATTGCCAATATGGTATTTTGGGTTGGCTTAATGCTTGGTCAATCAGAAGCATACAACAAGGTTCATGAAAAGATGGATTTTAAAGATGTAAAAAACAATTTCTTTAAGGCGGCTCGTAATGGCATGGAAACACAATTTAAGTGGAATAACAAACGCATTTCAGCCCAAGACCTTATTTTGAATGAGCTTTTACCAATGGCTATAAAAGGTTTGGAAAAAGTAAATATTTCTTCTGAAGATGTTTCAAAATATCTATCTGTAATTGAAGCTCGAGCAAAATCACATACAGGTGCACAATGGATGGTGGATAATTATAGAAATCTTCAAAAAACAAAAACTAATTTCGAAGCGCTTCAGAATATAACAGCATATATGTATAAGCATCAGCTTGACGAGAAAACAGTTGATCAGTGGAATATTTTTAACCCAGACGATAATCTAAAAATTGATGTCAGTCGAATCGTAAAACACAACATGAATACTAAAATACTACTCGTAGACCAAAATGATAGCCTAGAATTAGTGAGTAGTATAATGCAATGGAAAAATATTCACCATTTACCAGTTATAAACAAAAAGAAAGCGCTCACAGGATTATTAACTTGGACAGATTTAATAAAGCTTGGCGATAAAGATTTAGGCCTAAGGGTTAAGGATGTTATGACTACTGGTTTAATCACCATAACTCAAGAAGCACCACTAAATAAAGCAAAAGACTTAATGCAAAAACATAAAATTAATTGTTTACCTGTAGTTAGAAATAAGGAGCTACTAGGTATTATAACTTCAAGTGATTTTTGAAAGATGAACGTTAACCTACAAGAACATATCAAAACATTGGAAGCTTCAAACCGCATTTTTCATCATATAAAAGGAATTCAATCCGGTGCAACAGTCATTTTTTTTGCTGGTATTCATGGTAATGAGTTTGCTGGAGTTAATGCGCTAAACGCTATAATGCCACAACTGAATGAAGAAACTATTAGAGGAGAAATATTTGGTGTTTATGGTAATATAAAAGCACTTAAAGCCAACAAGCGATTCATAGACTTAGACTTAAACAGATTATGGACAACTAAACAACTTGAGCAATTAGAAACGGAAAAGAATCCCGAAAACGAGCTCCAAGAGCAAATAGGTGTATTTCAGTTTATAAAAGGTGTTTTAGCTTCTACAGATAATCCAATTTATTTTATTGACCTTCACACCACATCCAGCAAAACCTTACCGTTTATAACCATTAATGACGCTCTAATCAATCGTAAATTTTCAGCCTGCTTTAATATACCTGTAGTACTTGGTATTGAAGAATATTTAGAAGGGCCTCTTTTAAGTTATCTAAACACGCTTGGTTATGTGTCTCTAGGTTTTGAGGCTGGGCAGCATAACGATCCTCAAGCAATAAAAAGTTGCGAGGCTTTTGTTTATTTGGTTTTGAGTCATACCAGCAACCTTATAAATCCAGATAGCGAAAAGATAAATGTGTATAAAAATGAATTAGAAAGTGCTTCAAAATCTATAGACTCTATTTTTGAAGTTGTTTATAAATACCATATAGAGCCAGAGGAAAACTTTAAGATGTATCAAGGATTTGAAAGCTTTCAATCTATAAAAAAAGGAACCATTTTGGCTCGCTCTAACGGTAGGGACATTCGTTCAACTTATTCAGCTAAACTGTTTATGCCACTATATCAAAAATCAGGAAAGGACGGCTTCTTTATTATTAAAACAATACCAAGATTCTTTCTAAAATTATCAGAACTTCTAAGACTAGTAAAAGCAGATCATGCGTTAACTTTTTTACCTGGTATTACCTGGCACAATAAGCAAAAAGGAATCTTAAAGGCCAATCTAAAAGTTGCTCGGTTTTTAGCAAAATCTATATTTCATCTTTTTGGTTACAGAAACAAACAAATGGACGAAAATCACCTCTTATTATACAACAGAGAGCGTGTAGCTAAAAGGGCCATGTATAAGAATGAAAAGTGGTATTAAAAAAGAGGTTGTCTAAAAAGTAGAAGAATCCTGTCATTCTGAGTTTATTTCAGAATCTCAATAATTTGATTTTCAATTTGTTTTAGAATCTGAAACGAGTTCAGATTGACAAAACATTAACTTTTTAAACAACCTCTTTAAAATTTTTAGTAATACCAAAATTACTCTACAGTAAGTGTGTTGTTTTCACGGTTAACATCTGCCATTAATTTAGAAGCATCAATTTCCACAGATTTAACGGTTTTCTTTGTATTAAATGAATAAGTAGGCATTGCCCAAGCCCAGTCACTTATTATAGTTGCTGATGTTGGTTTTTCGCCACGCATCATTTGTAACGGAATGTAAAATTCTTCGGTAGAACCATCTGTGTAAGTTACAGAAAGATCTATTGGCATTGGCATTAAGCCGATACGCTCTAGGGTAATTGTATTGCCTTCTACAGATTTAACTCCATAATCTACTGTATTTGTAGTTTGTGCAAAATCAATAAGATACCAGTCTAGCTCAAAATCTGTAACACGTTCTGCAGTACGTACAAAGTCCATTGGTTTAGGGTGCTTAAATGAAAAATCCTCAAAGTACTTTTTTATGGTTTTCTTTAGGTTTTCTTCTCCAATAACATAACCTAATTGTGCTATAAAAACAGCACCTTTACTATATGCAGCAGCACCATATACTTGGTTGTATTTATAACGATCTGCGTGTGTAGTTAGCGGTTGCTCATAACCAGAGTTAGCAAGCCCAATATAACCTCTGTAAGATCCGCTTAAAGGATTATCACTTTTACTAGATCCAAATTCGTTTTCTGCTAATGTAGAAATGTAGCTGGTAAAACCTTCATCCATCCATTCGTGCTTAGCTTCGTTAGTTGCTAATAAAAACTGAAACCATGTGTGTGCCATTTCATGGGCTGTGACTCCAAGTAAACTGCCATAAGATCTTTTTCCTGTAATTAACGTACACATGGCATACTCCATTCCGCCATCTCCTCCTTGTATTACTGAGTACTGATCGTAAGGATATTCGCCTATATTTTCACTAAAATAAGTCATTAATTTTGCAGTATCTGGTTGAAGCTTTTTCCAGTTTTCTATGTACTTAGGCTCTAGGTCTTTTTTGTAGTAAAAATGAAGTGTTGGCCCATTTTCCATTTCAAACGTATCATGAATAAAATCCGGATCTGCGGCCCAAGTAAAATCATGAACTTTTGGAGCTTTAAAATGAACAGTTTTCTTGCCTTTTTTGGCTTTTGTTTCACTTTGAATGTAACCTGTGCCACCAACTACATAATCTTTGTCTATGGTTAATTTTACATCGAAATCTCCCCAAACACCATGAAACTCTCTTCCTATGTAAGGATCTGCATGCCAACCTTCATCATCATATTCTGCTAATTTAGGATACCATTGTGTCATAGAAAGTGCAACACCTTCTTTATTATTTCTACCAGACCGACGAATCTGTAAAGGTACCTGGCCATCAAAATCCATATCAAAGGTTACACTTTCGCCTGGTTGAATAGGTTGACTAAGTTTTACCTCAAGTACTGTACCTACAGTTTCGTGAGCGATGTCTTTACCATTTTGTTTTAATGAGTTTACTTTTATATAACCTATTTCGTTGGGTTGAAGTTTACTTATTCTATCACCAACTCTAGGGTCTGGGTCAGCTATGGTTCTAGACCTAATATCCATTTCACTTCCTGGCTGAAACGCGTTGAAATACAAATGGTAATACACACGATTGAGTACATCTGGTGAATTATTGGTGTATACTAATCTTTGCTTACCTTGATATTGAAACGTCTCAACATCCATATCAATTTCCATAGCATAGTCTACGTGTTGTTGCCAATAACCATAAGAAGAAGTGCTAACAGTAGATTTTGATGTGTTTTTTACTGGATTTTCTGTGGCTCCACACGATAGTATTATAGCAAAAACAGAAAGGTTTAGAAGTAATTTTTTCATTTCAAAATGATTTAAAATTAAAAGGTAACTATTCTAGTTTAAAATGTAGAACAGTTACCTTATTTAAAGTCCCATTAGGGTTTATTTTATTTTTGAAGCCATTATTAGTGCATTGTAGGCATTAACAATTTTTCCAGATTTAGATAAATCTGCAAAAGGTTTTACGTTATTAGCATCACCACCAACAATAACTTTAGTAGTTAAAGGTAACCCAGAATCTAAGATAACTTGCTTAACCTGAGCAGCAGTTAATTTTGGATATTGCGAACGAATTAAAGCAGCAATACCAGCAACACCTGGTGCAGCCATAGATGTACCTCCTTTAAAGTCGTACTCGTTTTCTGGTGTGGTTGAGTATACAGAAGAACCAGGTGCAAAAACATCTACATTTTGCTTTCCGTAATTAGAAAAACCAGACACCATTTTAGAACCGTAGTTTTGCGTTAAAGACCCAACTCTTATGTAGTTATCAGCAACTTCAACAAAGTTTACGTTATCGTCGGGAAAGTTTGGCTCTACATCAACATTGTTACTATCATTACCAGCAGCATGCACAAAAACAACATCATTATCTGCCGCGTATTTTATAGCATCTCTTACCCATTCGCTATGAGGTGAAAAAGATTTACCAAAACTACCGTTAATAACTTTAGCTCCGTTATCTACAGCATAGCGTATGGATAGCGCCACATCTTTGTCGTACTCATCTCCATTAGGTACAACGCGTAGCGCCATAATCTCAACATTGTTAGCCACACCGTTTGCACCTAAACCATTGTTACGTTCAGCCGCAATAATACCAGCAACGTGTGTACCATGAGACTCAGATTTTTTTACATGCTTTACGTTTCCGTTTCCGTAACCTACATCAGTTAAATCATTAATATCATCTTTAGTTGTTCTACCAGAAAAATTGATGTTTAAGTTATAGTTTAAACGCTCATTGATAGACTCTAATGCTTCTTTAATTTCTTTTTTGGCATCTGCCATAGACTCTAAACCGTTACTATACATGTACTGCGCCATACCTTTTGCTTGTTGTACAGCTTCATCTTGAGAATCTATTGCATTAACATCTTCTTTTGTGTAATCTTCTTTACCTGTGGCTTTAGCTAAAGTTTCATCAGCAGAAACTACTCTTTGGTAAATTTGATCGTACTGCGTCTTACGACCCAACCACTTTTCGTATTCGGACGCTTGTAGTGCTACAGCCTCATCATATCTTGGGTTTGAAGTATCTTTGGCAGCAATCATACGCACATATTCTAATTGTTCGTCGTAGGCATCACCTAAAAAATTCCAACCATGAATATCGTCTATGTAACCATTTTTATCGTCGTCTTTTCCGTTATTTGGTATTTCATCTTTATTAGTCCAGATAACATCATCTAAGTCTTCGTGATCGATATCTATACCAGAATCAATTACGGCAACGATTACTTTTTTACCCTTTTTGCCTTTAATTATTTCTTCGTAAGCTCTGTCTACAGCCATACCAGGAATGGTATCTCTTTCTAGATCTAAATGGCCCCAATTTTTCTTTTCGGCTTCGGTTAATTCTGTAACTTTTAGTGGAGACGTATCTATATTTTCTACTGGTGTAGATAAAATATCTGCTGTACCACCACAACCCATAAAGAGTGCTGAAGAAACAAATAGGTACGCTAATGGTTTAATGTTAAATTTCATGTGTTGATGTTTAGTATTAATTAAATAGTTCTTTACAAGTATAGTTTTCATTGAGTCTAACACCTTTTTCAGTGTGTTTTACAGTTATAATTTCATTGTGTGCGTCGTGCTCTAAAAAGAGGTAAAAATTTTTATCTGCCGCCATATTTAAAAACAGCTCTTTTTCATCTAAGGTTAGTAATGGCCTGGTATCGTAACCCATTACAAATGGTAAAGGTAAATGACCAGCTGTGGGTAATAGGTCTGCCATAAAACAAATGGTTTTTCCTTTATAGTTAATCATAGGAATCATTTGCTTGTCTGTATGGCCATCTGCAAAGAAAATATTAAATCCTAATTCGGAGTTTTTTAAAATCTTATCTTCAGGTAGTGCTGTAAACTTTAATTGTCCACTATCTTCCATTGGTATTATATTTTCTTTTAAAAACGAAGCCTTTTCTCTTCGGTTTGGTTCCGTTGCCCATTTCCAATGAGCTACATTACTCCAAAAATGAGCGTTTTTAAAAGCTGGCTCGTAACCTGTTCGGTCATTATTCCATTTAATGCTACCACCACAATGATCAAAATGTAAATGCGTCATAAAGACGTCTGTTATGTCATCTCTATGGAAACCGTATTTTGACAATGATTTATCAATGGTATCGTCTCCCCAGGGAAAATAATAGCCATAGAATTTATCGCTTTGCTTATTGCCCATTCCTGTATCTATCAATATCAATCGATTGCCATCTTCAATTAACAAGCAGCGCGCAGCAATATCAATCATGTTATTGTTATCAGCAGGATTGGTACGTTGCCAAAGCGATTTTGGTACTACACCAAACATAGCGCCACCATCGAGTTTAAAATTGCCAGCGTTTATAGGATATAATTTCATAATTACGCAATTTACCAAATTAGCTTCTAAAACGGAATATCCTTTTGAAATTATTAGGATTTTTACGATTGTAAAAAAAAGGCTATTTTCGAGATGATTTTAAAAACTACACTATGGTTGAATTAGCTGGTATTATTATTCTTGGAATATTAGCGCAATGGGTAGCTTGGAAATTTAAAATACCAGCAATCCTTCCCTTGATACTTATTGGCCTTTTGGTTGGTCCAATTGCTGCCGAATTTATAAATGCTGATGGTACAAAATGGATAGAACCCATTTGGGACGAAACGCAAAAAAAAGGCTTATTCCCTGGTGAAGGTCTATTTTACTTTGTATCCTTGGCTATTAGCATTATTCTTTTTGAAGGAGGGCTAACATTAAAGCGAAGCGAAATTAAAAATGTTGGTCCTGTAATAACAAAATTAATTACTGTGGGTGCTGCAGTTACTTTTTTTGGTGCAGCTGTTTTAGCACACTATCTTTTTGGTCTTAGTTGGGATTTATGTTTTTTATTTTCAGGATTAATTATTGTTACAGGGCCAACGGTAATAACTCCTATTTTAAGAAATATACCTTTAAAGCGAGATGTTTCTACGGTTTTAAAATGGGAAGGTATTTTAATTGATCCAATTGGTGCTTTGGTTGCAGTATTGGTGTTTGAGTTTATCTCTGTTGAAGGGGAAGTTGGCTTTACAAAAACTGCACTAATAGAATTTGGCAAAATTATACTATTTGGCACCACATTCGGTTTTACTTTTGCGCACGCTTTGGTATTTGCAATTAATAAAAAGTTTATACCACATTATCTTCTCAATGTAGTGTCGCTATCAGTAGTTCTTTTAGTGTTTATTGAGTCTGAAATATTTGCCCACGAGTCTGGTTTATTGGCCGTTGTTGTCATGGGAATGGTAATAGGAAACAGCAAACTAGACAATATTAAAGAGTTACTTTACTTTAAAGAGTCGCTTAGTGTATTATTAATTTCCATATTATTTATACTCTTGGCTGCAAATATTAACTACCAAGATTTAATGCTATTGTATAGGTGGGAAACTCTTGCTCTTTTTTTAGCAGTGGTACTTTTTATAAGACCTTTGGCAGTATTTGTAAGTGCTCAAGGCTCAACATTAAAAACTAATGAAAAAATGTTTATTAGCTGGGTTGGTCCTCGTGGTATAGTTGCTGCTGGTATTGCCTCTCTTTTTGGCAGTAAGTTAAGAGCAGCAGGAGTTGAAGGGGCTGAGTACATTACTCCCTTAGTATTTATGATCGTTTTAGGGACAGTATTACTAAATGCAACCACAGCACGTTTGTTTGCAAGAGTATCTGGTGTTTTCTTGTCAAAATCCGAAGGTATTTTAATTATAGGCGCATCTAGAGTTTCTCGCATTGTTGCTCAATATCTCATAGACAACGGAAGGCACGTGGTTTTGGTAGATAGTAACCAAAGTAATGTTAATGAAGCTCAAAAAATGGGAATAGAGGCGCATACTGAAAATATTTACTCAGAAACATTAAAAGATAATGTAGAGTTTAATGATATAGGATACCTTTTAGCTCTTACAGGAAACGCAGATATTAACCGATACGCAGTAGAAAAATTTGGAGCCCAATTCGGTGAAAATGGCTCATTTAGGCTTGCATCTAAAACAGAATTAGAAAACAGCTCTATTTCAACAGAAGACGGTGTGTTTACCATGTCTGATGATTTTAATAATCTTATGGAAGTTACAGAAGAGTACCCAGAAATACATGAGTTTGCAGTTAAAGACCTAGATACTTATCACAATACATTAGAGATTATTAAATCTGATAAAGATCAAATTCCGTTATTCCTTAAAACCAGTAAGGGTGAAATACATATAATTCCTTCATTAGATGATGATGTAGAAAAGGAAATAGACGCTAAAAGCGTACTGGTTTATCTCGGTAAAAAAATAGAAGCCTCTAACTAAAAATATGTTAGACCATCTTAATTTAGAAAATGTCTCAAGAGCCCTAGAGCTGAAACGAAAAAGGCTATATGTCTTGTACAGAGCATACAAAATTACTGTAATGCCAATTTTTCAAATAGCTAAAGTTACTAGCATTGTAATATTATTTGTCATTCTAATTTTTCCACCGCTTTTAATGTATCTCGCTATTTCTGGTACGGTTTGTATTCTTTCGGGATTAATTCCGTCTCCAAAATATAAATATACCAATTCAGTTAAGGAAAAAGTATTACAAAAACTGGTAAAATCTTTACATCCAGAAAATATTTATAGCATTAATATCTCATTAAAAACACTTGTAAGTAGTAGTAAAATTTTTAAAAATACGTTCATTAATCAATCAAAATATATTGTAGGGTTTAACCATATTTCTGGAAAAATTGAAGACGTTCCTATTAGTTTTAGTGAAGTTAAGTTTTATAAAGATGTTATAAATTATGGCAAAACAATAGGAGGTTGCTTATTGTCTATTCTTTTATTACCGCTTTTTATTATAAGAGGAATTTTTACTGAAACAGAAGAAGATAATGATTTACCTGGGCTTGGAATTATAAAGGATGAAATTAAGTTTTACGAAGGTCTTTTTATGCATGCTAATTTTAAAATTAAAAATAAAGATAAGTTACTCTTAATACCAACAATTTACTCAGAAGATAAAACAAAATTCTCTGCTATTGATTATGGTAATGAGGTTGATACTTTAAATTTTGAACAATTAGGCATGCCACAGCAGTACAAATTATTTTCTAAATTTAAGACATCGCATCCATTAGTAGAAGCTATAGCCATAGCACTTAAAAACATATATTTAGCAAATGGTTATACACCAATAATAGCTTTTTCTGAAGGTCAATTATATATAACATTACCTCAAAAATCTAATTATTTAAATTTTGATATTAACAAAAAAGTTAATGGTTCAGAATTTTTTGAACCCTACTTTAAGGACTATGAGGCTTTTAAATATATGGTTAAATCAATAAGAACTGCCATTAACAAACTTAGCTAGCTCCTACAAATGAATGAAACTGAGAGAATAGATTATTCAAAATATCAAGTAGATGAACTAGCCGAAACTATATCTGACGCTATTTTATTTCCGCTTTATATTGGTAAAGTTTTTGGCTTGGTATTACTTGTTTTTTTAGTGATGTTAACCATGGTTGCATATATGCATTTTCAAAACACCTTTTTTGGTATTTTATTTTGGTTTTTAGCTTTTATAATATCATTACCAACCGTTATTATATTTTCTGTAATTAGGCTTTTTAGCACTATACAAAGCGATATCGAAAAAGTCTATGAGATAACATTACAAACCACTAAAAACATATATAAAGATACAGGATTGTTACGTACGCAAAGACAAAATGATGTGACATTAAAAACTACTTTTTCTGACGTTTTTAAAGGTGTGGCGTTGTTTGTAATAAAGCCAGCATTAAATAAAGTTATTGGGAAGCGAGTAAAGTTTTTTGCCTTTCCATTTGTTTTCATAATAGACACAATATTTAAAAAGTATGTATTAAAAAAGGTTAAAACATTACCAAAACAAGCGATTTTTGAATCATCTTCTAATGAGGAATTAGTTGCAAATTACAAGTATAACTTTAGTGATAAAACTTTTAAAATCATCAAATTTCCTTTTCGTTTTATACTCATCATATACGGATTTTTTAATCTCGCACTGGTTTATCTATTCTATTTATTACTTTCTTAAGTTGAAGTATAAGAATTAAAAAAATCCCTCATATATGAGGGAGTTTTTCTGTTAATCGTTTAGCTTTAATACAGCCATAAAAGCCTGCTGAGGTATTTCTACATTACCCACTTGGCGCATACGTTTTTTACCTTTTTTCTGCTTTTCAAGAAGTTTACGCTTTCGCGAAATATCACCTCCATAACATTTTGCTGTTACGTCTTTACGAAGCGCTTTAATGGTTTCGCGTGCAATTATTTTAGCACCAATAGCAGCCTGTACTGGGATGTCAAACTGTTGTCTTGGTATAAGCTCTTTTAGTTTTTCAGTCATTTTTTTACCAATCGTATAGGCATTGTCAGCATGTACTAAAGCAGAAAGCGCATCAACGGTTTGTGCGTTTAACAAGATGTCTACTCTTACCAGTTTTGAAGCACGCATACCAATTGGTGAGTAATCAAAAGAGGCATAACCTTTAGATACGGTTTTTAAACGGTCATAAAAATCGAATACTATTTCTGCTAACGGCATGTCAAAACTAAGTTCAACACGTTCAGTCGTTAAATACGTTTGATTAGTAATTTGTCCACGTTTTTCTATACAAAGGCTCATTACAGGACCAACAAAGTCAGATTTTGTAATTATAGTTGCCTTAATATATGGTTCTTCTACACGATTTAAAGTAGAAGGTTCTGGTAAATCTGAAGGATTGTTTACAATAACAATCTCATCAGGGTTTTTATTAGTAAAAGCGTGGTAACTTACGTTTGGTACTGTAGTAATTACCGTCATATCAAACTCACGCTCTAAACGTTCTTGAATAATTTCTAAGTGAAGCATACCAAGGAATCCACAACGGAACCCAAAACCTAAAGCAGCAGAACTCTCTGGAGCAAATACCAAGGATGCGTCGTTTAGCTGAAGTTTTTCCATAGAGGCGCGTAGCTCTTCATAATCTTCTGTATCTACAGGATAAATACCAGCAAAAACCATAGGCTTTACATCCTCAAAACCAGAAATAGCATTTTTAGTGGGTTCTTTTGCATCAGTAATGGTATCACCAACTTTTACCTCGCGAGCATCTTTAATTCCTGTTATTAGGTAGCCAACATCACCAGCTTTTATTTCTTGCTTTTTAACCTGAGTTAGTTTTAGAGTACCTACCTCATCGGCAAAATAGTTTTTACCAGTATTAATAAATTTAATGTTTTGCCCTTTTTTAATAGATCCATTTATCACTCTAAAATAGGTTTCTACACCTCTAAAAGGATTATAAACAGAATCAAAAATAAGTGCCTGCAAAGGCTCGTCTGGATTTCCTTTTGGTGCAGGAATACGTTCTATAATTGCCGCCAAAATAGCATCAACACCAAGCCCTGTTTTTCCACTCGCAGGAATAACTTCAGAAGGGTCGCAACCTAATAAATCTACGATATCGTCTGTTACCTCTTCAGGATTGGCACTTGGTAAGTCTATTTTATTAAGTATAGGAATGATTTCTAAATCATTTTCTAAAGCTAAATATAGATTAGAAATGGTCTGTGCTTGTATGCTTTGCGCTGCATCAACAATAAGAAGCGCTCCTTCGCATGCCGCAATAGAACGAGAAACTTCATATGAAAAATCTACGTGACCAGGCGTGTCAATAAGGTTAAGAATATATTGTTCATCTCCGTAGGTATATTCCATTTGAATGGCATGAGACTTTATGGTAATACCACGTTCGCGCTCTAAGTCCATATTGTCTAGCAACTGGTCTTGTTTTTCTCTATCAGTTACAGAGCCTGTAAAATCCAATAAACGATCTGCAAGTGTACTCTTTCCGTGGTCTATATGTGCAATGATGCAAAAATTACGAATATTCTTCATTTCTCTTTTTCTAAAGCAACTTTAAGATTGCAAATATAATTGATTTATTGTCCTTTGTAACAACAAAAAAGAACAATTAAAATTCAATAAACTACGGAAAAACCGTAATAACATATAAAAAACTATGTTTATATTGCGAGTACAAAGCTAACTAATGATTATTTACCTGCGCTCTCTTTTTTGTACATTTATTTTTGTGCTGTCTTATGGCGTCAATGCCCAGAATTTTTCTATTTTAGGCAAGGTTGTTGATGCTGAAAACACACCTATTGAATTGGCCAATGTGATTCTTTTACAAGGAGAAGAAAGAGAATTTTTACTAGGTACATCTACAGACGATAATGGCTATTTTAATTTGGTCAATCTAAGAGAGGACACCTACTATCTTAAAATAAGTTTTATTGGTTTAGTAGAGTTTGAGCAAAAAATCGTTCTCACAGGAGATTTAGACTTAAAAACGATACTACTTAAAGAAAACTCTGAAAGTTTAGACGAAGTCACCATTGTTGCAAAGAAGCCAACGATTACCAGAAAACCAGACCGTTTAGTTTTTAATGTAGAAAATACGGCACTAGTAGAAGGGTCTACCCTTGGTGTTCTAAAAAGTACTCCAGGTGTTATTGTTAGCGAAGAAGGTATTAATATTAAAAGCGCTCGCGCAGCAGTTTACATTAACGGCCGAAGAGTTCAGTTAACCTCAGAAGAGCTAATGCAACTGCTAGAGAGTGCACCAGCAAATAGTATAAAATCTGTTGAGGTTATTACCAATCCGCCTGCAAATTACGATGCAGATAGCGGATCGGTGATAAATATAATTATGAGCAAGAATTTGGTAACTGGTTACAGAGGTAGCGTTAAAACAAATTATACCCAAGGTGTTTTTCCGAGGTACAACGCTGGTACAAGTCACTATTTAAAAAACAATAAAATTAACTTTAACCTCAATTATAATTACACAAACCAGAAGATCAATAGAGACCAAGACGACACGGTTAATTTTTTAGAAAATACAAATCCAAATCCAAACGGAGAAGAGATTTATGAAATAGACCAGATTTGGAAATCAAATACCAATAGAAACACATGGTCAGAAACCCATAACCTCAATATAAACTTTGATTACTTCCTTGATGATAAAAACACCTTAAGCTTAACAAGTACAGGTTTGTATATGCCTTATTTTAAGTATCAGGTTAATAATAGAACAGATATTTTTGACGAAAGCGAAAATTTTGAATCGAGTTTTACAGCAGATAATCTCTCTCTAGACAACAAGTACAATATTGGTACAGATTTGATTTTTAGACACGATTTTGAAAATAATGCCAACATAACTTTTAATAGCCATCTTACGATTTTCGATTACAACCGTGACCAAGAGGTGTTTCAGGATGAACCAGGCTTTTTAAACGATTCAGAGTTTAATACATTAGCTAATCAAGACACAAGAATATTTACAACACAAGCAGATTACAATCTACCGATTGGCGAGTCCTCTAGTTTTGGGGCAGGTGTAAAATATTCTAATGTTAATACGGACAGCGATATCGTGCGGTTGAATATTATTAATGGTAACGAGGTTTTAGATACAGATAATTCAGACGCCTTTAAGTACAACGAAAACGTACTTGCTGTTTACGCCAACTATAGTACATCTTGGGATAAATGGGATTTAAGTTTAGGCCTAAGAACTGAGCAAACTAATATTGAGGGCAAATCTTTAAGCCTTAGCGAAACAAACACCCAAGACTACCTCAATTGGTTTCCTAATGCTAGCCTAACCTACGCAATTTCAGATGATGTGAGGGTATCTACTAATTATAAACGAAGTATTACAAGGCCAAGCTACACAAATCTAAATCCATTTACTTTCTTTATAAATGAAAACACTGTGGTTTTAGGAAACCCAAATTTATTACCCACTTACACCGATAATTACAAGATTAGTTTAGATTTCTTAAAGAATTTTACTTTCTCTGCCTACTACACAAACTATGATGGAGCCATAGAAGAGCTACCAAGGCAGAATAATGAAACTAATATTATTGCTTATACACCAACCAATTTAGATAGCCGTGTAGATTACGGATTTGATTTAGAGTTTAACTATTATCCGTCTAACAGATTTAATATTTATGCAGTTTCATCTACTTTTAATATGAATGAAGAAGTGGATTTTGGAAATGGCTTTGTAGAATTAAATCAATGGTCTCAACTGTTTATTTTATCGTCTGGGCTTACGTTACTTAAAGATAATAGTTTAAATATTAACGCCACTTTTTGGTGGTTTGGAAGAAACCTTCAGAGTTTGCAACGTGTAGATGATAGATTAATTTCTACCCTGAGTGTTTCAAAATCACTCTTAAACGATAGAGCCGTTATATCATTAAGTATTGATGATATTTTTAATATGCAAGATTACGATATTTCCATAGATTATCTCAACCAATCAAGTGGAAGGATTTTAGATCAAGACAATAGATTTGTAAAATTAGGTTTTAGTTATAAATTTGGTAATACCAAACTTAGCACTAATGAGCGGTCTGCATCTGCAGAAGAGCGCGATAGACTAAAAGATTTAAATTAATCTTGCCACTCTGCAATAAACAAATTAGTATCTCTTGTACCACCATTATTTCGGTTAGAAGAGAAAATTAAATATTTACCATCATTAGAAAATACTGGAAAAGCTTCAAACGTGTTGCCATGAGTAACGCGCCTTAGGTTTTTACCATCAATATCAATCATATAAAGGTTAAAGGGGAAACCAATTTCACTTTCAAAATTAGAAGAAAACAGCACCTTTTTACCACTTGGGTGAAAAAACGGACTCCAATTGGCATTGCCTAAATCCGTTAATTGTTTCATATCGCTCCCATCTGCATTACAGATAAAAAGCTCCATATCGCTAGGCTCCACCAATCCTTTAGCTAATAAATCTTTATATTCTTTTTGTTCTTTTTCCGTTTTAGGACGCGACGCTCTAAAAATAAGTTTACTACCATCTGGCGAAAAGAATGCGCCGCCATCGTAACCAAGCTCGTCGGTAATTTGTTTTACGTCTGTACCGTCTATATTCATGGTATACAGCTCTAGGTCACCACTTCTGGTAGATGTAAATACAATTTTGTCTCCTTTTGGTGATACCGTTGGCTCGGCATCATAACCATCTTCAAATGTGAGTTGTTTTACAATGTTACCCTCTAAGTCGGCAACAAAAATGTCGTAAGTATCATAGATTGGCCAAATGTATTTACCATTTTCTTTTACAGGAACTTCTGGACAACCTTCACCTCCCAAATGCGTAGACGCGTAAATAATATGTTTGTTATCTGGTAAAAAATAAGAACAGGTAGTTCTTCCTTTTCCTGTACTCACCATTGGTGGAGCAATACTATCAGTAAAAGTTTCTTCTGCGTTCATCAAAAACATCTGATCGCAATTAACGCCCCATTTTGCATTGTTAGACTGAAATACCAATTGTTTGTCATCAAAGCTCCAGTAAGCTTCGGCATTATCTCCACCAAAAGTAACCTGCCTGAGCGATTTAAAGTTTGTTTCTTCTGGATATATGAGAGACGTATTTAGGTCAGATGCTTCTGGATGGCTATCGGCATCAGAAGATTGTTTCTCATTTTTACAAGAAGAAATAGCAACACAAAATAGAAAAATAATGGCGAGTCTGTTCATGGTTAATAATTATATTATATGGGCATTAATACTTAATTTTGCAAAAATAAGATTTAGTGATGAAAAATATAGTGTTTTTGTTTCTTTTAGTAAGTGTGTGCGCTTGCAAGAAAGAACCTAAAGTTGCAGAGAACAAAATAAAAGAAGATGTTTATTTTTTAGCTGATGATAAGCTAGAAGGCCGACAAACAGGCACTGAAGGTGAGAAAAAAGCTTCTGAGTACCTCATTAAGCGTTTTAAGGAAATTGGGCTCGAAGCAAAAGGAACAGAAGGTTTTTTACAACCTTTTTCATTTAAACCAAAAACAGACCCTCACAAAGAAGTTGAGTTTACTACTAATGCAGACAGCACAATTACTGGTAATAATGTAATAGGTTTTATAAATAATAATGCTGAAAAAACAATCATTATTGGTGCGCATTACGATCATTTGGGCTATGGTGGTGAAGGCTCGCTTTATAGAGGAGAAGAGAAAGCAGTGCACAATGGAGCAGATGATAATGCGAGTGGTGTAGCTATTATGTTGAATTTAGCCGAAAGACTTAAAGTTAAGAACGATAATGCAGAAACGAAGGATGAAAATAATTATTTATTTATGGCTTTTTCTGGTGAGGAAATGGGTTTGTTGGGTTCTAATTATTTTTCTAAAAATCCAACTATTGATGCCGAGACTATTAATTATATGATTAACATGGATATGGTTGGAAGATTAAAAGCAGATAGCACTTTAGCGGTTTATGGAGTAGGCACTTCACCGATCTTTAAGCAAACCATAAAAGCACACAACGATAGATTTAAATTGGTTCAAAATGAAAGTGGAGTAGGACCAAGCGATCACACTTCTTTTTACTTAATAGATGTGCCAGTATTGCATTTTTTTACAGGCCAACACGAAGATTATCATAAGCCTGCAGACGATTCAGACAAGTTGAATTATGAAGGGATGAATCTAATTTCTGATTATATTTTCGATATCATATCAGATCTCGATGATAACGGCGAATTAGCTTTTAGAAAAACCAAAAATGAAAGTGAAGAAACACCACGATTTAAAGTTGGTTTGGGTGTAGTGCCAGACTATTTGTTCGACGGAAAAGGTATGCGTATTGATGGTACTAGAGAAGAAACACCAGCCTTTAATGCTGGCTTAAAAAAAGGAGATATTGTTGTAAAATTAGGAGACAGTACAGTTACAGATATGATGAGTTATATGCGAGCGTTATCCGTCTTTGAAAAAGGCGATGAGGCAGCCATTATTGTTAAAAGAGGAAGTGAAACAATCGAAACAAAAGTGAATTTTTAAACCAGTCAACAAGTCTTTTCTTTAAAAAAAATATTTAATTGTACATTTAAGCCTAATCTAGATCAATTACAATGAAAAAACTATTATCACTTCTTTGTTTATTTACACTTTTCTTTGCCTTTACTTGCGAAAACGAACCTTTAGATTTTGATGCCGAAACAGGTGGAACCGATGCCGACTTATTAGGGGAATGGAATCTTGTAGAATTTGATGTTGAAGTAAGCACCTCTGCTAATTTTCAGGGACAAGAGATTTCTTCGGACGTAGAAGTTTATAGCACAACTGTAGATTATACCTTGAATTTTACCGAAAGCAATTTTACTACAAACGGCAGTTATAGTTACGTAGCTGATATTGTTGCTAATGGTATGAATATAGAAGGAGAACCTTACACACTAGAAAATGTTTCTGGCAGCGGAAGCTATTCCGTAAATGGAAATGAAATGACAGTAGACGGATCTTTCTTTGAGTTTTCTTTTGAAGGAATGGATTTTGCCGAGCTTAACGGTGAACAAACAGCAACATTTGAGATATCTGATAATGGGCAAACATTAATATTTAGCCAAAATGAAACAACAACAGAAACCGACGTTGCAACGGGAGTTACTTCTACAAGCACCCAAGTGTCTAGCTCTGTTTGGACAAGAGGTGCTAACTCATCTCCTGATTGTACAGCAGAGGAAGCAACCAACGAAGCTGCTGCCGCATACAATAACGACAACACTAATGAAGACTTATGTATAGCTTACAAAGAAGCCTTAGAAAATCAAATAGCAGAATGTGGAGATCCTGACGGTAGTTTACAAGATATAATAGATGATCTAGGCGAATGTTCCTCTGGATCTGACAGTTCTGGTATATTAAAGGTAACAACAGGAACTTTACCAATAGACTTTACGCAGCAAACCGTTTCAATAAATCAAGGAATAATTACGGTTGAAGGTGTTAGTGAAGGCGGTAGCTATCAAATTTATTTTCAAGTTGCTGAAGGAGACACTGGTGCAGATGTGTTTCAAAATTTTGTACTAACTATAAATGGCACAGAGTATTTTCCATCTACGCAAGGGTTTGACGATTTTACTTCTAACACATCCGCTAGTTCTGATAACATTTTACAAGCAACATTTTATGGTATAGTAGAAAGTGCTGCAGGTGCTGACTTAAGCCTTACCCAAGGCCAAGCAGACGTGATGTACTAAACATGAGTAGAAAGAAGTTTTAAACTTCTTGTTTATACATAAGTAGATTTTAGACATAAACTATGAAACAAAAGCATATAATAACTAAAATCCACTTAATTATTTCTGTTTTGATTGTAATTCCTGCGGCATTCATTTACGGTTTTCAACCTCAACTTTTTTTAGACATTTCTTACAAAACGATAGATGAACGGAATTTCTCAAAAGCCATTATGGGCATTTATTTAGCGTTTTCAATATTATGGATTCTAGGTATATTTAAAAGAAAATTTCTAAGTTTTGCATTACTGTCTAATGTGTTATTTATGATAGGTCTTGGCTTAGGTAGAATAATTAGCTTAATATTAGATGGCATACCTTCTATTGTTTATGTCATAGGAATATTTGGGGAATTACTTTTAGGTTTTTATGGACTTTGGGTTTTGAATAGCAAATATTATAAAAAGATGTAATTTTGCTCCAAAATTTTATACTTGGTAAAAATAGGTGACATAGAGTTAGGTGAGTTTCCATTGCTATTAGCACCAATGGAAGATGTGAGTGACCCTCCATTTAGAGCATTGTGTAAAGAACAAGGAGCAGACGTAGTATATACAGAGTTTGTATCAAGTGAAGGTCTTATTCGTAATGCGGCTAAAAGTGTTATGAAATTAGACATCTATGAGAAAGAGCGTCCTGTTGGTATCCAAATTTTTGGTGCTAACATGGAAAGCATGCTACAGACCATAGATATTGTTGAGAAATCTAACCCAGATATAATAGATATCAATTTTGGCTGTCCTGTAAAAAAGGTGGTTTCTAAAGGAGCAGGTGCTGGAATTCTTAAAGACATCTGTCTTATGGAGCAGCTTACTGCCGAAATGGTGAAGCGCACCAATTTACCGGTTACTGTAAAAACTAGGTTAGGGTGGGATCACGATTCAATAAAAATTGTCGAAGTAGCAGAAAGACTGCAAGATGTTGGCTGTAAGGCTATAGCCATTCATGGTCGTACAAGAGCGCAAATGTATAAAGGTAATGCAGATTGGAAACCAATTGCTGAGGTAAAGAACAATCCAAGAATGCATATTCCTGTGTTTGGAAATGGTGATGTAAACACACCGGAGCGCGCTGTAGAAATGCGAGATGAATATGGTTTGGATGGAGCTATGATCGGTAGAGCAACGATAGGTAATCCTTGGTTTTTTAAGCAAGTAAAACATTATTTTAAAACAGGTAAGCATTTAGCACCTATTTCTATGCGAGAACGTGTTGAAGCGGCACGTCGTCACTTGCAAATGTCCATAGACTGGAAGGGAGAAAAACTAGGTGTTTTTGAAACCCGAAGACACTATACTAACTACTTTAAAGGTATTCCAAACTTTAAGGAATATCGCATGAAAATGGTAACCAGTGATGATTCTAAAGATGTCTTTAATGCCTTTGATGAAGTCTTAGATAAGTTTGGAGATTTTCAATTTGCTTAAGCCTGTATTAAGGTCTTAGTTATTCTTTGAGAAGCTAGTCGAGACGCTATGATACCTAATCCAAAAATGGTAATCAAAACCAAAAAGACATTAAACATTTTTAATCTAACAGGATAAGGTAAATCTGGTGCTAGCATAATGAGCTCAAATTGCTGCTGAAAAAATACGATTAGCAAACCAATTACTATACCCACAATACCACTAATGATGGTCATGAGGCTGCCTTGCCAAAAGAAGATAGATTTTATTGTTTTGGGTTCTGTACCTAAGTTAAAAAGTGTATTTAAAGACTTCTTTTTGTCTAAAATCATCATAATTATTGCACCGATTACATTGAATAAAGCAATAATAATAACTAAGGTGAAAATGAGATAGATGGCGAGGTTTTCGGTATTCAACATTTTAAACAAAGCATCATTTAACTGCTCTCTGTTTTTTATGATAAATCTATTTTTAAAGTTAGCATCTATAGCGTTTCTAATGTCTTCTTCATTTGCTTTAGGATGTGTTTTCAATTCTAAAGCACTTATCTGATTGTCTTTATAGTTTAATAATTGTTTGGCTAGAGAGATATCAGAAAAAATATATTTATCGTTTAATTCCTCATTAATATCAAACAAACCAACATTATTAACGTAAACAGCATTGTAAGCTCCCTTAATAGAACTAATCTGTCCTTTTCCGGGCTTAGGAACGTATAAGGATAAGGCGGTTCTAAAATCTAATATTCCGAATGAGAGGTTATGAGAAATGCCCCAACCAGAAACCACTTCGTTACTGTTTGGCGCAAGCCAGTACCCTTTGCTAACCATGGAGTCAATTTGCGTTACATTTAAGTAGTTTGGGTCCACGCCTTTAAGCGAAGCGAGCAAATTTTTGTTTTCAGATTTTATTATAATGCGTTCCTCTATCACTTCAGAAAAAGAAACAATACCTTTTATATTACTCAGCTTAATTTTGTCTTCATCAGTAAGTATAAAAGATTTTCCTTCACTAGGAAGTAATTTTAAATCAGGATCTACAAAAGATGAAAACTGGAGACTATAATCTTTTAAACCCGCAAATACAGATAGAACAATAAACAGCGCAGCAGAGGCAATAATAACTCCGCCAGAGGCAATAAGTGTCATTATATTTATAGCATTACTACTGCTTTTAGAAAACAGGTAGCGTTTTGCTATATATAACGGAAAATTCACTTAAGATTTTTTACGCTTGTCTAATAAGTCTGTGTTATCTAGCGGATTGTCCTCACCTTTTAGAGAACGTTCTATACCATCAATATATTCTAGAGAATCATCAATAAAAAACTCTAATTGAGGCATACGTCTTAATTGGTGACGTGTTCTTTGTGATAATTCATGCCTAATTAAAGGTGTATTAGACCTAATACCTTCTAATAGTGATTTAGCCTCTTTATTAGGAAAAATACTTAAATAGACCTTGGCAATAGATAGATCTACCGTAACATTAACCTTAGAAACAGAAATAATAACACCTTGTAGCCCTCCAGTAGATGCAGCACGTTGTAACACTTCTGCTAAATCCTGTTGTAAAATACCTGCTATTTTCTTTTGTCTATTACTTTCCATACCGCAAAAGTAGATGATATTTAAAGATTATGGTATTTTTATAGAATAAAAATCATAATTTAAAAGGATAGAATTTTATTTCTTAGACAGAAATTATAATCCAATATTAATTAAGATGAAAAAAATTGAACATATAGGTATTGCGGTAAAAGATATCGAAAAATCAAATGAACTATTTAAAGCATTATTTGATAAATCGCATTATAAGATTGAAGAGGTAGAAAGCGAAGGCGTAAAAACATCCTTTTTTAAATGTGGACCTAATAAAATTGAATTATTGCAAGCCACAAATGAAAATAGCCCAATAGCTAAATTTATAGAAAAAAAAGGCGAGGGAATTCATCATATCGCTTTTGCCGTAGATAATATCGAAGAAGAGATTAATCGATTGACAGAAGAAGGGTTTGAAATGATCCATAAAGTTCCCAAGAAAGGCGCAGATAACAAAATCATAGCTTTTTTACATCCAAAATCTACAAATAGCGTATTAATAGAATTATGCCAAGACATTAGCGATTAAAATTCTTGTAGAGTTTTAAAATATATAGTAATATTGCAAACTCTTTAGAAATAAAGAGATTGGTAATAACCAATAGGTCCTATAACTCAGTTGGTTAGAGTATCTGACTCATAATCAGAAAGTCCCTGGTTCGAGCCCAGGTGGGACCACAAAAAGCCCTTCTACATCAGAAGGGCTTTTATATTTTATGGATATTTATCTTGATTTTCGTTGGCTTAGTATTTCTGCGATTAAGAATTAATATTATATTTGCGTTAAATGTTTATAAAAT